>DASYPX010000374.1:0-8689 GCA_036006125.1 Pyrinomonadaceae bacterium | reverse complement strand
TTCGTAGCTGACACAGAACACTTAACTTATAACATCTTCATTCCGCTAAATCCTGAAAGCGATAAGCAGCAAGCAACGGTAAAACAGGTAGTAAGAGAGTTGGTAAATAAAAAGCCGCAGGACACCGTTACGGAACCTGGCCCTCACGATGTCCCATTCAAGGACGGACAACTCTTTGGCATCTCGAGGATCACGGTCAGTGATCCCAAGAGAGGCGGCTATTTGTTGAAAGGCGGAGTGATTCATCACGAGATTGATGTCCCGCTCGATGTAGTTAGCGGCTATGTCGAGTATGATTCCGGCGACGTTGAACCCGACGAGCCACTCATAAAGACAAAACCCAACACCAAGACCAAAGTTAAAGTTCACATCTACTACAAGCTTTCGAAGACTCCGATCAATCCGAAATGAAGGAAAGCAGCAGGGATGATCGGGATCGCTAGCTTCGTGTTGGTGATTTGTTGTGCCGCTGTAATGGCGCAAGGACAGTGCACAGATCGCGAGGCCGCCCAACAGCCCGGCAGCTGGCATGCCAAGAACCGGTTTGGCGATGAACTTGCCAACGCTGATCGCACTTTTCCGAAGAACCAATACGCGCTGCTGCTCAACAAAGCTGACAAAGTCATCGCAATGCTCAAAGCGCTGCCGACTCCGATCGGCGCCGAAGCTCAACCCATTCATTCGATTAGTGGCACTCCGTACGTCAAAGATGGGCCCGTGCCGTTCGGCGTCGATGTGCCGATTTTCAATTACTACTGCAATCCAAACTCACGGAGCATTCACGTCGGCGATGAAACCGGCACGTGGATCTACTTCTACTTCAACAGCGTCGGTTGGTTGGCGAATGAGCGAATGGTCCGCGGCCACACGGTCAACGGCGCCAAGATTTATCAAATGCCACAACAGAAGGGCGATCTTCGCGGATTCGCTTTGCTGTCGCCCGAACTGAACGTCGGAAATCCTGATGAGGCGATCATCATTACAGCCGACGGCAGCTCACCATTCAAGCCGTTATCGCGCGAGAAGTTTCTGCTCAGCGAGCAAAAGAAGTACCAGGACGAACTCGACAAGTTACTGAAGATGTCGCCGCCTCCCGCATTCGGTGTGGCACAGCGCCAAAGTGAGTTAGCGGCAATAAGCAATCTACTGAATTCGCTATCGCCCGAAGAAAAACAGCAGCAGGCCATCGTTAACTATCGTTACGGTTTTACCTGGGGCAACCCTCGCTCGAAGGTCTTCGTTACTGAAGCGCAAGGTGGAGAACCGTTGGTCACACTCGAGGCTGCGCCTTTCAAACCGGCGGCCTCGCGGACTGCGGTGAAGATCATCACCGTTTACTGGCGCGTTAGTAAGTCGACCGACGCAGAGTCAGCTGCGATCCGTCAGTTCAAAGAGAATTTTGATTTTCAGGCGTTGCGAAAGATGCTCGATCAGTGAGGTGGCTCGGTGGCGGTAGCAATCTTATTTTGACCGACGCTGGATAAGGTTCAGTTTCACTTAGAGGTAAAAGCAAATGAGAGTTTCACAAATCATTGTTCTCTGTTTCACGCTCTTGGTGTTCTGCTCTTCGAACAGTGCCCAGTATGTGCGTCCAACAACGGGCGGAACGATGAGGGAATTCAACTTCAATAATCCCATGTCCGCGCTCGCCGCCACGATGGTCATGAACAAGGCGCGCGAAGACGCGGTGGCGAAACAGTTGGGAACGAATCCAAATTCGAATCGAAGTTCAACTAACCAAGTGTCGTCGCAACCGCAATCGCAACCAAGCAGACCTGCCGATGAATCGTCGCTCAAATTCCGTCCCGCCAGCGGCTACATCAAGACGCGCGAACTCGCCGATCAAGTCGGCGACGATCGGGCGCAGCGAGATCAATTCTTCAAGTTGATGAACGCTGTGCTCGATGAGTTTGGAAAGAAGGTTGCTGCCGCCGGACTACAAAACGATGTAGCGATCGCGCTGGCGTATTTTTTTGGCGAAAACATTCGCATCTATCGCGGCCTGCCCGAGCTGTCGGATCAGCAGTTCGTCAATCTGCGAAACAATTTTGCGAGCGCAATCGCGGCGAGCGGCGGCCTCGGCAATGCCACCGATCGACAGAAGCAGGAAATGTACGAGACGTTGGTTGCTTATACCGGCTTGACCCAGTTCATTTATGAGCAAGGAAGGCAAGCCAACAATGAAGCGATCACGAAAAGCGCTCAACAACTTGCCGGCCAGAATCTTCAGACGGTAACCAAGGCATCGCCCGACAGCCTGAATCTCAGCGGTGATGGGCTGAGCGTTGCCGCCGATAGTTCGAGTCCAGTCACACCAACAATCGAAAGTAAGTTAGCTTCAGATTGCCTAGACCTGTGAACAACTTGGCTCTACGGAGCCGGCGAGGAATCGGCCATGTCTCGAAAAAAACTATTCATCGGATTAACAATCTCAGCTTTAGCAATCGTCGCAGTCGTTGTTGTAGTCGTTGCGATTGTCGCGGGTTTGTGGTTCAAAAGGGCTTCAACCTCTAGAGCAAACTCCTCTAAAGCGGCAAACAAGCCGACTCCGGTTGGAACGCCGAAGGGTTCACGGGTGACGAAGAGCATTGGTCCAGAAGGCGGAACAATTTCAAGTGCAGACGGACGAATCACGGTTACCGTTTCGCCGAAGGCCGTCGCGGAGAAAATGAACTTCAGCATTCAGCCTCTGACAAACATGGCGCCCGGCGGACTAGGAGATGCCTATCGGTTGGAACCGAGCGGCCGCACTTTCTCGATACCGGTGGAGCTTACCTTCAAATTTACCGACGACGATGTGAAGGATAGTGCACCCGAAGCGCTCACCGTTGCCTATCAGGATACTGGCGGTTTCTGGAAACGTATGGGCCCGCCAGCAATCGACAAACAGAAAAAAACTTATTCTGTCTCGACGACACATTTCACCGATATCGACTTTCAAATGTGGTTACATGCATGGATCGAACCACAGATCCAGTCGGTGGGTGTAGGAAAATCTACCACTGTCAAAGTATTCGGATGTCGTTCACATGAAGATGGTCCAGTCGATAAGCTCGTCAAGTTTTTTGGAGGAACTCCTAGTGAAGATTGTCGTGGTCTTACAAGGAACGGAAGTACTTTTTCGATTGACCTTAATTGGAAAACTAACATTGGGACAATCGAAACCGGAAAGCGCCAGGTAACTTATACGGCCCCGGCAAGAGTGTCCGAAAACCAACTCGCAACAGTCTCACTGCCGTGGACAACTACTAAGGCTGGAGAACTTGGGGGAGGCGGCGAAATCTATGCTGACATCTGGATTGAAACTGCGTTCGAGGCACGTGGTAACGACGGCCCGATGCGTTACTCTGGAAAAATTTGTAGCCTAACTGATGATTTTAGAGTAACCGTTACCCACCCGTTGATTAGCTATGACATCTATTTTTTCCCTTACTATAAGGGCAACGTGTCGGATTCACCTGATGCTCTGAGAGGGAGGTTTAGCTATGAAGCCAAGCGTGGAATGCTGGTTAGTTCCGGGTACGGCGTGTATGAAGTTAAAGGTTGGGACACGGACCATCCTGTAATTATCTGCCACGAGAACAGTGAAGCTCACGGTCCGATGATCGGTGGTTCGGGGAAAGGCGTTGCTGTAATAGAACTCGCTCCAACTTCGCAGGCTTGCGGTGGAAAGTAAGAATGCATTTTCGAGGCATTGATGAGAAATAGTACCTTCCTTTCCTGTTTTGCGGCGGTTGCGATCTCTCTCATAGCGAACAGAGGAATGCCTGCGCACGCGCGTGGAGTGCGAATTCTACGCGATAAGGTACAAGTCGCCGCTTGTTCAGAAACAAAGTTTCATAATCTAAACAAGTACAAAGGTGCCCGCTGGTCGAATGTCTTCAATGACGCGGAAGTTGCGCTTGCATTGCGTGCGTTGCTAAAGACCGACCTTCGCACGCTAAAAGAGACCTTGAAAGAAGTTGTTTATCCTGACGATTCAGATTCGTATGTCGATCAGAAGGGCGTACTCACGCTGGAAGGCGGCCTTCCGCAACTCTACACCATTATGGAGGCCAAGCTTGTCATTGAGCCTTGCGGCCACATTTACGTCGTGTTGCTCGAGAATGGTGAGCGCTTTCTGTTCTTCACTAACGATCAGAAATATCTGGACAACTTGCCGCCTGCGATTGAACGATGGCGCGGCAAAATCGAGACGACACGCAGCGAGAATGGTGATAAGCCAAAGCTTCCGGTAGTCTTCAAAAGCAAGTGACTTTGACGATGTCCAGCGGAACTTCTGACCTTCCCAAGCCTTTCTCGTAGAAAACTCGGCCGCAAACTCGCGCCGCAACTGGAACGCAAGCAAACGCGAAGATTCGGTTCGCAATCCTATGCGACTTCGCTGGTAAGCTGATCCTTCGAATCACGGTTCGACAAGTCCCTTGCCTCTCCTCAATCGGTTGAACCAGGAATTTGAACCAGGAATAATGGAGGACCAGGAGAATATGAGAAATACAGTGTCAGGTTCACTCGTCATAATCGTTCTGGCGTTTGCTTTTGCGTTAGCGCTAAGTCCGGTAGCGGCGGCACAGGGAAAAGGACGGGGTGGCGGAGGCGGTCGCGGCGCGTCACCAGGCGGACCACCGAGCGGTGTCGGCGTCGATCGAGGACTTGGTCGCTCGTCAGATGCGTCGATGGGACGTTCCGACGAAGGCCGCGGCAATGCTTCCGATAGATCCAATGGCCGTTCAGACGCGGGCTTGGAACGGGCACGCATCGCCAGCCAAAACTTGCATGATGCAGATAACGACTTACGACGTCATCCAAACATCGCGAGCGACATGCACTTAAACGCAAACGATCTTCGCGCCGGCTATCAAGTCGCTCTGCAAACGAATCCCAATCTGACGTTCGGAAACTATGTCGCGGCCACACGGCTGGGACAGAATCTCGGACGCAGGAATCCGGCTATTACGCGCGACGCAATCCTTGCCGGCTTGGCGAATGGCGACAGCATCGGAAAGACACTGCGCAACCTCGGTTTGACGAATGACGAGGCGAAGGCCGCGAAGAAACGAGTCGAGAGGCAGATCAAGGAAAGCAAGGACAACTAGTAAAAGTACGTCACGCATGCATTGAAGAGGCGGGCTTATCCCCGCCTTTTCTTTTTTCACGCCGGCTGCATCTCAATTGACTTTCCGCGCAAACTGGCATAGAAAACTTTGCGCAGTTCCCCTCTCAGAATTTCATAACGAAAACGAGGTAGCTCATGAAACAGGCTATCAGTATTAACGTCAATGGTGTCGATCATTCTGCTGAAGTCGAGCCGCGAATGTTGCTGGTGCATTACCTGCGCGACGAGTTGGGGCTAACCGGCACGCATGTCGGCTGTGAGACTTCGATCTGCGGCGCGTGTACTGTCTTGCTGGATGGGCAGGCCGTGAAATCGTGCACGGTCTTTGCCGTGCAAGCCGACGGCTCGAATGTCACGACGATCGAAGGCCTGGCGGCGAACGGTAACCTGCATCCAGTGCAGGAAGGGTTCTGGGAATGCCATGGTTTGCAATGCGGCTTTTGCACGCCCGGAATGATCATGACTTCCACACAAATCATCGATCGCCATCCGAACGCATCGCGCGAAGACATTCGCCATGGCCTTGAAGGAAATCTTTGTAGATGCACGGGCTACCAGCACATTGTTGAAGCCGTCGAGTATGCGGCGGCAAAGAAAGCGAGTGCGTAGAATGTGCGCGCACGATGCGCGCCAACCGCACGCAAGCATGCGTGCGTTCTTTTGGAGGAATCATGGCCAAATACGTTGGAGAACGCGTCAAACGAACCGAGGATCCGAGACTAATCAAGGGTTTGGCGCACTACGTTGACGATATTCGGCTGCCGGATACGCTGCACGTCGCGTTCGTGCGGTCGATCTACGCGCACGGGAAAATAACCGGAATTGATACGAGCGAAGCGATGAAGATACCCGGCGTTGTTGCCGTTTACACCGGGAAGGACATCGCTGACAAGATTGGACCGGTTCCCTGCGCCGCAGCGCTGCCGGATTTGAAAGTTCCTGATTACCGCGTACTCGCCACCGATAAAGTTCTGTTTGTCGGTCATCCGATTGCGGCCGTCGTCGGAACCGACAAGTACGCGGTGCGCGATGCCGTCGAACACGTCGGTGTGTTTGTCGAAGAGTTGCCCGCGGTTGTTCATGTCATTGACGGCGTGCCGACCAACCCCGTCATCCACGAACACTTTGGCGACAACATCGCCTACAAACTGACGTCCGGCGAAGGCGACATCGACGCGGCGATGAAAGCCGCCGATCGAATCGTCACGCAAAAGATGGTTCATCAACGGCTCGCGCCGATTGCGATGGAACCGCGCGGTGTGCTGGCTCGGTATTTTCCGGGCGAAGAAGAACTTACCGTTTGGTCATCGACACAGATTCCGCACCTGCTGCGCACGCAACTCGCGCTGATGATCGGAATCCACGAAAACAAGCTGCGGGTGATCACACCCGAAGTCGGCGGCGGATTTGGATCGAAACTCAACGTCTACGCCGAAGAAGCTTTGCTGGGCTGGATTTCGATACAGCTCGGCAAGCCGGTGAAATGGATTGAATCACGTCGGGAAAACATGCAGGCAACGATTCACGGCCGCGCACAAGTGGGCACTGTCGAAGTGGGTGTGAAAAACGACGGCACGATCACCGGTCTTCGTTATAACGTCGTCGCCGATCTCGGTGCTTATCACCAATTGCTGACACCGGCGATTCCGACACTGACGGGACTGATGTTGAGCGGCGCTTACAAAATCCCGGCGATTCAAATGAATGTCACCGGCGTCTTCACCAACAAAATGTCCACCGACGCGTATCGCGGTGCCGGCCGGCCGGAAGCGACTTACGTTGTCGAACGCGTCATGGACGTCATCGCGCGCGAACTGAACATGGATCCGGTCGAGGTTCGGCGCAAGAACTTTCCGTCCGCGAACGAATTTCCCTTTCATACCGCTACGGGTCTGGATTATGACAGCGGAGATTACGAAGCGGCTTTGCAGAAGGCGCTTGACCTCGCCGGCTATCAAAAGCTGCGCGAAGAGCAGAAGAAATCGCGGGATAACGGAAAACTGATCGGCATTGGCGTGTCGAGCTATGTCGAGATTTGCGCGCTCGGTCCTTCGCAAGCGATGCCGGCCGGCGGTTGGGAGAGCGCAACGGTGCGCATCGAACCGACGGGGAAAGTGACGATTCTCACTGGCGCTTCGCCGCATGGACAGGGGCAGGAAACTTCATTCGCGCAAATCGCGGCTGATGAACTCGGCGTGGACATCAGTGACATTACGGTGATCCACGGCGACACGGGCGTGGTGCAGTACGGCATCGGCACATTCGGAAGTCGCGCGACGGCCGTCGGAGGAACAGCGGTACTAATCGCAATTCAGAAGCTAAAGGAGAAGGCGTCAAAAATCGCGGCGCACATGATGCAATGCGAGGAGTCGCGGCTGTCTTTCGAAGCGGGTTGCTATTCGAGGCAAGAAGCAACGGCCGCCGCGGCCGGAAAATCAGAACCTGTTGTACCGGTTGGGCAGGCACCGGCGGGCGCTTTGCCCGAACCGGAAACGAACGGACGCCGCAAACTCACAATTCAGGAAATCGCCCTCGCCGCACACATCGCGAAAGAAATCCCGCCGGACACGGAACCAGGACTGTCAGCGACTTACTTTTTCGAGCCGAAGAACTTCACCTTCCCGTTCGGAACTCACATCTGCATCGTCGAAATCGAGAAGGACACCGGCGAGACAAAGATTGTGCGGTACATCGCGGTCGACGATTGCGGCAAGGTGATCAATCCGCTGCTCGTCGATGGTCAGGTGCACGGCGGTATCGTGCAATCAATCGGGCAAGCGCTGTACGAAGAAGTTATTTACGACGATCAGGGACAACTGATCACCGGCGAACTGATGGATTACGCACTGCCGAAAGCTTCACAGCTTCCCTGGTTCGAAACTGATCGCACGGAAACGCCTTCGCCCGTGAATCCGCTCGGTGTGAAAGGCGTCGGCGAAGCGGGCACAATCGGCTCAACACCGGCAATTGTCAACGCGGTCGTCGATGCGTTAGCTCCGTATGGAGTAACGCATCTCGATATGCCCATTCGTCCCGAAAAAGTTTGGAAGATTATCAATGCTCAATGATTTGGAGTGCGCTGACTTGTCAGCGCTTTCAAAGCGGCGACGAGTCGCCGCACTCCAAAAAGGAGACCTTCATGATCCCAGCACAATTCGATTACGCACGCGCAAAGACACTCGATGAAGCGTTGAGTCTGCTCGCAGAAAATGAGGATGCGAAGATTCTCGCCGGTGGCCACAGCTTGATTCCGGCGATGAAGCTGCGTCTGGCGATGCCGCCGCTGCTGGTCGACATTGCGCGGATCAAAGACCTCTCGTACATCACCGAAGACGCCAACCAGATTCGGATTGGGGCGATGACGACGCATTATCAAATCGAATCGTCGGACCTTCTGAAGAGCATCTGTCCATTGCTGCCCGACTGCGCTTCTCACATTGGCGATATGCAGGTCCGCAACAAGGGCACGATCGGCGGGAGCGTGGCGCATTCGGATCCGGCGGGTGACTGGCCCGCAGCAATTCTCGCGCTTGACGCGGAGTTGGTTGCAGTGAGTAAAACCGGCGAGCGCAC
>DASYPX010000373.1:0-9726 GCA_036006125.1 Pyrinomonadaceae bacterium | reverse complement strand
TAAAAATGCTCTTGATCGCCACTCACGTCAGATGGAGCGGCAACAAGCTGCGAAGCACCGGTGTTAGTTAAGCCCAAGGCGAGGCTCTGCGAGCCTTGGGCTTACCAGAGAATAAGATTTGCGGGAGCCGCGGAGCGGCGACGAATAACCACTCATCGAGGCTGAAATGTCGCGTTGGGCTTAGCTACCACCGCTGCTTCGCAGCTCGACGAGTTTGTTCGCGCGCATCCTTGCTTTTTGGGCAAAGCCGTTAGCGGTTGCCACTTTCCTTCTCTCACCAGGATCGCAACTAATCAGACTTGGTACCTCTGTTGTATCATGACGCGCTCGCACGAAGCGTTGGCTACCCACTGCACACCGCTCCTGCTCACTGATTTATGTCCAACGCCACACCCATGGTCCGGCAATACAAGGAGCTGAAGGCACAGCATCCTGGCACCCTTCTCTTCTTTCGACTGGGCGATTTCTACGAGCTCTTCTTTGACGACGCGGTCACCGGCGCGCGAGAACTGCAAATCACGCTGACCGCCCGTCACAAAGACAGCAGCGAACCGATCCCGATGTGCGGCGTGCCGCATCACTCGGCGGCGAACTACATTGCCAAACTGGTGCGCAAGGGCTATCGCGTAGCGATTTGTGAACAGACCGAAGATGCCGCGAAAACAAAGAAGTTGGTGCGGCGCGAAGTCGTGCGCATCGTCACGCCCGGCACGCCAATCGATCCGCAATTGCTCGAAACGCGCGAGTCGGTTTTTCTCGGCGCGGTGTGTGCACAGGGCGAAACTGTCGGAGCTGCATTCCTCGATATTTCGACCGGCGAGTTTCGCGCGACGCAAGCGAGCGGCAAGCATGCCTGGGAGCGCATCGCCGCAGATATCGAGTCCTATGCGCCCCGCGAATTGATCTTTCCGCAGGCCTTGGGCCCGTTGGTGCGCGCGGGATTCAGGAATGAACGGAAGACAGGCCCGTTACCGCTGGGGACAGGGGGCAGGAACGCGAACGGAACGGTTTTAAACCAAACAAACGTGGTTCTGCCTGCTGCCTCGTGCCTACTGCCGTCTGCTCTCACTCCACTCGACGATTGGCTGTGGCAAAAGGAAGACTGCGAGGCGCTGTTACTCAAGCAATTCAATGTGCGTTCGCTCGACGGGTATGGCCTCGCGAAAAAGACCGAAGCGATTCGCGCCGCCGGCGCGTGTTTGCGTTATGCACAAGACACACAACGCGCCGGGGCGGCGCACATCGTCGACATTGCCTACTTCGAGCCGCAGGATCATCTGGTTCTCGATCAAATCACCGTGCGCAATCTCGAATTGGTCCAGGCCAGCGGTGGCGCATCGCGTTCGTTGCTGGATGTGATTGACGAAACCGTGACCGGCATGGGAGCGCGCTTGCTGCGATCGTGGCTGCTGAGACCTTCAATCCGCCGCGGCGAAATCGAAGCGCGCCACGGCGCAGTTGCTGAGTTACACGCCTCACACGCAAAGCGGGACCGTTTGCGAACGTTGCTGAAAGAAGTTTCGGACGTTGAGCGATTGGTTGGTCGTCTCAACCTGGGTTCCGCTACGCCCCGAGACCTGGTTGCGCTGCGCCGCTCGCTCGATCAGGTGCCGCAAATTCGTGAAGGACTTGCGCACGCTGAGTCTTCCCTCCTCCAGGTCTTGAATGAAGCCGCTGATGAACTCGCAGACGTGCGCGCTTTGGTTGCCAACGCGATTGAAGACGATCCGCCGGCTAAAGTAATCGACGGAGGCGTAATTCGTACAGCCTATTCGGCCGAGCTTGATGAGTTGCGGTTGCTGAGTCGCGATGCAAAGCAAACGATTGCCTCGATGGAAGCCGAAGAACGCGCGCGCACCGGCGTGGGCACCTTGCGCATTCGCTTCAACAACGTATTTGGCTACTTCATTGAAGTCTCAAAGGCGAATGCGGCGCGCATGCCTGAGGAGTATGAACGACGACAGACTCTGGCGAATGCCGAACGCTTCACGACGCCGGCACTCAAAGAGTACGAGGCCAAGGTGCTCGGCGCGGAAGAGCGCATCCTCCAAATGGAGGCGGAGATTTTCTCGCTCATTTGCCGGCAAGTCTCGGCTGAGACATCACGGATTCAATCAACCGCGCGAGCGTTGGCTTGTCTCGACGCCGTTGCCAGCCTGGCTGAAACCGCGGCGCGACGACGTTACGTAAGACCGGTAATGCACGACGGCGATGAAATTGAAATCGTCCATGGCCGCCATCCGGTGATTGAAGCATTCAACGAAGATCCATTCGTTCCGAACAGCGTCTATTTGAATAACTCAACTGATCGATTGCTGATCATTACTGGTCCGAACATGGGTGGGAAGAGTACGGTGCTGCGGCAAACCGCGATCATTTGCATTCTCGCGCAGATGGGCTCGTTTGTGCCTGCTGAGAAAGCAAAACTACCGCTCCTCGATCGTGTCTGGACACGGGTGGGAGCTTCCGATGATTTGGCCAGTGGCCGAAGTACTTTCATGGTTGAAATGACTGAAACCGCGGCGATTCTTCACAACGCCACGCCGCGCTCTTTGGTGTTGCTTGATGAAATTGGCCGCGGGACAGCTACGTTCGATGGGTTGTCGATCGCCTGGGCGGTCGCTGAGTATCTGCACGACTCACCCGAACACGCCGCGAGGACTCTGTTCGCGACGCATTATCACGAGCTCACTGAATTAGCGGAGCGTCTGCCCGGAGCGCAGAACTATCAGATTACTGCGACGGAACGCGAAGGCGAGGTTGTATTTCTGCATCGCCTCGAACGCGGTCGGGCCTCAAAGAGTTACGGAATTGAAGTCGCGCGTCTCGCGGGCATGCCGCCACCGGCGTTGTCGCGCGCACGCGAGGTTTTGGAACGACTGGAGCGGTACGAGCTTGATGTGTTCGCCGAAGAGGAAGCGGCGGCGGAATCTGAACGAGTCGTCGCGGCCTCAGCAGGTTCATCGGTCGTCGAAGAGCAATCGTTGGAAAAAGCGGCTACTCGCGCCGGCCGTAGACGCATCGCCGCGCAATCTTCTCTGTTCGACTTGGCGAATCAGAAAGTAGTCGACGAACTGCGCACGGCGGATATTGAGAAGATGAGCGATGCGGAAGCGAAGCAGATGCTGGCAGAGCTGAAGAAAAAGCTTCTCTGATCAATCCGCACATTACGCAGATTAGAAAGCCACAAAAAGCACAAACCAAAAACGCGACGATCAAACGGTATCTGTTTTGCGCCTTCTGTGCCTTTTCGTGACTATTTATTTTCTCTGTGTAATCTGCGTAATCTGCGGATAAATCAGCTCGCCTTCGCGGCATCGCGAATGACCAAATCAAATGTTCCCGGCGCGACCTTGCGAAAGCGGCTGTTGCGATTCAGCGAAACGGCGATGCTGATCGTGGGATTGTTGCCGGTGAAGCTGAAGCCGCCTTCCATTAGCCGATTGTAAATCTCGTTCACATGCAGCGGACCGTTGGCTTCGCGAAGAATCATTGTCGCGGCTTGCGGAATAGTGCGATCGTAAAACCGATCGTCCATCGGTGTAACGTTGGATTTAATCGCCGGCACATTATGTCGGACGGGCGCCGATGGACGCTGCGCTAATTCGGCTTCGGCGAGGCGGCGCTGCAACTCCACTTCCAATTCACCGACCGATCGTGTTCCCACTTGCGTCGACGGGCCGCTCATCACGTTCGACAACAAACGAAATATGGCGGCTTCCGTCTGCCCGGCCAGCGTGTCCATCTCAGCCAACTCTGCGCGAATGATCTCGGCTTCGGACTCCAACTCAGCAAGTCGGGCCGCCAGACGCGTGCGCGCCCCTCGGGAATGCCGCAGGCTTTGCTCAAGACGGGCGATGAGGGTTTCGTTAGCCATCAGACATCGCCGATTTTAGATGGCCGATTGCCGATTGACAATAGTTTTTTGGAGTGCGCCGGCAGAGCGAAGCATCGACGGCGCTTTGGATCTGATTTGGCGAAGAAATCCAAAGCGGTGTCGCTCCCGATAAATCGGGATTGCCACCGCACTGCAAATTACCGATCTCTATCGACGATGTAGGTTGGAATTGACTTGAGTACTTGTGCGTGTAGGGAATGGTTCAGACCGTCGAGTGCCGCGACCGCGGCTTCCGCATACTCGACTGCCCGCTCTTTCGCCAACGACAGCGCGCCGGTTTGCTCAAGCTGCTCAAGCAACCTCGCCCGCGGGACACTGGCATAACTCTCGTCAGCAATTACGGTGTGGATGTCGGGCCGCAAATCAGGACGGCGCTGAAGCAGGAAGATCAGGGGCAACGAGACTTTGCCTTCGACCAAATCTGCGCCAGCCGGTTTACCAAGTGTTTCTTCGTCACCGGTGAAATCGAGCAAGTCATCAACGAGCTGAAAGGCGGTTCCGAGATTCATTCCATAATCGCGCAGGCGCATTTGTGTTTCCGCGTCGGCGCCTCCCAGGAGCGCGCCAATTTCACAACACGCGCTAAACAGGTACGCAGTCTTACGCGCGATCACGTCGAAGTATTGTTCTTCGGTAATATCCGTGCGGCCGAGCAGGGTCAGTTGCAGCAATTCGCCTTCGGTCATCTTCCTCGTCACCGCGGTCAGAATGTCGAGAATCGGCAGCGAACGTTCAGCGAGACTGGTCTCAAACGCCGACATGTACAGCCAATCACCCATTAGAACTGCTGTCTGATTGCCAAACTCGGAATTGATCGAGGGACGATTGCGACGCGTCTCGGCTTTGTCAATTACGTCGTCGTGTACGAGTGTGGCGGTGTGCAGGAACTCCATCACGGTGGCCATGCGAATCGAGCTCTCGCTCGAGCCGTCGCCACCCACCGTATAGTTCGAAAGAATCGTGAGGGCGGGTCTCACGCGTTTGCCGCCGGACCGACGCAAGTGCTCGCCGATGTAAGCAATAACCTGGATATTCGAACGCGCCTGACGCTCGAACTCTTCTTCGACGAGGCGCAACTCCGTCGAGATCAGTTCAAATATCCGCTGCGCGGTTATCCGAACGTCGTCGAGTAACGCTGATTGGCTTGTCGCAGTCATCTTGTCAGAACCGCCTGCGTCAGCGGGCGGGTTTTCATTTGGCCAAGAACCCACCCGCTGACGCAGGTGGTTCTGACCTCAATTCGATCGGTAATTCGTGAACTGCATGTTAATGCCGAAGTCTTTCGCTTTCAGGTTCGCGATCACTTGTTGCAGCGCATCCCGATCGCGGCCAGTTACCCGCACCATGTCCCCCTGGATTGAAGCCTGCACCTTGGCCTTCGAGTCCTTAATTATCTTCACGATATCTTTCGCCTTTTCCTGCGGAATGCCTTGTTGAATTTGCACGTGCTGGCGGACGGTGCCGCCGGCGGCCGGCTCAACCTTGCCATAGCTCATGGCCTTCAACGGGACGCCGCGGCGCACGAGTTTTTGCTGGAAGATGTCATTCATGTTGCGTAACTTCGTTTCGTCTTCAGCCGCGAGCACCAGCTCCTTCTCTTCGAGCTTTACCTCTGCGTGACTGCCCTTAAAATCAAAACGCTGATGAACCTCCTTCATCGTTTGATTGATAGCGTTGGTGATTTCCGCGCGGTCTACCTGCGAGACAATGTCGAATGAATTTTGCTGGGCCATGGGTTGTCCGTGATGTTCGGAGAATAACATCAAACCCAGAGCATGTGAAAGTGTTCTCTAGGCCGGCCACGGGCCGGTTTTTCGGGCGTGCGGCTCCAGGAACAAGCGATTAAAGTTCGCGGTAGTCGCCCGAGCGGCTTCTTCCAACTCAATTCCCTTCAGTTCTGCCAGACACTTCACCGTCTCAACGACGCGCGCTGGTTCATTGCGCTTACCGCGAAACGGAACCGGCGTCAGATATGGACAGTCGGTCTCAACCAGCAACCGATCCACAGGTAAAGCACGGGCAATCTCGCGCAGGTCATCGGCCTTCTTGAACGTCAGATTACCGGCGAAGGAGATGAAAAAACCGAGTTCAATCGCGCTCCAGGCCATCGGCAGGCTTCCACCGAAGCAGTGCATAACCCCGGGATATGCATAATCCGAGAACTCTTCGCGCAGAATTGAAGCCGTGTCGTCGTCTGCTTCACGTGAGTGAATTACTGCCGGCAGATTGAGCGTGCGCGCAATCTGAAGTTGCTGACGAAAGACCTCGCGTTGTACGTCTCGCGGCGAATGGTCATAGTGATAGTCGAGTCCAATCTCACCCCACGCAATCACCCGCGCACTCTGCCTGGCTAAATCAATCAGTCGCCGTTCCGCAGCCGCATCGAACAATTTCGCGTCGTGTGGGTGGACACCAACCGCGGAATAAACGTCTTCATGGTTTTCTGACAAGGTTACTGCGCGCTCAAAGGCGCCGCTGTGCGGGTCACCCGTGCCGACGTTCAGCATCATCGTCACGCCGGCATCACGCGCGCGGGCGATCACTTCTTCACGATCGGCATCGTACTCGGGACCGTCGATGTGACAGTGTGAATCAACGAACATGATTCAGCGACAGGGCGAAATTGTGGGCGGCTTCTCAATCGTTAGTTTGAGCGGAACTGAATACAGCGGCTGTGACCACAAGAGTCCTTCGCGCTGCCACTGCTGCCTCAGCTTGTCGGCGAGTTTTGGCGACTGATACCAGGTAGAAACAATCAATTGCAGAATGTGTGCGCCCGGTGGGACGGTATTTTCGCCGGGCGCTGCCGAATTGTCACCGACTCCGACTCCGGTGATCAATTCACGTTCGAACGAAGTGCCGGGCGCGAGCTTCACAAACACGCGACTGGGAGAACGAGCGTCGATCCTCTCCAATTCCTCGTCGAAGTAGCGCATGTTCAGCAACAGAACTCCGGACGCGGGTGTCGCGGCACTGTCATCGGGCCGAATCTTTGTCTGGAAAAAGAGGTCGTGACCGTTGTAAACGATCAACCGTTGCGGGCTGAGATTGGTATAGCGGAGCTTCAGCCGCAACTGAAGCGAAGTCTTTTGATCGATCGAACAATAGCTTTGTTCGACGATCTTGATTGTCAACTCCAGTTGTTTCTGGCTTTGTCCCGAGGCGGAATAAGGCGAAACAGTAACGACAAACAGAGCGACGATGGCGGAGCACCGTTTCAACAAACTAATGCTTGTCGCGTTCATTTCAACCGTGCGCCATTAGGAACGTCTTCCGCAAAAGTTGCGATCACTGGTTTGCCTTCGTCGCCAACGGAAGCGGCGAGCAGCATCCCCTGCGATTCGTAGCCGCGCAGCTTTCGCGGCTTCAAATTCGCAACGACCACAATTTTGCGACCGACAAGTTTCTCAGGCTCGTAGTATTGGGCGATACCCGCGAGAATCTGCCGAGGCTTCTCTTCCCCGATGTCGACCGTGATCAGCAAGAGCTTGTCAGCTTTCGGGATGCGCTCGGCGGTTTTCACTTCGCCAACCCGCAAATCGATTTTCGCGAAGTCCGTAATGTCGATGTGAGCGACGCCGGGAATGGCATCGGCTTCAGTGGCGTGTTGACCTGAGCTCTCGACGCCCTCCCTCACGGTCGGGCTACTGCCCCGTTCGGTCGACGTTGCCTCTAACCGTTGCTCTTTGATTGCTTCCATTGTTTTCGCCTTATCGATTCTTGGGAATAGAGGTTTCACTTCACCAACCGCCTGACCTGGCCTCAGACCGCCCCACGTCAATTCGCCCGGACTAATCTTGCTCACGTCTCCAGTCATGCCAAGTTGTTGGTAGGTTTCACGCGCGGCATTCGGCATCACCGGGTACAAAAGTACGCACAGCCAGCGCAAGGATTCAGCGGCGCGATACAGCACCGCATTCAGCGTCTCGCGCTGTTTAGCATCCTTCGCGAGGTCCCACGGTTTCGCTTCGGAAATCATCTTGTCCGCACGCGCCACAATGCCCCAGGCATCTTCCAGCGCACGGCTGAACGCGAAATCGTCGAAATCGCGCAGAAACTCATCCCGAGCGTGCGAAACGAAATGCGAAATCGCCATCTCGTCTTCAACACCCGCGCGTTTCGCCGCGAGCCGCGATTCGTCGGACACCGTCCCTTCGGGAATGCGACCTTCACAATACCGATGAATCATTGTGAGTGTGCGGCTGGAGAGATTGCCGAGGCCGCTCGCTAAATCACTATTGGTGCGATCGATCAAATTCTCATATCCGAAGCGCCCATCCTGCCCAAACACCATCTCGCGCAAACAGAAGTAACGGATCGAGTCGATGGGAAAGTATTTATTCAGCACGTCGAGCTCGACGGTGTTGCCGAGCGTCTTCGACATTTTCTTTCCGGCTGGATCGACCCACATGCCATGCGCATAGATTCCGATTGGTTGTTCAATACCCCCCGCCATCAGGAACGCCGGCCAGAAAACCGCGTGATGGCGGAGAATGTCCTTGCCAACCAGGTGCTGTGCCGGCCAGAATTTGTCGAACCCAATTTTTCTTTCCTGTTGTTCGTTGCCAAATCCAATCGCGGTTATGTAGTTGGTTAGCGCGTCGAACCAGACGTACATCGTGTGATTGGGATCGTCAGGCACGGGAATGCCCCAACTGACCGAAGTCTTCAGACGGCTCACCGAAAGATCCTGAAGTCCACCGGCGACAAAGCTCTTAACTTCATTGCGTCGCGGTTCCGGCCTGACAAAGTCCGGTCGCGATTCGTACAGATTCAAGAGCGCTTCATCATAGTCCGACAGTCGGAAGAAATAACTCTCTTCGGATACTCGATCGAGCGGTGTCTCATGCACCAGGCACATGGGCAGTCCCTCGGGGTCCGCGGGTTTTGCGTATTCGTCTTCTGTTTTGTAACTGGCGCACGGCGCGCAAAACCAACCTTCATAATGCCCTTTGTAAAGCGCGTCGTTCCCTTTGGGCGTTTTCGCTTTCGCCACGCGTCGCCACAACTCGCTCACACCTTCGTAATGAAACGGGTTCGTCGTGCGCATGAAGATGTCATAGCCACCATGCGCCGTGTCCAAGCCGAAGGCAGCCGTCATCTTCGTGAAATAACTGACAACGTAATCGGCTTGTTCTTTCGGCGTGCGATTGTTCCGCTGCGCCGCCCGCTCGATATTGATGCCGTGTTCGTCTGTGCCGGTGAGGAAGAACGTCTCAATCCCCTGCTGACGCTTGGAGCGCGCAATCGTGTCCGCCACAATCATCGTATACAGGTGTCCGAGATGCGGCAGGCTATTGGCGTAGTAGATTGGGGTGGTGACGTAGAAAGTCATCTAGTAAATCGTGAATCGTAAATCGTAAATAGATCAACGACTCGAGTAAATCGTGAATCGTAAAAATCGGGAATACTTCAATGACCCTGCCGTTGAACTTGTTGAGCCAGCCCGGTTAGCGTGCGGCCAAATTCGTCCAGCGCTGAGAGTAAGTTTCCAAAGCTTATTCGTAAATCGTGGATCGTAAATCGGAGATAGATCAGCAAATGCGCTTCTGAACATACTGAGACAAGCCAGTAAGCATCCGTCCAATTTCATCCAACGATGATGTCAAAGCTCTGAAACTCTCATCAGACAAGTAACGAAGCCGATGTGCAATCAGCAGTTCGGTTGCAACCTCACTGGCTGACCCTTGGGAATTCGAAAGGAAATAACTGAACTCCTTCGGCGTTTTGCGTCCGGCACCTTCGGCAATGTTCGCGGCAATTGAAACCGCAGCTCTACGCAGTTGCGAAGTTAAACCAAATTTCTCGTCCTTGGGAAATCGCTCCGT
>DASYPX010000372.1:0-30400 GCA_036006125.1 Pyrinomonadaceae bacterium | reverse complement strand
TTTCAGCGGCAGCGGTCTTTGGAAGAGCACGGACGGCGGAAACAACTGGGTAGAACTGGATGCGACTTATGCGAAGGGTTTGCCGCCGAAGCCCTGGGGACGAGTGGCAGTTGCCGTTGCGCCATCGAAGCCGAACATTGTTTACGCAACGATTGAAGCCGAGATGCCGCGAGACGGCCTGTATCGATCAGATGATAGCGGCCGCACCTGGACAGCGTTGGATCGTAGTCAAAACATGATCTGGCGGCCTTTCTATTTCGCGAATCTCACCGTCGATCCAAAAGACGAAAACAAGGTTTACAAAGCCGGTGGTTCTTTGATCGCGAGCAGCGATGGCGGCAAGAGTTTCAGCAACATCTCAGGCGGCGCGCACGGTGACTTTCACGACACGTGGGTCGATCCTAACAACACCGATCATTTGATTACAGGCGACGACGGCGGGCTTTGGTACTCGTACGACGGAGGCAATCGCTGGTGGAAAGCCAACAACCTGCCGGTTTCGCAGTTCTATCATGTGAGCGTCGACAACGACCGGCCGTATCACGTCTACGGTGGTTTGCAGGACAACAGTTCATGGGTCGGCGACTCACAATACCCGGGTGGCATCAGCAACGATCGCTGGGAGAACATGTATGGCGGCGATGGTTTCTGGATGTTCGCCGATCCTTCTGATGCGAATTACATCTACGCCGAGGCGCAGGGCGGCTACATTGGCCGCGTCAATCGCAAGACGCACGAGTCGCGCGATATTCAACCGCTGCCGGGTTACAAAGAAGGCAAGCTGCGTTTCAATTGGAACACGCCCATCCACGTCAGTCCCCTCGGCACTGTCTACATTGGTTCTCAGTTTCTGTTTCGTTCCCGCGATCATGGGCAGACATGGGAACGCATCTCGCCCGACCTGACGACAAACGATCCGGAGAAACAGAAGCAGGAAGAATCCGGCGGCATCACGGTCGACAATTCGTCGGCAGAAATGCACACGACGATCTATGCGATCTGTGAATCGCCGAAGAATCCGCTGCTGATTTGGGTCGGCACAGATGATGGGAACGTGCAGGTTACGCGCAATGGCGGAAGGACATGGACCAATGTAACTAGTAACCTGACCGCGGCCGGCGTGCCGAAGAATGCGTGGGTTTCGTCAATTGACGCCGGCCATTTTGACGAAGGCACGGCGTACGCTACGTTCGACACCCACATGTCCGGCGACATGCGGCCCTACGTTTACAAGACGATTGACTACGGCAAAACGTGGACGTCGGTCCTTCCCAAGGACACGAAAGTTCGCGGTTATGCACACGTGGTGAAGGAGGATCTCGTCAATCGAGATTTGCTCTTTGCCGGGACGGAATTCGGTCTATGGGTATCAGTTGATGGCGGCAAGCAGTGGGCGCAGTACAAAGGCGGCGATTTGCCGAGCGTAGCAGTTCGCGATCTGGCCATTCATCCGCGTGACGCCGATCTCGTGATTGCGACGCACGGGCGTGGCATTTGGATCATCGACGACATCACGCCATTGCGGAAACTGACACTTGACACGCTCGCAAAGGAGGCCGAGTTCATTCAGGGCAATCCTGTGGTTCAGCGAATCCCGGCGGGTGGCGGCTGGGTCGATGGTGACGCCGAATTTACCGGGCCCAACCCGCCGGACAGCGCGGTGATCACCTTCTATCAAAAGAAGCGACACATCTTCGGCGACATGAAGCTCGAGGTGTTCGATGCGCAAGGTAATCTCGTCAGCACGATTCCCAGCAGCAAACGCCGCGGTCTGAATCGCGTGCTGTGGTCAATGCGCATGAAGGCGCCGCGAGTACCTACCGCGGCAAGCGCGGCCTTCGGGGCCCAGGTTGGACCACGCGTATTGCCGGGCGCCTACACTGTGAAGCTGACGAAAGACAAAAACGTGTACACGATGCCGCTCCAGGTGATTGGCGATCCGCGCGCGAACTATCCGGCGCGAGATCGAAAGGCGCAATTCGATCTGATGATGAAGCTCTATCACGCTTTGGAAGACATGACGTTCGCGACTGATCGAATTAACGGTGTGAGGACGGCGCTTGAGGATCGCGCAAGCAAACTTCCGCCGAATGATCCTTTAACCAATCGTCTTCGCAATGCGGCCAAACAAGTTGACGAGCTGCGTCGCCGAATCGTGGCGACAAAGGAAGGCGGCGCGATCACGGGCGAGCAGCGTTTGCGTGAGTATCTGACTGAGCTTTACGGCAACGTAAGGGGCTACGAAGGCAAGCCGAGTCAAACCCAAATCGATCGCTCTGATGCGATCGCGCACGAACTTGGCGACGTGGTGAAAGACTTTGACGCGTGGACCGCGCGCGAGCTGGGTGGGATAAATTCAGCCCTGCGACAGAAGGGGCTTGAACCGATCGCTGTCCTCACACGCGCAGGTTGGGACAAGAAGGAGTAGCACAGTCCGCGTTACTCAACATAAAACGTTGTCTGTTGTGAAACCGACTTCGCGGATGTTAGGTCTTGGATCGTGACCTCCAAAACGTACGCTCCAGGCGGCAATTGCCGCAGATCCAGATCCGAAGCGAAGGGAACGCGTTCCGGATCTCTATTGGTAGCTTCAACGCGCGCGACGGCATTTGAGATCAGACGTTGACCGTCGCGATAGACGTCCACTTGTGCGCTTAGATTCGGAGCACCGTTCCCGGACCTTTCAGCGTTGTACACAAAGGTCATGAACCTTACTTGCGAGCCGTGCTGGAACTTTCGATCGACGCTCCACTGAATTCGATCGCCGGAAGTCGCGACGCTTTCCAGTCCAACCATCAAACTGCTTAACGAAAGCTGCCGCATGGCGAGGTCGGGAATGACTATCCATTCCATCGCGCTGCCAACCAACCCACTTCCCTCATCGCGAGCCGCGACCCGCACTTGATATATTCCTGCTTTCAACGAAGCTGGACTGTTGTAAATAACATTCGACGCGTCTGAGCCTTCGTCGCCGCGAAGCCGTTGACGAACTTCCACGCCGGTCTTGAATGTTGCCGCAGGTTTGCCTTGATCATTTAAGACGATTCCCGCGATCGCTACCCGCGCCGGCTTTTTGTTTGCTTCGTCGTAAGCGAGCGAATCAGCCTGAACCTGAACCGATGTCGTAAGCACAGGTCCACTTGCCGGCGTATCCAAATAGATTAAAGACAGTTGCAAAGGAATGGCGTGCTTTGGATAGAAGTCCTTCAAAGCCTCCGAGAGATCGGCGTTAGGTTCTTTCGCTGGACGTTTCGGGTTCTTTGGTGTCGCGGAGGAGAGCTCTTCACCCGTGGTCTTGGCATTTGTGAACCCGCGCGCCGCACGCACGATCAGATCTGGCCGGCCGACTACGCGTATCTTGATGTCTTTGAATTTCGCATTTTTCTCGTCCTCAGTTTCCGGACGCCACGCGATCAGGTAATAGCGCGAAGTTTCCGCCAAGGCATCGTTGATGAACTGGTCAAAGTAATTCTGATTTCGCAGCGCGCGGCCGCCGGTGTCCCGCGCCAGCGCGTTCAAAGCGTCCTGCGTCGCGGGGATTTCGCGAAGACTTGCGCTTTCAAGCATGCCGCTGCCGTCGAAGGGCACGTTACCGGTGGCATCCAGCCCACCGGAAATCAGGCCGCGCGCATCGACGGTATAAATCACAACTCCTGCGCGACGCGCCTCATCGACAATCCGCGTGACTTGGTGCATTGCGATCGGCGCGCGGGGCCCGGTGTCAGCCAGAAAGCCGTCGGAGAAGAAAAACGCCAGTTTGCTGCCTGGCATCTTCTCAGCCGAATGCAGCAGCGTCTCAAGCGAATAGTAAGTCGCGGTGGTCACAGTGCCGGCTTGCATGAGAATCTGGCGTGCGCGGTTCTTGACTTCTACTTCGCATTGCACGCGCGAGGCGCCCTCGCCGTGGCCGGGCGGCTTGATCGACCACTTCATACAGTCCTCAACATAGAATTCAAATACATGCGGGTCGTCTTTGCGCTCGATTGTTAGCGCCATGTACTCCGTCATCGGAGTGTTCGGGTTCTTGCCGTAGTCGCTAATTACATAAGGCACCTGGTTGAGGCGTGCCACGGCAGCGCGCAAAACGTCCTTATTATTTGTGAACTGTTGCAAAAAACCGATTTGGCCACTCGCTGAAGCGATTGCTACGAGATCGTTCTGCCCCATCTTTTTGTTGATGAATTCAAGCAGTGTCTTGCGCGTACGGCCCACGCTGTCGAGTGAAAGATGGCGATCATCCACAAAGAAGACGATCGTGCGGCGACGGATCGAGACGCCGGGCGAGCCCTCCTGTTTCTTGGGTTCATCGGTGTCGGGGTTACGCGCTTCTCGATCACGCGGCGTCCCGGCAACTATGTTTTCGAAGAATGAGATCGGCACGTGACGGCCTTCGACTTCCAACTCAAAGTCCGGTTTCGCTAACCCATCAACGAAATGACCCTGCTTGTCGAATACGCTGACACCGGTTTGCACGAGCTCTGTGTTGGTTCGCAGTACATCAGTTTTCGCCTGCGTCTTGGCAGGCTCCTGCTGTCCAAGCAAGACCTGCGCCGACGATAGAAGCAATAATGCGCAGACTGGCTTGCGTCGGTGTGGCATTCGCGTTTTCTGAAATCGGTTTGCGCGGCGTTCGAAACGCCGGGAGAGTCAAAGCAGGTCGCCGTGCCGTCAGTTCGACGCGACTGAGCCACCTTAGGTTGCCGTTGCGGTTTTGGCCTGTGGGGGCGACTGTCTTTGGAAGAGACCGAGCGCCGCCGGTACGGAGATGGTACCAGGAAGTTTGATGGGAGTGAGTTTCTTCTCCACGATCACCTGTCCCGCATATGAGAGCGTTCCCTTCACCTCACATGCGCCGGTTTGGATCTCCTGAATTGCGCCGGCTTTCACCTTCAGAACAAATCCCTTCAGGTTGAAGACAAGCTTTACGAGGAACTCAATCTTCTTGACGGGCAGATCTTTAATCCGCATCTCGAGGTGAGGTTTGTGTTCAGAGTTGATGCTGTGTTGCGCGAGTTCGATATACATCACTTCATCGGGCGATTTCCGTGATTTCTCGAGCAGCTCCTGTAGTCCGCCAACTTTCTTCCAGGACGTGACCATCACATCCGGCAGCGGCACATTGAACAACTCGCAAATCTTTGGACCGAGGTCATGCAGCGCCGCAGGGAACTTTACGTCTTTCACCTCTTTCTTGATGCGTTCTTCGACGACTTGCCAGCGATTCGGTTGTGCATCTTTGTCGCCTGCTTTCGGCAAATCAAAAACTTCGCGAATCGTAACCGGTTCATCAGCTTTCGCTTCTCGCGCCGGCGCGACTGTCACGGTCTCCGTTTTCATTTCCTCTGTGCTAGTCTTTGTTGGGGTTTCAGTCATTGTGTCTCCTTAAATCTCCAACATTTGTCTGCTCTCGAGCCTGTCAGTGTTGGTAATCAACTGCGACGCTTCACTCGTAACTGAATAATCACCTGCCGAAACATTCGGATTGAGCACCATTTGAAAATCGAGTGGTAGCAAACCTTTCTGGTTACTAATGCCGGCGACGCCCGGATCAGAAAAAGCGGTGAACGTCGGCTTGGCCACGAACAGATAGCCCGTCGCTTTGAATAAAAGGAGCAGAAGTGCGCCGGCAAATAACCAGTACCACCATTTGCTTGACCTCACACCGCCATTGTTCTGGTTTCCCGTCTCCGCTGATGTACTTGACGGCGAAGTCGAATTTACCGGCCCACCAGTGTTGGGTGCCGGTGAATCTGACGATGTTGATAACGAGCCAGGAGACGTTGATTGGACTGGCGAACCCGACGGCGTCGGAGCCGGCGTGCCCGAGGGTGGCGTCGGTGCCGGTGTGCCCGAGGGTGGGGGCGTCGGCGTTGCGCGCTGAGTCGGCGTTCCTGGTGTGCCTGGATTAGTGATCGCGGGTTGAATATTCAGCACAATCGGATTGCTCTTTGCGGCTGAATTCGGCGCGCCCCCACTTTGGCTGACTTGGACGAACGCTTGGTATGACCCCGAAGTTTTGTAGGTATGTTGGATCTGCGGGCTCGTTTGAAAACCGGAGGACCCACCATCGCCAAACGTGAATTGATAAGTCGCGTTCGCGATATTGGGTGTCACCCTTGCGTTGAATATTACCGGGCGTTGGGCTTGCGCCGGTAAAGGTGTAGCCGTAAGAGAAACCGAAAACGGTATGGAAGTAACAGGTATTTGTTTGCGCACGCTCCCGCCGATTCGTTGTGTGCCATTCCCGATGTCGACGTACGCCGAATAATTGCCAGGGCGCGCATAGACGTGTTGCGCCGTGGCGCCGGTTTGCCATTTGGGCTGAGTGCCGTCGCCATAATCGAAGCGGTATTGCAAATTCGGATACGGACCCGAAGGCCGCGCGATGAAGTTGACGACATCGCCTGGGTGGGCCGGCAAAGGTGAGGCGCTTAAATCCACGCGGGGTGGATCAGTGGCTGTGGCTTTGACCGCAACCGAGTAAGTGTAATTCCCAACCGCTTGATAAAGATGGGTCGTCGCGGCTTGCCGCATCACCTGTTGTTGCCCGTCGCCAAAATATAGCGTGACGACGTATCGCCGATCGCCGGCGATGTTGGGTGGCGAGAGAGAGAAGTTCACCTGAGTGCCCAGCGGTACCCGCTGCTGGTCAACGCTGACACGGACGGACGGGAGGTTTGGGTCACTCACCGTAGCCCGCGGACGTAGATTAACCGTTGGTGTTGGTTGCTGGCCGCCTACAGGCAAGCGGAGAAAAAGCGTAATTAGGACGATAACGAGGAACCGGGGCTGAAAATGCATGATCGTAAGTGCTATGCGTGGGCACTCTTACGGTTGGGCAACGCAGTGACGATATGCGGACCCTTTAGCAAAGTCAAACCAGCATGACACTGCAAGTGCTGCGCCCCCCGTATCACGCTTTTGCGGCTTGTTGGATGTAAGGTTTGCCTCCGAGCACTGGAATCTTTTTCAAAAGCGAATTTGCTTGCACCTTACTGCTTGGGCCAATGACAACCATCACAACCCCGCGATCGAAATTCGGAAATTCGCCTGAGTTGGTATCGACGGCGGCCGCCTTAAAGCCTTTCTGTTGATAAGCCTTGGCCAGAGACTGGGCCTGCTCCCATTGCTTGGCGCCAAAGTATCCCACCACCACGTACCAGGTGTTTGTGAAAGACGATCTCAGGCGCAGAGTGTAGTCAAGGTATTGTTTGTCACCGTTGCGATAGTGAATCACGGTGGTAATCTCCGTCGGCCGAAGAGCAATATCGCTGGTACTAAAGGCGCGCGGGCCCACGCGAGGGCCGTCGACTCTGCGATCTGGAAGGTCAAATGCCGGATGCAACTGATATTCGACGTAACTTATCTTGTCTAAGGTGCTTTTGTCCGCATCAACGTACAGAGTCCATTTGTACTGTTTGCCGCTTCGGGTAGAAGTGTTGCTCAGGCGAAGACTCTGTCCCATGCCTGGCTGTCGGCTTTGTTGGACATCCTGGCTGAGGGACGCCTGCGCCCCAAGCAGAACCAGGTGAGTCACGAGGACGATAAGTGTGTTTTTCACAGACATTCGTTTCCCCCTGCGTCGTGCGCACGATTTAGTTTTTGGACAAGTCGAGTGTTGGTTGCAGCGGTTTAAAGTTCTCGCGGATTCCCCACTGCTGCTTGGCTTGTGCGTCCGATATCGTCAGCGACTCGATAATGGTTGCTCCTTGCACGTCGGTGAATAGGATTTTGATCCGTTTTGGATGCGCGCCTGATGCTCTTTTGACTTCAGCTTTCTTGTCAGGCCCTGGGCCGTCGCTGTACGTGCACGTCAGAGCCTCAACATCCAGCTTTGATGTGTCTTCGACGCCCTCAAGACTCGCGTAGACAGTGAGAGGAATACGTTTCGCATTATCGAGTTGATCTTTAGTGCTCTGCAGAGCCAGCTCGGCATTCATTTTTTGTTCTGTCAGCGTGCGGACCTGTGTACTGACATCCTGGAGCTGCATCCAGATTCCCGTCGACATCAAGGCCACACTGATAAGCACCAGAAGCGTGAGTACGGACACCTCAAGATTTAATCCGAATCCCTGAATCTTCTGAGTGGCGTTCGAGAACCGGTCTCGCAGCGGCGACACCAGAACCAGAATGCAGAGAATCAGCAAAACAATACCGGAGTAGAAGCTAATCGTGAGGAATCGCATGGTCGTGCACCTCCCTCGGAAAGAAAATTGGTTCAACGTCGCTGCAAAAGATTTGCAGTGAGTTCTAAGCGGTGACGGTTGTGCGCGAAAAGATACTGGCAAACAGCGGTTCTGTCAAAGAAAATCTCCCGCTGACTCCGAGAGCTACTGGCAAAAACCCGTCGAAAACTTCGCCTTAATTCTGTGGTAGGCTGTGATTTGATGGCGCACCACGAACATCGAGCGGATGGATCATTCGGGACGCGGTTGTGGTGGTTAATCTTCGGCCGGGGTGCCATCGCGGTGCTGGTCCTTTGGGCGGGAGCCGTCTGGGCGCGTGGCACCTTCGCACCCAATCGGCCAGACTCATTACAATCGATCAAGCCGCTCATCGTCGTAATCGCCGCGCTCACGCTGGTCTACTCGGCCGCACACGTGATCTGGAAGAACTACCCGCTCCAGGCGCGTTTCCAGTTTTTTGGCGACGTTCTTTTGGTGACCTGGCTCGTTTGGATCACCGGCGCAGTCCGTTCGCCTTACACCGCGCTGTACATCGTCGTAATTTCCGCCGCAAGCTGGTTTATTGGGGCACGCGGGGCGCTCATCACATCAATCGGGAGTGCCGCAGCGTTCAATACGTGCGCGCTTTTGCTGCTGAACGGCCTTGCACCAGCATCGAGTTTGCGGGCCGAGGAATCGTTGCCGACGGTGATCCAGACAATGGGACTGGCGGACGTTTCGTTCCTCGTGGTTGGATTGCTGGCCGCGAAGTTGGCCGAGCGTCAACTGCACTCTGATGTACAGCTGGCTGCGGCGACCCGTTCACTTGCGGATCTCCGCGCTTTACACGAACGCATCGTCGAATCGATTCGTTCAGGACTAATCACCACCGACCTCGAAGGACAAATCTACACCTTTAACGCGGCAGCCGAAGAAATCACCGGCTACACCGCGCAAGAAGTAAGCGGCAAAAATGCGTCGATGTTCTTTGGCGACATCACCCGACAAACTGCGGTTTCTATGGAAGCTGCCGCATCAGGGAAAGTCAGCCCCCGTTTCGAAGTTGACTCGTTGACCCAGAGCGGTTTCATGCTGCACCTCGGTTTCAGCATTGCACCGTTGTTTCTCGAGTCAGGCGAGAAGACCGGGTTTGTGATCACATTTCAGGACCTGACTGACGTCCGCGTGATGGAGGAGACAGCGCGCCGACAGGATCGCCTGGCGGCAGTGGGACGCCTCGCAGCATCGATTGCTCATGAGATCCGTAACCCACTGGCGGCCATGCGCGGATCCATTCAGATGCTGCGTTCAGAAATGAAAGAGGATTCAGATCACGCGCAGCTGATGGAGATCATTCTTCGCGAATCAGATCGATTGAACAAGATCGTCACGGACTATTTGAATTATGCGCGGCCGCGCCCGGCGTTGATGGAAAAAGTTGACGTCTGCGAGGTCATCCGCGAAACGCTAAAACTTCTGCGCAACAGTCCCGAGCTCAGCGATGGTCACACTTTGAACGAAGACCTGCCGGCCGAATCCCTGATCGTAAAAGGCGACGCCGAACAATTGAAACAGGTCTGCTGGAATGTCGCACGCAATGCGCTGCAATCGATGCCGAATGGCGGCGCCTTCATTGTGACGGCTAATCGAACTGACGCGCACCGGGTTCACCTAAATTTCAAAGACAGCGGCTGCGGCATGTCTCCGGAACAAGTCGAGCGGCTTTTTGAACCGTTTACCTCAACCACGGGCGGCACAGGTTTGGGAATGTCGATTGTTTATCAAATTATCCGCGACCATAGTGGTACAATCAACGTTCGCAGCCGCGAAGGAAAAGGAACGACGATTAGTGTCGAGTTGCCGGGCACGTAATCATGGCAAATCTTCTCATAGTCGATGACGAACTCAGCATGCGCCAATTCCTGACGCATCTGTTTCAGCGCGATGGCCATGCCGTACGCGTCGCTGAAAATGGGCGTAAGGCGATGGATATGCTGCGCCAGCAGCCCGCTGACATAATCATCTCTGACGTCAAGATGCCGGACATGGGTGGGATCGAATTACTGCGCGCCGCCCGCGAACTCAATCCGAACGTCGAAGTCATCATGATGACCGCGTTTGCAAATGAAGCAACCGCACACGAGGCATTTCTGCTTGGCGCCTTCGATTTTGTTCACAAGCCGTTCGACAACGAGCTGCTGAAAGAAAAAGTCGCGCGCGCGGTGGACAAAATCGCCCGCGCTGCGGAAGCCCAAACGTTAAAAGATGAAAATGAAGCGCTCATTAAAGGCCAACGGGCCCGCGGCAGACTAAGCAACATCATCGGCCAGTCAGACCGGATGCAGTCAGTCTTTCAAATGACTGAGACGGTCGCGCAAGTACCTTCAACTGTGCTGCTCACCGGCGAGTCAGGCACAGGCAAAGAACTCGTAGCGCGCGCCATACACGACCTGAGCCCGCGGGCACAAAAGCCCTTCGTCTCCGTCAACTGCGGCGCATTCACTGAGACGCTGCTCGAATCTGAATTGTTCGGATATGTGAAAGGCTCTTTTACCGGCGCCAACGCCAATCGCAAAGGACTGTTCGAAGCCGCGAACCAGGGTACGATCTTTCTTGATGAAATCGGCGAGATGTCGCCGGCGATGCAGGTGAAGCTGCTGCGCGTGCTGCAAGAGCGCAAGGTGCGTCCGGTCGGAGCCCATGAAGAGATCGAAGTGAATACTCGAGTGATCGCCGCCACCAATCGCGATCTCGCGGCGATGGTGAAGGACGGCTCGTTTCGCGAGGACCTGTACTATCGCATCTCGGTAATTCCGATGGAGCTGCCACCACTGCGCGAACGCAAAGGCGACATCGTTGAGTTGGCGCAATATTTTATCGGCAAGCATTGCGCGCAGACGGGACGTGATCTTTCGATCAGCCCGCCGGCTATGCGGCTGCTCGAAGCTTACTCCTGGCCCGGCAACGTGCGCGAACTTGAACACACTATCGAGCGCGCCGTGGCGCTGGAAATGACGAACACCATACAGCCTGAACGCTTGCCGGACCAGATTACGAAATACAGCCCTACACGAGTTGCCTCAGCGTTCGATCTTCCTGAACAAGGTCTAAACCTGACGGCGCACCTCGATCAACTTGAAAAGACTTACTTGCTCGAGGCTCTCCGACGCACTGAGGGAAACCAAACCAACGCCGCGCAACTCCTCCAGATGTCCGTACGCTCGCTGCGTCACCTGCTCGACAAGCACGGAGTGCGCGGGTTGACCGCGCAGATGCGCGACGAACGACGCGCCTCCGATTCGATTCCACGGCGCCGCACAGATGATCCTTATCCGCGCCGGCGCGTCGAAGACGATTCGGAAGATCAGCATACGGCTGAACAAGCTGCGGGCGCCGGTAGCGAGTAGGCTATTCGGCTCTCAAACCTACGCGACCCTCGGGCGTTAGCCTTTAATTAACTGGTCCAGCAAGGAAGTCGCCCGCGGCGGAGTGACATTCACCCGCCGTTTCTTTTTGACAGCTTGATTCCCGCGAGTAACAGAATTCGTCACCTGCCTATTGTCAGCAATTGTCAGTGAAGAGCCCTCGCGTCAGATTCACAATCCGTTCGGTTTGCAGGATAACCGCGAAAACATTGAGTGATCCGGCCGTCGAGATGTCGATTGGAGGCACGGCACGACAGTTGTTTAGTCCAGCCCCGACAAATCGCGCGCTGCGTTTGATCGACGAGACAAAGCCGGTGGCGCGAAGGCAAAAAACCAGCTTATCTCATTAAGGAGCAAAGAAAGAATATGAAAAACAATCGTCAAGCAGGCTTCTCGTTAATCGAACTGCTTATCGTCGTCGCGATTATCGGCATCATTGCCGCCATCGCGATCCCTAACCTTCTCGCTTCCCGTCGCGCGGCGAACGAATCCTCAGCGATCGGCAGCCTGCGCACCATCTTCAGTGCGGAAGCTACGTATCAGTCGACGTATGGCGCCGGTCAATACACTAATCTGGCCGGGCTGAATACCAACGGTGGGTTGGTCGATACAGTCATCGTGAACAGCACTACCACGCCCAAGAGCGGTTATAAATTCGCCGCCACGGCGCTCGGAAGCGGCCCGTATTACTTCGACGTTACGGCGGTACCGTCCTCGGCCACCGGCCTCGGCGCCACTGGTACTCGCAGCTTTTTCACAAACGAGGCTGGTGTCATCTATTTCGTCGCCGGCGCCACCGCGCCAACCTGTGATGCCAGCACCCGTGCAGTGACTGGCGGCGCCCCACTTAACTCCAACTAAGATTCGATCACTTCAAGTTTTTCCGGGGCGGAACTCCCAGTTTCCGCCCCTTTTTTCATTAATGCGAGATCTTGTGCGGGATTTTTGAAGGCTTTACTAAAGACACTTCGTCGCAAAACGGAAGGGGTCGAAAGCTATAGACAAGCACCGAAACGCTATTTGTTTTTGCCATCGTGATTCCCGCGAGTAACAGAATTCGTCACCTGCCCATTGTCAGCAATTGTCAGTGAAGAACCCTCGCGTCAGATTCACAATCCGTTCGGTTTGCAGGATAACCGCGAAAACATTGAGTGATCCGGCCGTCGAGATGTCGATTGGGAGGCACGGCACGACAGTTGTTTAGTTCAGCCCCGACAAATCGCGCGCTGCGTTTGATCGACGAGACAAAGCCGGTGGCGCGAGGCAACAAAAAACCAGCTTATCTCATTAAGGAGCAAACGGAAGATATGAAAAACAATCGTCAAGCAGGCTTCTCGTTAATCGAACTGCTTATCGTCGTCGCGATTATCGGCATCATCGCCGCCATCGCGATCCCTAACCTTCTCGCTTCCCGTCGCGCGGCGAACGAATCCTCAGCGATCGGCAGCCTGCGCACCATCTTCAGTGCGGAAGCTACGTATCAGTCGACGTATGGCGCCGGTCAATACACTGATCTGGCCGGGCTGAATACCAACGGTGGGTTGGTCGATACAGTCATCGTGAACAGCGCTACCACGCCCAAGAGCGGTTATAAATTCGCGGCCACGGCGCTCGGAAGCGGCCCGTATTACTTCGACGCTACGGCGGTACCGTCCTCTGCCACCGGCCTCGGCGCCACTGGCACTCGCAGCTTTTTCGTCAACGAGGCGGGCGTCATGTACTTCGTCGCCGGCGCCACCGCGCCAACCTGTGATGCCAGCACCCGTGCAGTGACTGGCGGCGCCCCACTTAACTCCAACTAAGATTCGATCACTTCAAGTTTTTCCCGGGGCGGAACTCACCATTTCCGCCCCTTTTTTATTAGTGCGAAAGTCTGTGCGGAGATTTCGAAGTCTTTTCGGCGACACCTCGTCGCAAAACGGAAGGGGTCGAAAGCTATGACAAGCAACGAAACGCAGAATGGATTTTCCCTAATCGAGCTCCTAATAGTCGTCGCCATCATCGGCATCGTCGCATCTATCGCGATCCCGAACCTGCTGGCGTCTCGACGTTCAGCAAACGAGGCCTCCGCGCAATCGTCTCTTCGCACTATCGCAAGCTGCGAACTGACTTATCAGGCGACAACCGGCCAAGGCGATTTCGCCACCCTGGACCAGTTGCGCCTTGATACTCTGACGGACTCCGTGCTTGGCTCTGGCAGCAAGAGCGGTTACAACTTCGCTGCAACTCCCAGCGCTACTGGTATACGGCCGGCTTTATATTATGCGACGGCGGCCCCGATGGGGACCTCGGGCTTCGGCACGACAGGTACTCGCAGATTCGGCATTGCTGAAGACGGCGTTCTGCGCGGAGACGGTGTAGCTCTGACGCCCTATGCGGACGAAACCGCAGTCAAAGCAGCGCTGCCGCTTAGGAATTAATAATCGCGCATCGCGCAAGTTGCGGGTTCGGAGTCCTAACTGAGGAAGGTCCGAGCCCGCTTTTCTTTTGTCCGACAATTCTGCTGACACGAATTGTGCGTCCGTGTATATTCACCTCATGTTCGGACAGACGTTGGCAATTGTTCGTAACACATTTCGCGAAGCGGTTCGCGATCGCGTTCTCTACAACCTGATTCTTTTCGCCCTGCTTCTGATTGGCAGCGCGATCTTCATCGGCGAACTCTCTGCGGGCCAGGAAGCAAAAATCGTAATCGATTTGGGCTTGAGCGCGATGTTGCTCTTCGGGGCTTTCATCGCGATTTTTGTGGGCGTCGGTCTGGTTCACAAAGAGATCGAGCGGCGCACCCTGTATGCGATTCTTTCCAAGCCGATCGGCCGCGGTCAGTTTCTGTTCGGAAAATACCTGGGACTAAACCTAACGCTGCTAGTCAACATCGTGGTAATGGGCCTTGGCGTGGTGCTCGCACTGCTGTACACCACTCGGAGTTTGGATCCACTGGTCTTGAGGATATGGCCAGCCATCCTCTTGATTTATTTCGAGCTTTTAATCATTACCGCGATTGCGCTCGTTTTTTCTTCGTTCTCGTCACCGGCCCTTTCGGCGCTGCTGAGTTTTTTTATTTTCGTTATTGGACACTTCAGCAACGATCTCAGGGCGTTAAGCGATTCGGTAGCGAGCACTCCCGCGCGTTGGCTCTTTCGCGTGCTCTATTACTTGCTGCCGAACTTTTCGAACTTCAGCGCCATCACAGCGACTGCCCACGGCGCGATTCCGGATGCGCGCACTGTCGCTGGGGCAATGGTCTACGGCGTGTTGTACGTTGCCGCACTCTTGTCGGTGGCGGCGCTTGTCTTTCGGCGTCGAAACTTCAAATGAAGACGGATATCGCCCTCGCATTGGTTCTAATCGTCTGCCTCGGTGGCGCTATCGGGCTAAGTCGCGGACTGGATCAGCATCGGATTAATTCCTCGGACAGTTTCGCCGAAGAACCGCTCTATCTGAATGGTCGCAGCGCCAAACGCATGACGCTGGCGTTCAATGGTTTGGCGGCGGATTGGTACTGGATGCGATCGCTTCAATACGTCGGCAGAAAGATTGTCACGTACGAGGACGAACACAACGGAAAATTCGATCTGGCAGATTTGTCAGCGCTGGATTTGCGGCTGCTCCCTTCTCTTCTCGATCTGACGACGACTCTTGATCCTCAATTCATTCCTGCTTACGAATATGCAGCGGTGATTTTGCCGGAGATAAATCCGAATCAGGCCATTGCGCTTTTGGAAAAAGGGATCGCCGCGAATCAATCATCGTGGCGACTATATCAACATCTTGGCTACATCTACTGGCAGCGACAGGACTACAGACGCGCAGGCGAAGTTTATGAGGCAGGTGCAAGAATGTCGGGCGCGCCCACGTGGATGCCGGCGATGGCGGCGCGGATGAAAAGCGAAGGCGGTTCGCGAGCGGCGGCGCGCGACATGTACCGGCATCTTCGCGAATCATCCAGCGACGCGTCAATCCAGCAAATGGTCGATCATCAGCTTTCACGTCTCAACGCACTCGACGAGCTCGATACGATTCGGCAAACACTCGCATCATTCAAGCAGCGCAATGAACGCTGCGTTATTTCGTGGCGCGAAGTCAATAGTGAATTACGGGGATTCCAGCTCGACGCGATCGGCGCGCCTCTCGATCCATCTAACGCACCGTATCGTCTGATAAACAACGGGTGCGGTGCAGATTTTGATCCAAATTCGAAAGTGGCGCGCTGAAAATGTCTGCGATTGAAATTAACAATCTGACCAAGGACTACGAAGTTGGTTTTTGGCGTAAGCGAAGGGTGCGGGCTCTCGACCGCTTGTCACTAAACGTAGAGGCCGGCCAGATCTTTGGGTTTCTCGGCGCGAACGGCGCTGGTAAGACGACCACGCTCAAGCTCCTGATGCGCCTGATTTTTCCGACCGCTGGTTCGGCGCGAATTCTCGGACAGGACATCAGCGACGTGGCCATGCACGCGCGTATCGGCTATCTGCCGGAAAATCCTTACTTCTACGACTATCTAAGTCCGCGCGAGTTTCTCGATTACTGCGGCCAACTGTTTGGACTCGATCAGGCGGAGAGGAAACGTCGCACGGAAACCTTGCTCACGCGCGTAAATCTCGACAGCAAGAGTTGGCATCGACAACTGAGAAAGCTCTCGAAGGGCATGTTGCAACGTGTGGGATTGGCACAAGCGTTAGTCAACAACCCGGAAATCGTTTTTCTCGATGAGCCGATGAGCGGGCTCGATCCCGTCGGTCGGCGCGAAGTGCGCGACCTGATCGGATCGTTACGCACCGAAGGCAAGACCGTTTTCATGTGTTCGCACATTCTCTCGGACATCGAAGTGCTCTGCGATAACATTGCAATCCTCAAAGAAGGAAAGCTCGCGCGTGTGGGCCCCCTGGACGAACTGCGTGCGCGCGAGGGGAGTTTGATCGAAATCATCGCGGCAGGCGCTGACGAGGCAACTCTCAAGCGTCACTTAACGGATGGTGCGGCCATTATTGCTGATTCGAGCGGTCTGCGAATTCACATTCAGGACGAGAAGGAGCTCGATAGCGCTATTGCAGCGCTACGAAAAGCGAATGGAAAAGTTGTTTCAGTTCAGCCGGTGAGGCAATCGCTGGAGGATCTGTTTGTTGATTAGCCTTACTGCAGCTTAAATCCTGTCACATCCATAAACAAACCCTTCCGGTCATCATTCTCTCGCAAACCGGTGACGTTTATGATTACGTGCATTGTTTTGGTGGGCAGAAGTTCCGCTTGTTTCGCCGTGGGAATAACAACCATCGTGCGATCCTTTAGCGCTAGCCCCTGACCGTTCAGCACAGCAGCTCGCATTTCAAGTCCGCTGATAGTTTTGCCGGTGAAATTTCGGACCGTCGTTTCGAGCGTCATCTGAAATCCACCGAGAGCCGTGGTCGATTGCGTGGCCTCGGGTTTATCAATAAGGATTTTCGATTTGTATTGGTCCCATTCCGGCGAGCCCTGCCGGATAGCACCCTGCAACGTCGCCGGCGCATTGGGCGCCGAAGTGGTGCGCAGCAGGAGATAGAAAAATCCGCCAATCAAAACTGCCGCAATTACGGCGACAACAATGATTAGAATGCGACGCGGTTTCTCTTCCGGAAAACTGTGCTCAGTGGCCATGTAAGTTTAGACCATATTTTAGCGCACGAGTTCCCTCGTGGGCGAGTCGTTTACAGTTCGCCTATCCTTAAGGACATCGCGATACACGGCCTCCGTATCCGAAATCATTCGATCGAGCGAGAAGGACTCAGCCACCATTTGCCGCGCGTTTTGCGCAATGTGTTGACTCTGTCGTGGATTGTTCAGGACGAGAGAAATCGCCGTGGCCATTGCGTTGACATCGTTGATCGGAACAAGGTGGCCCGTTTCTTTGTCGCTAATGATTTCGCACGCACCCGCAGTGGCAGTCGCTACGACTGGCACGCCGGCCGCCATTGCTTCGACAATCGCGAGACCAAAAGCTTCCGAACGTGACGCCGAGACGACCACATCGAGACCTGGCAGAAAGTCTGCGACGTCAATTCTTGACTCAATTAACTGAATTCGATCTCGGAATTTGCTCTCTGCGATTAGTTTCTTTAACTCTCGGCCATACTGGCCATCGGAGTTGTCACGTCCGGCGATAATGAAATCAACGTTGTCGATTTTCGCCGCGACTATCTCCACCGCGTGCAGGAATTCGATCTGACCTTTATTCGGCGCTAACTCGCCCAGGATTCCCACACGCAAACGGCCGGCAAAATGCTTGACGCCGCGCGGAGGAAACTTCGCCAAATCAATTCCATTCGGAACAACGTTGACCTGGCCGTTACTAAAAATGCCCTGATCGCGCACGACTGAAGCAACGGCGTGTGATACCGCAATGACTCTCGCCACACGGCGCCGCGTAATGCGATGGAGCTTACTCATGGGAAAGAGCACGTGTCGGGTAATGATCAATCTCGGCCCACCGTCCCATCCCACCACAAGCGCGGCCAGCGGGTAATCGCGCGCCATGTGCGCATGCACGATGTCGATCGCGTGTTCGCTTACGAACCGGCGCAAGGCCATCGCTTTCGTAAAATTCAGCGGGTTTGAGGAAGACAATTCGAAGAGGCTCTGACGAACCCTCGGCCGCAGTTCAGCGAGAATCGGTGAATTAGGAATAGCGGCAACAAAAATGTCGTGGCCGCCTTCGGTGAGGCCGTTGGTGAGATCGACAAAGTGTCGTTCGCCACCACCGAAATGCCGCGCTGAAGATATTTGCAAAATGCGCATGCGCGCCCGACGTCACTTTATGACCTGGAAATCCATCCACTGCGTCGAAACGCGATGCTTTTGATCTGCTAGCAAGTCTGTTACCACGATCTGAATGACATAATCGCCCGGAATCATGTCAGCGCCAAGTTTGATCGCTCCAGCACCCGCCAACCGTTGCATGTCGGTTTGTTGGCCGGGATTAAATTGCGTCTCTTTTCCCGTGAACACTTCCGCGCCATCGCGAAACAGCTTCACTTGCGTCATGAGTTGTGGGTGCGAGGTGGTGTCGAGCTTCGCGTTGTAAACATAAAACGCGTAAGTCATCACGTTGCCGGCTTTGAAATGTCGAACCGCAGCGCTGGTTTCCGCATCGCCCTCTTCGCGCCCTTCGGATTGAGTGGCCATCGCCGCATTAACAGATTGATTAGCAGCTTGGGCACGCACAACCAGTCCGGAAAGAGCTAAGCGTTTCTTCTTGATGTCTGGAGCGTCGATGAATTGGCTCGCCGACCCGACTCGGTCGCTGGCGGAATCGCGCAAAGAGACTCGCAATTGATAGGCTCCCGGCTTCTTAACCGGAACCGTGAGGTTATAAACCAAACCTTGCCGCATGATGCGCTTGTAATCATCTTCGGTGAGCTTTATCTGGTAGGTCCGGCCTATTTGATCAATCGGCACGCCGTTGTCACCGAACGTAATCGCCATCACGTCAATTGTCGTCCGGTGAAAGCCCGCCTCTTCAGTGAATGTCAGGTCGCCGGGATCGATATATAACAGCGAACGCATAATCGAGCCGGCGCTGGCGTGGTTTGCGAACAGTGAAGTCAGCTGCAAATGGACTCCCGTCGCGCCGAATGGCGAGGCGAGGGCGTCGAAGAGTTGCTGTCCAAGCGTCTTCGGCTTCGGTTTCTCTTCATCGCTGACGCCATAAAACCCATGTCGCATTCGGACGTTAAATTTTCCCGGTCGTTTGACCTTTACCGTCAGATGATGAAATCGACGCCGACCGGTGCGCGGATCAAAGGTTGATTGATCGGGGCGATAACCAATCAGATAGTAGCCCTTCTGTTCAGCCAGGACCCGACGAATCCCACCGCTCAAATCATTAGTATTTTTGATCGGCATGCCGCCGGTTTCGTAGGCGAGATAATCCAGCCCCTCCTGCGTTTCAAACGCGACGTTGCGTCGACTCGCCATGGCATCCTGCATCTGTTGAAAGTCACGGCCCGAAAAGTCGTCTGCCGCCGTGGGCATCAACGTCTGTAACCCAGTCGCGTTTATTGTGTAAATCACCACCGAGGCGCGACCTGCTTCGTCGATCAGCCGTTGTAGTTTCTGCAACGTGCGAAAGTTCCGATTGGGATCGTCCTGACTGAAGATTCTGAATCCATCGGAAATTAGCAGAATCGATTTTCGTCCGGGGAGTTCGCGCAATCCGCGGACCACGTAGTTCACGGCGCCGAGCGTTCCCACGGCATAAACGTCTTCCCGAAATTGATTGAACTCTTCGGCTGCCGCGTCAATGTCCGCGCCATGTTCGCCCGGCGTCGGCGGTGTGATGGGCGCAAAAGCTGAGACGCCGCTGCGTCCGCTGGCATACCACTTAACGCGATCAATCGCGGCATAAAGTTGTCGCTTGTCTGAAGTGAATTGCTGCAGTGCGCCCATGCCACCGCTGGTGCGAATGATGGCAACCAGATCGCCGGGCTGCATTTGCCGATCAACGAACTTCTTGAGTGCCTCGCGCACGAAGTGCGTGCTTTCAAAAGACAAACCCAGGTCATCGACGACCAGCGCGATTGTGCGCCGAATATCTTCCGGTCGCAGCCGTGACGGCGGTACGGGCGGCGCGCTTTTGTCTACAGGTGTGGGCTTCGATTCAGTCGCCGGCTGTTCAGTCGTCGTCGCGTTATAAGAAAAGTGTGTGATCTTCTGCTGCCGGCCATCTTCGAAAATCTCAACCTCTTCGGGTTTGAGATCCGTCACCAGCTTTCCATTCTTGTCAGTCACAACCGCGTCCACCTGCACGAGATTTGTGGTGATGTGAACAACATCATCGCTTTCGGATTGCGGCTTTTGCTGTTCGATCGGCGCCGGTGTTGGCGACGGCAGCGGCTGTTGCGCAAGCGCGCCAGTGGCGAGCTGGGCGACTAATATGAGCACGACGGGGAGTCGCGTCTTCATGCGGTGATAATACTCGACTGCGATGACATACGGAAGCGCCTTGCCGGCTCACCCATTTCTAATCGGAATGTCCCCGGCAATTAACGTTGCGCGAGTATTTTTTCGTAGAATTCAATGTACTGCGGAATGATTTTGTGAGTGCTGTAGCGTTCAATCGCCGACGCACGGGCACGCTTCCCCATCTCCTTCCGAAACTTTGTCTCGTTCAGAAGTCGAACGGCGTCGTCGGCCATCTTGTCGACATCACCGACCGGACTGAGGCATCCAGTGTCGCCATCGTCAATCAGTTCCGGCAAGCCTCCAACGCGAGAGGCAATTACCGGCACTTGCACGGCCATCGCTTCCAGCGCCGCAAGTCCAAACGACTCCTGCTCAGACGGCAGCAGCAAAATGTCCGACGCGCAGAGGTAATCGACGATGTTCGGCTGCTTTCCCACAAAGGAACAATAATCCGAGACACCAAGGCACTTGGCGCGATGAACGCAGTTCGTCCGCTCGCTGCCATCGCCCACCATTACCAAACGCGCTTTGGTTTGCTTCAGTACACGCGCCAGAATTTCGACGCAATCGACAGGTCGCTTAACCGGACGAAAATTGGAAACGTGCACCATGACCGGTGCGCCGTCCGGTGACAGCGACTCGCGCAGCTCGCAATCGATTTTCGGTTTGTATTCATCCGGACAGACGAAATTCGGAATCACTTCGATCCGATCGAACCCGAACGTTTCAATTGTCGCCTGCTTCAGATAATGCGAAATCGCCGTCACGCCATCCGATTGCTCGAGGCCATACTTCGTAATCGGCAGATACGACCGATCGGCTCCGACGAGGGTGATATCCGTGCCGTGTAATGTGGTGATCACAGGCAGCCGCCGATGGCTCTTGATCGACTCGCGGGCCAGAATGGCACTAATCGAATGCGGAATCGCGTAATGCACGTGCAATAGGTCGAGGTTCTCGTTGTCAGCCACCGAAGCCATCTTCGTCGCGAGCGCCAGATCGTATGGCTGATGCTCAAACAGCGGATACGACATCATCTCGACTTCATGAAAGCGCACGCGCTCATTCAGCTCAGTCAGCCGCGTAGGCAAAGCAGACGCAATAAAGTGTACGGTGTGTCCGCGCGCTGCCAACTCCTTTCCCAATTCTGAGCCGACGATGCCGCTGCCGCCGTAACTTGGATAAACCGTGATGCCGATATTCATGAAATTTTTGAGCAGTATGCAGTGAGCCGTGAGCAGCACGCAAACGAAGAGTTCTTCGCCCGGCCCAAAACCCGTCAGCGTTGAAACTTGCCTTGGCGCAATTTTGGGCATATATACGAATACGGCTGAGGTTTTCCAATGGTGATTCTGCTACTCGTACCATTGATGATGCCCTTTTTCTTTCTCGGCCAAGCCTCTGCAATTTCCTACGGCGAGAATTCCACGGTCGTTGTTAGTTTCAAGTGGTCGCCCGTTCGACGAATTCCCAGAAGGCAGGAAGTTCCCAACATGGCGCCGCCGCCTGAGATGACGGCCGGCAACAAAAATGGCGGGCGTATCGCGCGAATAAACAACCCGCAGATTCCCGATCCTAACGAACAAACTATTGACGGCCGCAGCGCTGCGATGGAGAAAATCGTTCAGGAGTCGCGCGTCGCAAATCCTAAGCCCATCGATGGCTTTCTATACGAAACGCGAATTCGCAACGTCGGGATTAAACCGATCGAGATTGTTTTTTGGGAATACGCGTTCGTCGATCAGGCGAACACAGTCGTCGCGCGACATCAATTTCTGTGCGGCGTGAAAATCAAACCAGGCAAAGAAAAAGATGTCAGCATGTTCAGCCTGTTGCGACCGAGCGATGTCGTAAATGCCGCGAGCGCCGGCGACAAATCGCCGACTGGGTTGCGTGAAAGAGTGTTGCTTAATCGCGTGGAGTACGCCGACGGCTCAATCTGGCAGCGGCGTGATTGGAATTTCGGCGAGATTAAGATGAGCTACAAACGCGTCATCGAAACACCTTGGGAAGGTGAGATGTGTCGCAGCCTCTAATACACAGGCAATCCGAATAACCTAACCTCAAATAAAGAGAGGCGGGCGACCCTCGCAATCGCCCACCTCGTCTCAGCTTGTCTCACCTTTTGAGAAAAAGGGGGCCAAGTGAGGCTGGCGAGTATATGCCCATGATCGAGATGCCGCAAGCAAATTGTGTATTGAATTGGGCCGCCGCGCATCAAACAGCGGAAGGATATCTCCATCGTCGAGTCGCTCGTTCGCGGTGACCTTTGCGTTTCTTTGCGGTCTTTGCGACTTGGCCTGAGATTTATTTGGGTAAAGAAGACGGTTCGCGCAAAGACGCAAAGGCGCAAAGGATTGCAACGCGAAAATTCGGGCAGCAGCCGCTCGTTAGAAAACTTTTCACTGAACGCCTATAATGGCGACATCTCAGAATTGAGAAGTACAACAAGATGCCAAAGATTAGCGATATTCAGGAAACTCCGAACCCCAACGCCGTAAAATTTATCCTGCGCGAGCCACTCACCAATGGTGTCGGGCGGCAATTCGCGTCGAACGATCAGGCCCAGAGCGATCCGTTGGCGAAATCACTGTTCGACGTTGGTAGTGTCGTCTCAGTGTTCTACATGGACAACATGGTCACTGTCGAAAAAGAAGACTCAGCCGATTGGGATGAACTGCTGCCGACCCTGGCGGTACCAATCCGCGCCGCGCAATCTGCCGCTCCCGCCTCTGGCAATGGAACGGCCGCGGTCGGAGGTGCAATCGCTGCCGTGACCAGCGACGATCCGCGACTTCTTAAAATCAATGAGATTCTCGATGAAAGAGTGCGTCCCTACCTGATGGGTGACGGTGGTTATCTCGAGATTATCGACCTGAAGGAGCACACCTTGAGCATTCGTTATCAGGGCGCGTGTGGGAGCTGTCCCAGTTCGCTGACCGGCACCCTAATGGCAATTGAAAACATGCTGAAGACAGAAGTCGATCCGGAATTGGAAGTCGTGCCGGTTTAAGCAGGGCACGCATCCTGCGTGCGGTGCGCGGCCATCCTGCCGCTCGAACACGCGAGATTCTGCCGTCAGGCTGGCGGCGAACCGCAGGCAAGATGCCTGCGCTCCTCAATTTTCGGAACCATGGCTGTTTCCGCCGCGTTCTAGTCAACGCCTACGCTTTCGTCCACGTCCGCCGGAGGATTCACAATGCGCCGAGTCTGTCTTATTTCCCTGCTCGTATTTTCGGTCCTCGCATCGACCGCGTTTGGTCAGCCTAACGACGCCCGTAAACCTGCGAGTGCGGAAGTCGCAAAGGCCAAAAACGAAAAAGATCTCGAGGCGGAGCGGATTTTGCGCGAACGTCGCGCGAATGCGCAGTCGCTGTTGATTTCACTGGCCGCGGATGCGACAAACTACACCGATCAGGTCTTGCGGGCGAGAACCCTTGCCCGCGTTGCCGACGTCCTCTGGGACGCCGATCCAGATCGCGCACGCGCCATGTTCCGCAAAGCATGGGACGCGGCCGAAGTCGTTGATGACGAAAACCGCCGCATCACTTTGGAAGAGATCAAACAGCAGGAAGCAAAACGTGGCAGTGTTGCGGTAACACGTCGGCCCAGCATCCGCAACGAAGTACTGAGACTGGTCGCGCGCCGCGACCGTGCGCTGGGTGAAGAATTGCTGTCCAAGCTGTCAGCGGACAAAGAACGCGAAGCAAATGAATTGGCTGATAGGAAGCGTTCAGATCCTTTCAATTCGCCTGAATCGATAACCCAGCGACTTAACCTTGCGCGTCAACTGCTGTCTACCGACGTACAACGCGCGCTTCAGTTTGCCGATCCGGTTCTGACGACGGTCTCGCGGGACGTTATCGATTTTTTATCGTACCTGCGGGAAAAGGACGCGGCTTCTGCTGATCAGCGTTTCGCAGCCTTGCTATCGCGCGCGGCCTCTGACGTTCAATCCGACGCGAATACTGTTTCGATTCTTTCGTCGTACGTGTTCACACCGCACGTCTTCATCACATTTAGCGCCGATGGTGGTGCTACGTGGCAATCAAGCCGAGATACCGCGCCGGTTGACATGTCAGCTGAACTGCGCGCTACGTTCTTGCGAATTGGGGCCGACATTTTGCTACGGCCGCTCGCGCCTCCGGGTCAGGACCAAACCACGTCAGGCATCACGGGTAAATACTTCGTGCTTAAGCGGCTCATGCCGCTGTTCGAGCAGTATGCTCCGCGCGACACCGTCGAAGCTCTGCGCGGCCAACTGCAAGCATTAGGTGCATCCGTCTCGCAGGAAAACCGCGAGCGCGACGACGACAGTCTGCGCGAAGGTATTCGGCCACCCGAGAAAAGTGAAGATAGAGAGAAGTCCTTGCTCGACCGGATTGAACACGCAAAGACCGCAGAAGCGCGCGACCAGGCCTACCTCCAATTGGCGAGACTCTATAGCCAATCAGGCGATCTGCGCGCACGCGACATCATCGATAAGATTGATGACAGTGACGTGCGCAATCAGGCGCGCAGTTTCATTGATATGGAGTTGATATTCGGCGCTGTTAACAAGAAAGACGCCGATCGAATCGTCGAGCTCGTCCGTATCGGCGAGCTGACCCATATTCAGAAGGCCTGGGCGCTGACAAACGCCGCGCGCCTTGTCTACAAGACCGATAAGGACAGAGCAACCGATTTGCTCGAGCAGGCCGATGCAGAAGCGCACCGCATTGAAACCGGAGACGCCGATCGTCCGCGCGCGTTAATGGCCGTCGCGAACGCTTACCTCACAATCGACCGCGCAAAGACGTGGGACGAGATGAATGAAGTGACGAAGGCGGCAAACTCTGCGCCCTCATTTACGGGCGAGGACGGCGTCATGCGGATTAGCCTGCTGACGAAAGGAATGTCATCAATTCGCGCATCGAGTGCCCAGGAGTTCGACGTCGCCCCAGTCTTTCGCGACCTGGCGAATGAAGATTATTCTCGTACTATCGAGCTGGCGCGTCTGTTTGAGAAGGAAGCACCACGCGCAAGCGCGACAATCACGATTGCCAGAGTAGCCTTCGAAGAAAAGAAGAAGAACTGAGGTCCGAGGACCGAGCAATGAGGCCTGAGGTGATTGTTTTTCTCTTAGTTCTCAGCCCTCGTTACTCAGTCCTTCTTTCACGAATAGATATTCATCGATCTCGTCAGCAACGCGAAAGGGTCGTCAACGTTCAGGGCCTCGCGAACATAGAACGGCTCGCCATCTTCCACGCCAATCAATGACCCGTAATATCGCGCCCGATCGGCAATTTGCCGCAGGAAACCCTTCTGTGCGATGCGCGTTTCCGGCTCCTTCGAGTCAGCAAGGTAGAATTGCGATGCGTATGCACTAATGGCCTCCATTTTCTTCTCCGCGAAGTCGGAAACGTCCACAACGAATGACGGTACCACGAGGCGCGAGTACACCGCGTGAGCGACGGCCGGCATTCTTATCGCCTCAAAGCCGCTATCTTTGTCGTAGCGTCGCATCGTTGCCAACCGAGCCGCCTCGCGCACAATGTGCGCAGTCGCCGCGTGATCCGGGTGTGGATCGTCCCAATGCGCCGTGAAGACGACTCTCGGACGATGCTTTCTTAAGACGCGCACGACCGCGAGCTTGCTTTCCTCGTTGACAGCCAGATGCCCGTCCGGCAAACCAACGTTGACGCGCGCGTCCAAATTCATCACGCGCGCCGCATCGAGCGCTTCTTTCGCGCGAATCTCCGGCGTGCCGCGTGTGCCCATTTCTCCGCGCGTCATATCAGCGATGCCCGTGCAATAACCCAGGGATTTCAGCTTGAGGAGCGTGCCCGCCATCGTCAGCTCAGCATCGTCGGGATGCGAAAAAATGGCGAGAACGTCGAGTTGAACTTGATCGGCCATGACGGATGGAAAAACATTGAAAACTAGAAATTGAAAAATACAAATTGAAAATTTCGCTCACTCAATTTGCAGTTTTCATTTTTCACTTTTCACTTTGCAATTGCGGTTAGCTCATTGCGTGCCACTCAAGGGTTTTATCCCAATGGTTCCATCGCCTACCGTGAACGAAAGCTTCGCGCCTCCTGATCCGGCGCGTGCCTGGAGAAGCCGCGGGTTGGTTGCCGCACCTTCGCGGGCCGCAAGGTCGTCGTAAGCATTCTTAATTCCGCCAAGCCGCAGGACAGCCGCGTCGATGTCGCCGCTGAATCCGGCCGCCAGCGCAACGTCGAGCGTTCCTCCCGCCAATTGCAAAGTCATCCCAAGCCCGTGCCAACTGCGCGCGGGAACCGTGACAGTCACGGCGCCTCTTTGAATGATTCCAGAGAAATAACCGCCCGTCAGCGAAAAGTCGGCGTCGCTTTGCAAAGCGTTGACCCGCATGGCCCCTTCCACGCCACTCAGCTTCAACGGGCCTATGCCTGCATCGATTTCGATGTCAGTCAACGCCGGCACCTTTATGCGGAAATCAACCTTCCAGGGCAAACCGAACAAATTCTTCGGAAACTTCCGCGCTACCTGCCGCATGTACTTCTTGTCATGCGTGCCGGTAGTAAGGATGCGCACGTGATTGCTGTCCACGTCCACCGCGAAGTTGTTGACAGTGGCCAGCAGATCGAGGTCGCCATTGGAAGGGGCGTGCAGTTCGATTTCGGCCGCGACGTCAATCTCGTTCCGGTTCCAGCCTTCGACTGTGATCGATCCGGCTGGCGCGCCGACTATCGACAGCGTGCCCCCATATGGCAATCGATGCGTTTCGTGACGCGTGATGACGCGCTTCAGATCGGCCTTCGGTTCTTCCGGCTTTTTGTCTTTCTGGGCTAGGGCGGAAGGCGCAATGAGAACAGTCGAGACGACTGTAAAAATCAAAGCAAGGATCAACGATACCCTGAATCTCTGCACTGACGTGGATTGTGCGGGAGAAAGAAAAAGTTGTCTAGCGGTTTATTTGTCCCGCCCGTGAACCACGCAAGATGCTCGTGCCACGATTGAATCAACTTAGCGGCGCAAGAAGTTTATGTTGCCCTGGTAAGTCGTGACTGTGACTGAGGCGCGGCCGTCGCCGACATCACCAATGACGCGCCGGCCTTCGCCGACGGTTTTCATGTTCGGATTCCAGAACTTGCCCATGGAAATCTTTTGCGCCGGGGCCGTGGCGACCAGCCGGAAGCCGCAATTCACCGGCAGTTGCAACGTAATCGTTCCCTGCCCCGATTTGAATTCGTAAGTTCCGCCCGAGGTGAAATCGCCGTCAAAGAAAACGTCACCCGCCGAGTTCGATGCAAACACGCGCGTCGCGTTGATGCCGTAGAGTTGAATGTCGCCCGAAGTCCATACATGAGCTCGCACCAAATCGCCCTGAACGTTGCTAACGTTAATTTGGCCGCGACGGGTTTCCAGATCCACTGACGAGCGCGCGGGCACTTGCACTTTGAAGTTCACGTCGCCGACATCGGTACGACCGCGATTATCGCCGACGATGTCGATCACCAGCCCAGCATCGGTCATGCGCGGATTGAATTGGACGGTCGGCGCTTCCATCAGCGCGGTGACTTTGATCTCGTCGCGATTCCAGGTTTCCACGGTGATCGTTCCCGAAAGGTTCTTCAGTTCGAGCCGAACATTCTTCCCTGCCGGATAGTGACGCGAGACACTCTTCTGTGCAAACGCCGCCGTCGTCAGCAACGCAAAAACAAAAACGACGCATACAACTGGTCGAATCATGTGGGCAGGTGGGCGGCGGTTCATCACTATCGATCTACGGCAAAACTAACATCACGAGATTATAGGTCACCGAACTCCTTCAGCAAGGCAATTTTGTCATTCAAGGCGGCGTTGAGCACATCTTCCGAGACTTCATCATGCGGATTTTCGTTCAGGCGTCCCATCGCTTCGTTCACCGTACCATCATAGATGCTCATGTCCCGATCAAAAGCATCGCGCATTTGTTGGGTCCAGTGCGCCTTGTTCAACTCGACGCGCTTGTTCCAATACTCAATCAACTGCTCTTGCTGTCGATAACGATCGTGGACATTGGAAATATCATTCCCAATTACGACACCACCAGTTCTGATTCCACCGTTGTTGGCTATCCGCGTCGCAGCGAAAGTAAGCAGCACGGCAACCACAATCGTCGCTGCTATCGACGTTGCGAGTTGCGGAAAAGTTAGCTGCCAACTTCGATTCGTCAGACGAAACCACCAGCCAGCGCCGGCAGGGACTGCGGCAGCCTTACGGCTTCCTAATTCCGCCTCGACCACATTACTGATCCGCAGCCACATTGCCTGCTCATTCGGCACTGCCTCGTACTCGCCGCGTTGTTCGCGACAGTAAGAGACGATTATCTGCAAGTCCGTGCGAGCTTCGGCACAGGGCGCACAGGCGCTCAAGTGTGCTTCAACTTCTTTACAGACACTGGGAGTCAACGACCCATCGATCAGGTCGCTCAGAAGATTTTGGTACTTCTCGCAGTTCATTGTCTTAACCTCGGATGCGTCGCATCACGGATAACAGCCTCGGACGACGCGACAATCGCGATGTCGAAAGCAATAAAGGGGAGACTGCGTATGGGGGCGGAGCGCTGGCATTCAGCCTGCGGGGTCGCGAGTCCTGACTGCTCGGGGCTCGCAATCTCTCTCGCCGCATGTCAATTTGGCTCGGTCTTCCGATTTTCCTCGAAAACCGGCCAAGTCTTTGGTTGCTAGTGCGCCTTTTTCTGTTGCCTGAGTAATCCACGTAATTTCATTCGCGCCTTATGCAATTGGGACTTTGACGTCCCCACTGAGCAGCCGAGCATGCGGGCAATCTCCTCGTGCTCGTGCCCCTCGATATCGTGCAGCGTGAAAACCGTCCGATAGCCCGGCGGTAACTGGGCGATAGCCTTGTCCAATGCGATGCGATCAACCACGGGCATCGCGTTCGGATTTTCCGTCCCCTTTACGATTTGCACGGGAACTTCGCCCTCTTCCGTGGTCTGCTCGAGCCGGACACCGCGCTTCCGGAAATGCATCAGCACCTGATTTACCGTTAACCGGTGCAGCCAGGTCGTGAAGGCTGACTCGCCACGGAAGCTACCGATCTTGCGAAAAAGCTGGATGAATACTTCCTGCGCCAGGTCTTCGGCCTCGACCACATTTCCCGTCATGCGCAAACAGAGCGAGTAAACGCGCCGGTTGTGCCGCTGGTAAAGCTCCTCGAAGGCTTTCATGTCGCCTTCGGCCGCTTTTTGCGTCAGTTCAAAGTCCGACGTTCGCGGTGTCTCGGTTTCGATACCAGCCACAGGTTCGCGCGTGCGCACGCTTGCTTCAGTCTGAACCATCGTCCGACTCAAAAAAACCCCAACGGGCGGAACGATTGTTTGAAGGCGCAGTTTTAGTATCTGATCTTACGGTTGAGGTGACAAGCGGAGGCATGTCCCGTCGGAGTCGGCATACCCGGCATGGTGTTGACGACGGATTTGCATCGCTTACTCCTTTGGTCGCGCGGTTATGTCCAATAGGTGCGGTCCAGCGACCGGTAGTGAACAGCTTCGGAAACGTGCGCAGAAGTAATGGCGTCGGAATCGTCGAGGTCAGCGATCGTCCGACTGACCTTCAAAATTCGATCGTAAGCCCGAGCCGACAAACCCAACCGAGCCATGGCGCGTTCCAGCATCGTCTCTCTTTCTGAATCGATCCGGCAATACTTTCGAATTAGGCGCGGCGACATTGCAGCGTTTGAGAAGATGCCCTCTGAAGCGAATCGTTGAATCTGTCGCTCGCGCGCGGAAATTACGCGCTGGCGAATCGATGCGGAATCTTCGGCATCAGGCGGTGTATCTCCGGCAAGTTCGCGAAATTTAACCGCCGGCACGTCGATGTGGATGTCAATCCGATCAAG
>DASYPX010000371.1:0-4676 GCA_036006125.1 Pyrinomonadaceae bacterium | reverse complement strand
CGACGGCCATCGGTCCGATTTTGCAAGGTCTGGATCGACCCGCGAACGATCTTTCGCGTGGCTGCAAACCTGAGGATATCGTTGACGCTATCGCAATAACCGCCGTCCAGGCGCAAGCGCGCAAATCCGAACGGTAAATTACCTCAGGCAACGTCGAGGCGCACAGCCACGCATCAAAGCCCTGCGACAAGTTTTCCACCGGAGACAAACACTTGCGGCCTCTCGTCAGCTTCTTTCTGGTCATTCTGTCTGCCGTAGCGATTGCTGCGCAAACTGATCCTAAGCCATCCCCGACGCCCAACACCGACGAGCAGGAAAGAGTGCGCGTCTTCACTGAAGAAGTCCGCTTACCAGTAGTCGCGACCGACGCCGGTGGCCACTATGATGCCGCCCTCGAAGCGGATGAGGTTTTGGTTTTGGAGGATGGCGAGCCCCAGCAAATCAGAAGTATCCAACATCTCCCGACGAATGTTTTGTTGTTGCTGGATTTAGGCAACGCGCTCGGACTAAAGGACACGAACTTAACGCGGGCGCTCGCGACGCGAGTGATCGGGTCGTTGCATCCCGATGACCGGATCGCTGTCATGCAATTCGCCACGCGACCAGAACTTCTGCAAAAGTGGACCACTGACCGAGCAGCGTTGGCGAAAATTCTTGCACCCAAGGGAAAATTGATCGCGGGCAAGAACAGCCGGCTCGCGGATGCAATTGTCGCGGCGGCAGCTCAATTCAAAGACACACCTGCCGGTACTCGACACATCGTTCTGATCACGGATGGCGTAGAGGCTCCCGGCAGCCGGATATCGATCACAGAAGCAGTAAAGCAATTGAACTCTGTTCAGGCAACGGTGCACATCATCAGCTACACCGCGCTGGCCCGGACCACGCTGCAGACCAATAACAAGATCGTTCGCGGCGGCGATGGCGTGCAGCGCGACGGCAATCCGGCCAGTAACCCAGTGGCGAATGGAGACCCAACGTTGCCGCCGGGCGCCACGCGTACCCCCGTTTTCAAAATAGGATCGATTGATACGGACGTTGCGATGCGGCGGAAAAAGAAAGAATACGAGCGCGCCACGAAAGAGGCAGAGCAAAAACTGACAGAGATTGCTGAAGACAGCGGCGGGCGAATCATTATCTCCGAAACACCCGAGAACCTCCTCGCGCAAGCCGACTCAATCACTCGCGACATTGGCGCTCAGTACGTGATTACGTATCGGCCGAGGCGACCTTTGTCAGCCGCCAAACCAGGCGAATACCGGCGTATCGAAGTTGCGGCGCGGCGCGTAGGCCTCTACCTGAGAAGCCGCAAGGGATACGTAGTTCCGGCTCAGGAATAATTTTGAAAGTGCAGACTTTGATTTGCGACTGCGCCAAATAAAAGCCTGCACCCTTACGCTTTAGCTTACCGGCGCATTCAACTTCGATTGAATCGACACCCCCACAGGCCGCCAATCGGATGCGCTAGGTTCTCGCAGTAACGAACGTTCTCGCAACTCTTCCCAATCTTCTTTCGGCACGCGATGAAACGCTTCGACCACTTTTGGATCGAATTGCCGGTCGGCCCAGTCATCGAGCTCGCGCGCGGCCGCTTCGTATAATTGCGCTTTACGATAGACGCGGTCGCTGGTGATGGCGTCGAAAGCATCGGCGACAGCAAAGATGCGCGCGCAGATATCGATCTCTTCGGCTTTCAGTCCGAGTGGATATCCCGAACCGTCCCATTTCTCATGATGCTGCGCAACGACTTTACCGGCGCCTTCCAAAAACTTGATGCCGCGCAAGATCTGTTGACCCTGCAAAGGGTGCTCGCGCATGCGCTCCCACTCTTCGTCAGTAAGCTTCCCGGGCTTTCGCAGAATCGCGTCGGGCACACCGATCTTTCCAATGTCGTGCAGAAGTGAACCGAACTCAAGTGCTTTCATCTCTTCCGCGTTAAGTCCGTATTCCTCACCCAACCGTAAACTGAAAGTGACGACCCGCTCTGAGTGTCCGTGCGTTTCCGCATCGCGAGTTTCAAGTGCAGCAGTCAGCGCTTGCAAAGTCGATCGGTAAGCGTTCTCCAAAGATCCCAACGCTTCGTCCAACTCAGCCGTGCGCTGATCGACTAGCTCCGCAAGATGATTCTCATACCGCTGCTTCGCGACGATCAGTTCATGGTGCTCATGCGCGCGTTGAATGGCCGCTTCCACCTGCCTCAGATCGAAAGGCTTCATCAAATAGTCGAAGGCCCCGAGCCGCAGCGCATTGATAGCGCTCTCGATCGTCTGCACGCCGCTGACCATGACGATCACACTATCCGGCGAAATCGCTTTGATGTAAGGAATCATTTGCAGCCCGCTCATCCCGGCCATAGTGATGTCGCTGATGACCAGGTTGTACGGGGTGACGCGCAGCAGAGAAAGCGCCTCTTCCGCCGACGATGCTTCGGTACAGTCGTACGACGGTTCGAGAAGATCGTGCAGAACACCGCGCACGGCGGCTTCATCGTCAACGATTAGTAGACGCGGTTTAACCAAGTCGGATATAGACTCGATATTGCAGACTAGCGCGACAATTGAACCCAAAGTGTCGCTGCAACATCGTGGTGCGGGATCCCTTTAAAAAGACAGAAAGGGGCCAGCCTTTTGGCCGGCTTAGGCATTGTACAACATAGTATTATCAACGGCCAACAGATTTTTGCGCTTTCTTGCAAACTTTTTCAAGCTACAGTCCTTGCAACGAGTTCCATCGACCTAGGTAAATAGACATCGGGAGAATATGGCCTTTAAGTTGACGTTCAATTTGCGTCTCTCTAATATGGCCTGACACCGCAGAAACGGTCCCGCAAGAGCCGGAGTGGCGAAATTGGTATACGCACCAGACTCAAAATCTGGCGAGGTTCACTCCTCATGAGAGTTCGAGTCTCTCCTCCGGCACCAAGTTCCGTATCAACAATCCAGTCGCTAAAGCCGCCTCTTAAATGGGCCGGGGGCAAGCGTTGGCTGCTGCCGCACGTCGCGCCGATCTGGCGCCGGCATGCGCATCGCCGATACGTTGAGCCATTCTGCGGCGGGTTGGCGATGCCACTCGGTTTACGCCCGAAGCGAGCGGTACTCAACGATGTCAACGCTCACCTAATCAATTTTTATCGACAGGTGCAGCATGGATTGGAAATGAGCCTCGATACGCGTTATGACGAAACGCTTTTCTATTCACATCGGGCGCGATTCAATCGTCTGGTCAACAACGGTGGGGCGAACTCCTCCGAAGCCGCGCAACTTTTTTATTACCTGAATCGCACCTGCTACAACGGACTTTGTCGTTTCAATCAGAGCGGCGAGTTCAACGTGCCGTTTGGTAAATACAAGACGGTCAATTACACAAGGACCTTCCAGTCTTATCAGTCTGTGTTTCGCCATTGGAAGTTCACGAACGATGATTTGGAAGAGTTGAACGTACGTGATGACGACTTCGTTTACGCTGACCCGCCGTACGATGTTCAGTTCACGACTTACAGTGCCGAAGGTTTCTCGTGGGACGATCAGGTCAGAACGGCCGAATGGCTCGCCAGACGTCGCGGTCCGGTGTTGCTCTCGAATCAGGCGACGCCGCGGATTGTTCGACTCTACCGGCAACTAGGATTCCGACTGAAATTTTTCAATGCCCCTCGCCGCATCAACTCAAATGGCGATCGTGCACCGGCGCGCGAAGTGCTTGCCAGCCGTAACCTCTAATCAGAAAAAAAGGGCTGAACGATCTGATCGTTCAGCCCGAGTTCACCAATTAGGCTACGGTAATTATTTGATCCGTGAATCGACCGGATCCGCTGGACTGCTCGGTGGCGCGTCCGGATCTCCCACGGCTTGCCCCGCGGGCGAAATGCCGTGCGAGGCGATCTCGTGCGCCGTGTGACGAGCCATCACACTGTGACGTCGGCCGTACGCGAAGTAGATCACAAGACCAACCGCCAGCCAAATAATCAACCGATACCAATTCTCAGCCGGCAAGGAAAACATCAGCAGCAAACACGTGAGAATTCCGAGAATCGGAACCAGCGGCACGAGTGGCGCTCGGAATGGACGCTTCGCATCAGGATTGGTCCTGCGCATAACCAGGACGGCACCGCATACGATCACAAACGCGAACAAAGTTCCGATGCTGGTCATTTCCGCCAGAATGCTCAGCGGAATGAAACCAGCCATCGCCGCGACAAAAAGTCCGGTAAGGATGGTTGATTTCCACGGCGTGCGCCATTTCGGATGCACGTCGCCGAAGAAACTGTTGGGGACCAAACCGTCGCGACCCAGGGCCAACATCACGCGTGGCTGGCTTAACATCATCACCAGCAACACTGAGGTGATTCCTGTCATGGCGCCGGCGGCCACCAAATACTGCATCCAGACCAAACCGGCGCGTTTGAAAGCATCAACAACCGGCGCATCAATATTGATCTCTTTGTAGGGAACCATTCCAGTCAGCACTGCCGAGACCGCGATATAAAGGATCGTGCAGATTATTAGTGACCAGATGATGCCTTTGGGGACGTCCCTCGCTGGCTCGCGCGCTTCCTCCGAGTGTACGGAAACGGAATCGAAGCCAATGTAAGCGAAGAAGATGATCGCCGCACCCGCGAACATGCCGAGCGGCTCACCTCCTGCCGCGTGGCCTCCCAGGATCGTCTTGCCAAAGAAGCT
>DASYPX010000370.1:0-8781 GCA_036006125.1 Pyrinomonadaceae bacterium | reverse complement strand
TGGCCAGACGCAAGTAGTTGAGGATCAGCCAACACGCGATCACACTGAGCGAATGCTGCGTTGGTTTGAAGTCCCGGTTGAAACCGGCAATGGCGATCGCGCCGGTGAGAGATTCGTAACGCTATCCGGGCCGGCTAGTTTCGCAGCCCGCGGCGTGAACATTCCCGGTGATATTTCGTCGGCGGCGTATTTCGTCGCCGCGGCGGCGATGCTGGCCGGCTCGGCGTTGGAAATCGCGAATGTCGGTCTCAATCCGACTCGTACGATGTTTCTGGAACAAATGCGAGCGTTTGGATTTTCGATCGACACTGATGACCTTCATGAAGAATGTAACGAGCCACGCGGAACAATTCGCATTTCGGGCGCGCCCGCGTCATTGCGCACGAGTGAAACCGAAACCACTCTGACGTTGCAAAGCGCACTCATTCCGCAGTTGATCGACGAACTGCCCTTGCTGGCCGTCGTGGGCTCGCAAATCAACGGCGGTATTGAAATCCGCGACGCGGCGGAATTGCGCGTGAAAGAATCAGATCGCATTGCGGCTACGGTCGCCGGCCTGCGTGCGATGGGTGCGGAGGTGGAGGAATTTGACCATGGACTGCGAGTCACCGGTCCGACAAGGCTCCGCAGCGCACTAATCGACCCGCACGGTGACCATCGCATAGCGATGACATTTGCAATCGCCGGACTGTTAGCTGACGGCGAAACAGAAATCACCGGCGCAGATTGCGTCAGGGTTTCTTTTCCAGAATTCTTCGATTTGCTCGAGTCAGTAGTTGACCGATGAGTACCCGCCGAATCATTGTTCTCGGTTTCATGGCTTGCGGCAAAACGACGGTCGCCAGTGAACTCGCGCGCGAACTGAACTGCCGGTTTGTCGACCTCGATTCGTTTATTACCGAGCGCGAGAAACGCTCGCCCGCCGAAATTATCACGGAGAACGGTGAGCACACTTTTCGCGAAGTCGAGACGCTCGCGCTACGCGATGTCCTACAAGATCGAGGCGCGCACGTGATTGCGCTCGGCGGCGGCACCTGGACCACGCCGGCAAATCGTACGCTCATTGCGCTCTACGATTGCCTCACGGTTTGGCTGGATGCATCGTTTGAGCTGTGTTGGAAGAGAATAACCTCGGGCAACGTGGTTCGACCGCTCGCGCCCGAACGTCAGACTGCGCAATCCCGATTTGATGCGCGTCGCAGCGACTACCAATTGGCCGAAAAACAGATTTCAGTTGACGATGATGTCACCGCGACGGACATTGCCAAAGAAATCCTGACGCTGACATGAACCGCCGACGAGCACTGGCTCACTAAAACTCGCGGTTCAGAAACTTTTCCTTTAATCTCTTCGGCGTGGACAAGTTTCGCATTCGCGGTGGTACTGCGCTGAAAGGACGCGTGTCGATCAGCGGCGCGAAAAACTCCGCGCTGCCGTGCATGGCCGCTGCGATTCTCACGCCCGAAACCGTCACGCTGCACAACATTCCTTACGTGCGCGACATCATCACTATGCGGCGACTATTGGAAGACATCGGCGGGCACGTGCTCACGCCTGAACTTCGAACGCATAAGATTTCCGCTGCGAATGTCGAGCTGATGTCCGCGCCCTACGAACTGGTTAAGACGATGCGTGCGTCGGTGCTTGCGCTCGGACCGTTGCTCGCCCGTTTTGGAAAAGCGCGAGTCTCTTTGCCCGGCGGTTGCGCAATCGGCGCACGGCCAATCGATTTGCATCTTGCGGCCTTCACGAAGATGGGCGCAGAAGTAGTTCTCGAGGCGGGGGACGTCATCGCACGCGCGCCGCAGGACGGATTGCGCGGGGGTGAAATTGAGTTCGAGAAGATCTCAGTCACCGGCACTGAGAACGTGATGATGGCTGCGACGCTCGCGCGCGGTAAGACAGTCATTCACCATGCGGCGCGCGAGCCGGAAGTGCGCGACCTTGCTGAACTGCTGAACAAGATGGGCGCGCGCGTCCGCGGCGCCGGCACTTCGAAGATCGAGATCGACGGCGTCGAAGGCCTGGGTGAAGCGCAACACACGATCATTCCCGATCGCATTGAAACCGGAACTTTCATCGTCGCCGGCGCGATCACTAAGGGCGAACTCGAAATCAAAGACTGCAATCCGGAACACTGCAATCGCATTATCGGCAAGCTGCGCGACGTGGGCGTGGAAATCGAAGAAGTGAACCAAAGTACGCTGCACGTAAGCTGCCGCAAGGAGATCCACGCCGGCGATCTGCAAACTGAGGAGTACCCTGGCTTCCCGACTGACATGCAGGCGCAGTTTATGACGTTGATGACGCAGGCAAACGGCCGATCAGAAATCGTCGAGAAGATTTTCGAGAACCGTTTTATGCATGCATCTGAGCTGCAGCGCATGGGTGCGCGCATTCAGATTAGCCATGACAAAGCAGTAGTCGAAGGGCCAACGCAGCTTATCGGCGCACGTGTGCTGGCTTCTGATTTACGCGCGTCGGCTTCGCTGGTGCTCGCTGGACTGATCGCGGAAGGCACGACAATCATCGATCGCGTCTATCACATCGATCGTGGTTACGAAAAGATTGAAACGAAATTGAAGGCAGTGGGTGCGGACATTGTGCGACTTCGCGATTCGGTGACGGCGCCGCTTACGTCGCAGGAAGGCGTCGCGGCCTAAGATCGACGAATGTCTGTGTTATCATGCCCGATATGAGTGAGAGCGATTGTTTGTTTTGCAAAATTCTGAACGGAAATGCGGCGGCCGACGTCGTGTATCAGGATAATCGATGCGTCGTGATTCGCGACGTAAATCCACAGGCCCCAACTCACGTGCTCGTGATTCCGCGCGAACACTTGGAGTCGCTGGACGATGTTTCGCCACGAGACGAATCATTGTTGGGACATTTGTTGCGCGTCGCGTCGAAGGTTGCGAACGAGCACGGACTGAGCGAAGGCGGTGGCTATCGGACAGTTATCAATACCGGCAGCGGTGCGGGCCAATCAGTATTTCACCTGCATGTGCATGTGCTCGGCGGGCGCGAAATGACCTGGCCGCCAGGCTAGTCAAATTCCAAATCAAAGAATTAAAGCGCGCGCCAATTTTCGACGCGCGCTTTTTGTTTCAACCCTAACTGTTAAATTATTCGCGAACGTTCCGCCGCTGAACCGGAATATCAGTCAAACGAACCGGCACCATCATGCGACGGCTGCCGCGGTAGACTTCGACATTCACGCTTTCACCAATCTGATGCTTGTTCAGCGTCTTGTAAAGTTCGTCATTGTTATTAATCTTTTCGCCATCGACGCTAACGATGATGTCTCCGAGTTCAATCGAACCGTCGTCGGTTCGAACCATTCCACGGAGGCCTGCGTTGGCCGCGGGCCCGCCCGGCTGAGTATTCCAAATCAACACGCCATATGAGACAGGTAGCTCGACCTGACTGGTAAGCGTATCAACGTCACGCGGAATAATGCCCAACTTCGGCCGCTGCACCGAACCGCTGCGCACGAGTTCCGGAACAATTCGTTTGGCGATGTTCACCGGAATTGCAAAGCCGACGCCGGCTGACGCGCCGGATGGAGATTCAATCTGCGAATTGATCCCGATCATTCTTCCGTGCGAATCGAGCAACGGCCCACCCGAGTTTCCTGGATTGATCGATGCATCAGTCTGAATCGCGCCCTCGATCTGGCGGCCGTTCTGTGCCCGAATCGGCCGTTGCAGTCCGCTGATCACACCGGTCGTCAACGTGCGATCAAGTCCAAATGGATTTCCAATCGCCAGGACTTTTTGACCGACGTCAAGTTTGTCAGAATCGCCCATCGGTACGATTGTGACTGCTTCCGCCGGCTTTTCGATTAAGCGGATCACCGCTAGATCCGTATCGGGATCACGGCCGACGACGCGCGCCGCATAGGTACGGCCACTACCGAAACTGACGGTAAGTTTTTCCGCATTCGCAATGACGTGATAATTCGTCAGTATGTTTCCCTGGTCGTCAATCACCGAACCAGACCCAGCGCCTTCCCGCGGTTCGGAATACATTCCGAAAAAGTCGGTGACCATCGTTGTTGACTGAATGTAGACGACGCCGGGCGCGATGGCTTTGTAGACCTCTATGTTGTTCTGCTCATCGCTGGCGGTCGAGGGATCGCTAATCGGCGGCGGCGCAGTGACATTAAGCGCCGACGCGAACGGATTGAACCTTTGTGATAACTGCTGGAACCCCAGCACGCCCAAGGAAGCAAACAGGGCGGAACCTAGGGCAATCACTAGGATTTGACGGGCTGTTATGCGGTACATATTGCTTAGTCTCCTCAAAAGAATGCCGAAAACTGGCTTATGTGCTTGAGATGCATTTTGCCAAGTTTACGTTTGCGAAACCTGTTATTGCAAAACGCAGCAAGGCCGCCGGCAGTTCCGCTAACAAGGACGATCCTGGTTTAGGTTATTGCAGAAAAGGGACGGCTAGTGATTAGGAAAGCAAGGCAACGACGCTGTAAGGAAGATTACTAACAAATGTGACCATCGCCAGAGGCCGGGAATAGCCCAAGGCTGAAAGTCCGGTCGCCAGGTGAACGAACATGATTGCCCCGTAAATCGTCAGCACCAATTGCATTCCGCGCTGAGCGATCGTCAGATGCGCGCAGCGATAGAGCACGTACGCGGCGAAACCACCGATAGCCAGTTTCGTGACGAGGAAAGTTGAATCACCCGCTTGAAGTAATTGCGCCATCAATCCGTTGCCTTCGGTGGCGACTTTTGAGTGGACCCAGAAGAGCGTAAGCTGCCCGTCGAGCCAGTTTAGAAGAAAGAGGGTGATGCTTTTCGCTAAAGCTCCCATTTGCCTGAGGACTGCTCTTCCTCTTTCTCCTTCCCGTCAAAAATGATTAAAAATCACCGTCTCGAACTGCGGAACCCCAATTTAATCGAGGTTCCGCCGTCCGTACGGGAAGGAAACGAGACTCGCTTCGTGCTACCCGAAGGAAATTGTCAATCTCGCCTGACTTCCCGTGCTATGGCGAAACCCAGCAAAAACTTTGCCGCAGCGACAACTCTCAATTTTTTCGCAAGCCTAATATACGATTAGATTCGGCGCAAGGCATGAAAGGTTTAATTGGCAAGATTCTCAGTGAGGCGACGGCTGCGCTCCAGACCGCGGAAATTACTGAACCGCGAAAAGAAGCCGCCTCGCTATTGATGCATACACTGAACGTCGATCGGGCGTTCGTAATTGCCCATCCCGAGCGGGAGTTGAGTCCTGACGAGATCCTGAGATTTCGTGAGGTTGTAGCGCGCCGAGCCACCCGTGAACCGTTGCAATACATCACCGGCGTTCAGGAGTTCTTCAATCTGAAGTTTGCCGTGACGCCCGATGTACTCATTCCACGACCCGAAACAGAACTGGTCGTGGAAGCTGCTCTCGATTTGTTGGGGTCGACTAACGCGCCCCTCATTGCAGACGTCGGCACGGGCTCCGGCTGCATTGCGATTTCGCTGCTGCACGAAATGCCAAGTGCTCGTGCCATTGGCATCGACATTTCTGCCAGCGCGCTTGCGGTGGCGAACCGCAATGCCGAGCGACATGCGGTAAGTCGACGCTTCGCGGTAGCACAAGTTGACGGTCTGTCAGCATTCCCACCAGAGCCGATCTTTTCGGCGATCGTGTCGAATCCTCCGTACATACCGGCGGGCGAAATCGACACCTTGCAGCCCGAAGTTCGTGATTACGAACCCTCGGCGGCGCTGGTCGCTGGAGCAGATGGACTCTCACACATTCGCATTCTCGTGCGCGATGCGGCGCGTTCCCTGCGAACCGGCGGCTACCTGACTTTTGAGATTGGATTTGATCAGAAAGATGCAGTGAAAGCGTTGGTCGATCTGACGATATGGGATTTGGTTGAAATCAAGAACGACATGCAGAAGCTCCCACGCGTCTTCGTACTGCGCAAGATATGAAGATTAGCGTCCGACGATCTCTTGCATTGGGCGAACTGTGGCTGGACTGGGCTGCCGGGAAGATCGCCATCGAGAAACACCTTCGCGGGCCAGCTTGTAAATCAAACGCCGATTTGCCAGGAAGAGCTTTGCCCAGGCGCGTTTTCCCATTTGCGGAAAATAAATGCCGCGGAAGATGAGTCTGGTAATTAAGTGCATAATGCGGTGATCGATGGGTTTGTCGCCGATCGCCTCAATCGCGCGCGCATTTCTTTCCGGGCTGTATGACGCTTCCCAAGCTTGATTTAATTCATCCTGAGTCTCTGCAATAGTCATTTTCAGCGGCGTGTGGGCCATTTGAAATGGCGCAAAGTCCAGCCAGTGCTTCGGCCGCGTCAGTCGGTCCGCCTTTATCAACCGCTGATAGAGAGGGGTCGAAGGAAATGGCGTGAGTTGCCCAAAGATAGGTAATCCGGGCGGCCACGACTCGATCTCACGCAGAGTGCGCGCCGCGACGCCCACGCTGTCATTGTCCAAACCGATGATGAAGGAGGTAATCGCATAGATGCCGCGCGCCGCCAGCCGATTAAGCACGCCCGCGTATTCGGCCGGCTTATTGAAATTCTTGTTTACGTCGGCCAGGTTAACGGAGTCAATTGATTCCATTCCAATGAAGATCCATTTGCCATCCGATGCGGCAATCAGATCGACCAGCTCTTCGTCGCGCAAAAGATTGGCGCTAATTTGCGCCGTCCATGGGAGCTGCGCGCCGGCGGCGATAATGTCGCGCAACAACGACTTCGTTCGCTTGATATTGATGGCAAAGTTGTCGTCAATGAAAAAGACCATCACCTGTTTGCGATTTTCACGCGCGTGCCGCTTCAACGTCAGCAACTCATTCACTACGCTTTCGTTGGAGCGGAAACGAATAGAATCTCCGAAGAAGCCGGTGACCGTGCAGAACTCACACCCGTATGGACAGCCACGGCCAGACTCGATCGGAATCATGTGAACCGAACCCCATCCCGAACCTTGCCGCTTGAGCAGCTTGCGGATCGGCTTCGGCACGAGATCAAACTGCTCCAAATCCATCGTGCTCCAAGGAATTTCCGGGTAAGGCTGCAAACTGGGCTTTCGCTCTTTACCGGTGTCGTCGAGCGGTGCGTAAATCTCTTTGAGCTCGCCGCGTGCTGCGTCATTGACGATTGTCGGCCAGGTCTCGTCGGCTTCGCCCAACGCCACCGCATCCGCATGTCGCGGACCGCCGTCTCGTCCCAGGGCTTCGTCCGGAATTTCTGTGACGTGCGGACCACCCATTACCACCGGAATTCCCGCCGAGCGAATGGCATCGGCCATGCGATAGGCGCGCGCGATCATTCGTGTCATGGCGCCGATGCCTACCAGGCCTATGTTCTCTTTACGGACAAAATGAACAAGCTGCTCCTCGGTCATTGGCCGCGCGTTGCCATCAATGAGCAAGACTTCGTGTCCCGGAGGCGTGAGCGTTTGCAACAGGAACATCCAGAGATGCGGCATGAAATTCCGAGTGACCCCGTTGTCGGGATTGTAGAGCAAAATCCTCATATAAACTTTCCTGACTCAGCTGACTGTGAACGCCTTCGGGGACTATCAAAAAAGGTCAAAGGCCACGCGAAAGTAAAAAGGCAGTAAGAACCGATTACCCGCAAACGAACCCGTCCGCGGCGGACTATACCACGTTATGCGCTGACAACAGTACGAGAGCGAACAAAACACCAATTATAGTCCTTGGAAGCCAGCGAGGCAGGTGTTAGAATCCGCGCCGAAACAGCACAGCGCCTCGTCGTTGCGCCGAATCAAGTCCACGGAGGTTCGGGTTGCGTTCCCCTGAAATCGTTCTAACCGCCTCGTCAAGCGAGGCGAGTGAATGGCGACACAGCATCTGGCAGCAGATGTTGTCGGCGACAATCCCGGCAAAGTACGGTCACAAATTTATTCACCCGGAAGCGCTGGTGACTGAGTCGTGGCCTGACGGCCGCGCGAAGTACGTGCCCAATGGATTGCGCATGGTCGAGACGTTGTTGTTGCGCGAATATTCCGAGGACGATGTCGTCACCACTTACGTCGAAAACCTCGACAAGTTCGTTGGACCCGAAACTAAACTCGTCGCGATCCATGCGCATAATCCGCTCGGAATCTCTTACGCGACCGACGTTTATTCGAAGCTTGCGGGCGAGAACCTCATGCCGGTTAACGCGGCTGAGTTCCTGAAGATCGTCACGCATCCGATAATCAAGAAGTACCAGCCTAAGATCGTCGTCGGCGGTCCGGGCGCTTGGCAACTCGAACGCGCGAACCGGCTCGACGAATTCAAAATCGACTATTTGATCGACGGCGAGATCGAGAAAGTATTCAGCGAGCTGTTCCGTCAGATCATGGCAGGCGATCCTTCGCTGCCGCGGATCATCAAGCTGCCAAAGAGTGTGCAACCGACAGTCGATGAAATCCCGGTTGTCAGGCACCGCTCGACTTTTGGTGTCGTCGAGATTACGCGTGGCTGCGGGCGTGGCTGTCAGTTTTGCGGCCCGGCGACCAAGGTGGGCCGATCATTTCCGCTCGAACATATTTTGGAAAGCACACGCGTGAACACGAATGAAGGCGCTACCGAAGTGATGTTGGCGAGCGAGGACATGTTCCTGTACGAGCAGATGCCGAATTTCGAAACGAACGTGCCGGCGCTCGAAAAGTTGTTTAGTTCAGTGGCCGCCGTGCCGGGCATTAAGACGATTCAAACGTCTCACATTACGATTGCCCCAGTTGTCAAAGACCCCACAATCATCGAGCGCCTTACGCCGCACGTTGTACCGTATTCGCACCT
>DASYPX010000369.1:0-8659 GCA_036006125.1 Pyrinomonadaceae bacterium | reverse complement strand
CCGCGAAGTCGGTGTCTACGGCCAGTTGTTGAGCGCATCACTTGCGATTGCGCTTGGTTTGATGCTGCTGTTGCTGGTGCGATTCAACGGGCTTTGGTTTCTGTGGCCGCTATCAATTCTCGCTCTTGGCGTGGTTGTGTTCGGAGTGATGCTGGCACATACGGCGATTCAAAATGCACGCAGACAACTTCCCGTCAATCATCCCGTTCGTCGTTTCACCGCGGTACAGGAGATCTTGTTCTGGGTGATTGTGATCAGTGGAGGCGTGGCCCTCTATCTCATCATGGCTTCCATTTAGAAATGATGATAACCGGACTCGATCTGCTGTTTCTTGAAGTTAATAATCTCGATGAGTCACTGGAGTTTTATCGGGATGTGCTTGGATTCGAAGTTGAATCGCATACGCCCGAAAGCGAGCCGCCAATCGCGTCCGTGAAGTCAGGCGGGCTGCGCGTAACTCTGGTCCAACAGCTTGAAACAATGCTGAAACGAGGACGGGGCGTCCACTTTGTGCTTGGCGTCGTTGACGTTGATGACTTCTATCAACGGTTGCGCACACGCCAAGTCAACATCGCCGAACCCAAAGATGAAGGCTGGGGCGGACGTTTTGTCAGCTTGCAGGATCCGGACAGCTACCGGTACTTTTTCGTCACCTGGAAGTGAGTAAATCCGCGAACGAACGGGGAGATTCGACAATGAACTATCAGCACGTTGAGAACCTACTGATCAGGTATAGGGGGCAGGCTGTCAACATTAAAACTATTTCTGCCGGAGTTTACGAGGGTACCGTGCATGACGTCACGAACGACTATGTCGCGCTGAAAGTTCACGACACAGCGGGTGGTGATGACATCGTTTTCGTGCTATTACATGCGGTCGAATCAGTGCTGCCACAACGCGGTAATTAACATCAGTGACTCTGAAGTGATCCACAAGTATATTTTTTGCAAAAAATTTATGGTTTCAGTTGCATCCCATAGTTGACTTGTGCATAATCTCGTCTGCGCCCGCCTCCCCGGTGGGCGAAGTGGTCGCGTGGGGTGAGGACACGTGGCCTTAGGGTGGGGCTTGTGGGAGGGCCCCGCCCGCTTTTATTTTTAGGCACCTCATCAATCACCTATCCACTATCGATTCTTCGGTTGACTTTCCTCACAAGAGGCATAACATTACGACACGGATAATTCAGCCCCCGCGGCCGCGTTATCTCAAGGACAATGAAGCAGCGAGCCACCACTGGGTGAGCCACCGCCACAGTCGGCGCTTTCTAACAGAAGTTGCATGCTGTGGCATTTTTACGCTCTGCGGTAACGTCGCTCGTTCACGGTTAACGACGAATGGCCTCATTAAAGCGTCTGCTGGTCGGTAGCCCGATTAGAACAGCGCGCTTAGCACACGAACGACTCACCAAGAAAGTAGCGCTCGCGATCTTTGCGTCGGACGCTCTCTCCTCGACAGCATACGCAACCGAACAGATTCTGTTGGTCCTGGCCGCGGCTTATATGGCGGGCCAGAGCTTCGCGTTCGGTACGGTGGTCCCGATCTCGCTTGCGATTAGTTTGCTGCTAGTCATCGTCACACTCAGTTACCGTCAAACAATCCATGCGTATCCGTCGGGTGGTGGCGCCTTCATCGTTGCCAAAGAAAACCTCGGCACGATTGCCGGCTTGATCGCGGGCGCGTCGCTATTGGTTGATTACGTGTTAACCGTTTCCGTGTCGGTCGCGGCAGGTGTGGAAGCGATCACCTCAGCAGTGCTGGGCACTCGGTTCGCGGGATTACACGAACACCGGATTCTTCTCTGCCTCTTTTTTATTGCGTTCATCACTGTGGCGAATCTGCGAGGCGTCCGCGAAGCCGGCGCAATGTTTGCCGCTCCAAGCTACGCATTCATTATCAGTTTTATCATCCTGATCGTTTATGGCTTGCTACGTTTTTATCTGCATCCCGATTTGGTGGCGCCACAGAATGATGCTGACTTGAAGATCGCTGAGGGCTATGCCCCACAGCCACTCCACCTCTTTTTGATTCTGGGAGCGTTTGCCAATGGTTGTGCGGCGTTAACCGGAATCGAGGCGATCTCAAACGGGGTAACTGCATTCAAACAGCCCGAGGCGAAGAATGCGGCGACCACGTTGGGATACATGGCACTGCTTTTAATCGTCATGTTCGTCGGCGCGAGCGTCCTTGGCTACTTCTTCCACATCCATCCGCACGAACATGAGACGGTTATTTCGCAGATCGCCCGGGTGGTTTTCACCGGACCTGTGGGTTGGTTCTATTACGTCGTGCAGGCGACCACGGCGGCGATTCTGATTCTCGCGGCGAATACATCGTTCGCAGGGTTTCCGCGTCTCGCATCGTTGTTGGCGCGTGATCGCTATTTGCCGCGACAGTTGGCGACCCTCGGCGATCGTTTAGTTTTCTCAAATGGAGTCATTCTGCTGGCGGCTTTCTCAGGGGTGCTTGTCTGGGCGTTCCGCGGCGACACGAGCCGGCTGATCCCACTGTACGCGGTTGGTGTGTTCTTGTCGTTTACGCTTTCTCAGGCCGGCATGATCATTCACTGGTGGCGGGAAGGCCGGCACCTGAAAGAGATGCGCGCGGCCGCAGTCGCGGGAGGAGGAGCTACCCAGCCCGCCCAAATCGATAAGAAACAATCCGCAGAGCTGCGGCCGACGGGGAAACTCGAAGGGTTTCGCCTGACAAAACCGGGCGAGGGACCGAAGACTCTCGCCGAAGTTCAGTCTTTGGAAAAGAAATCTCATTGGAAGAAGTCCCTCGTTATCAACGCGATTGGCGCCACGTCTACGGGCCTGGTTTTGTTTGTCTTCATCGCGACGAAATTCCTTCACGGCGCTTGGGTAGTTGTCGTTCTGATCCCTTTGCTTGTGTTGCTGTTTCTCAAGATTCATCGCCACTACATTGAAGTTGCACAGCAACTGTCAACCGAAGGACTGAGCCAGCTGCGACCGATTCATCATGAAGTGATTGTGCCAATCTCGGGCATTCATCGCGGGGTGGTCGAAGCTTTGGAGTACGCCAAGTCGATCGCTCCTCATCACGTGACGGCCGTCTATGTCAATCTTGATGACGAGGCCGCGCAAAAGTTGCGTCAGAAATGGCAACAGTGGGGCACGGGAGTAAATCTGGTAGTGGTCGCGTCGCCTTATCGCTCGCTGGCGCGTCCGCTTCTTAATTATGTCGATCGGGTTAGGCGAACCAGGCAAGGCGTCGTGGTGACGATCGTGCTGCCGGAGTTCGTTCCCGCGAAATGGTGGCAGAACCTTCTGCACAATCAGAACACATTGTTTTTAAAGGGTGCGCTGCTGTTCAAGAGGGGAATCGTCGTAACGAACGTTCCTTATCACCTGGAACACTAGGCGGACCTCACGCGCGGGCGCCCATCGCGCGGCCGGCGAGAAAACACGAACGGCAATAGACGGGTCGGCCTTGTGACGGATAAAAAGGCACGGTCGTTTGCTGACCGCATTGGGCACAGACAACGGTAACTTCGATTCTTTGTCGAACTCCAGCCGCGTGTGACGCAGAAATGGCCGCCAGACGTTCGTTCTTCGCTTGCTTGCACGTCTTACAACGTTTTGGGGGATTCTTCAGTCCTTTGTCGTGAAAGAATGTTTGCTCACCCGCAGTCCAAATGAATTTCTCGCCACAATCAACACAAAGGATTCGCTGATCATCGTATTCGGACGATGGGCCAATTTCGGTCGTGAGGACTTCGGGCTCTGACATCTCGCGTAACCTCCCCAGGTTAGTGCCGCGTCCGACTTAACGCCGGACACAGTTTTACTGCTCTATGGAGGCTGACGAGGAGGCCGAGAGACGGGCTATTGATTAGCTGCGGAAATGCGGCGAGCACCCAAAAGCGACGGCCACAGCGCCGTGCAACTTATAACTAAGCATCAAGGCTGTCAAGACTTTTTCAGACAAAACACTGCTCGATTTTTGTTACGATATTGCACCAACATGAGAGTTCTGGTGATTGGTTCCGGCGGGCGTGAGCACGCGCTGGTTTGGGCGCTGAAACAAACGTCTCAGCGACCTCTGGAATTGTTCTGTGCGCCGGGAAATGCCGGTATTGCCCAGATTGCTGAGTGCGTCGCAATTTCCGCAAACGATGTTGCGGCGTTGGCTGAGTTCGCGCGGCGAGAGCAAATCGATCTCACGATGGTTGGTCCTGAAGCGGCGCTCGCGGAAGGTGTCGTGGATGAGTTTGAGCGGCGTGGCCTGCGCATCGTCGGTCCGACGCAGAACGCCGCGCGACTCGAAACGAGCAAAGCTTTCGCGAAAGATTTCATGCAACGTCATCGAATTCCGACAGCGCGTTATCGCGTGGCGGCGTCGGTCGACGATGCACTCGAGTGTTTGCAAGCCGGCGAGTTCGGCGAAGAAAGCGCGCCCGTCGTCGTGAAGGCAGACGGCCTTGCGGCCGGAAAGGGAGTGATCGTCGCGGCTTCGCGCGCCGAAGCCGCAGATGCCGTGCGGTCGGTTGCGGCGCTTGGCTCGGCCGCACACACGATAATCTTAGAAGAAGCATTATTGGGTCGCGAGGCTTCGGTCCTCCTGTTTTCAGATGGCCAGAATTTCCGTTTGATGCCCGCAGCACGTGATCACAAACGCATCGGCGACGGCGACACGGGTCCGAATACGGGCGGGATGGGTGCGATAACTAACGATGGTGTTATTGATGCGAACACTTTGGACAGAGTGATCAGTGAAATTGTTGAACCGACTTTGCGAGGCGCGCGCGCCGAAGGGATTCCATTTCGCGGCATCCTCTTTATCGGATTAATGCTCACCAGGGAAGGTCCCAAGGTCCTGGAGTACAACGTGCGCTTCGGCGATCCCGAAACGCAGGCGATTCTGGTTCGTCTGCAAAGTGACCTGGTCGAAATCTTTGATGCCATCGTCGATCAGCGCTTAGCCGAAGTTGCCGTGCACTGGTCTGACGACTCATCGGCGTGTGTGGTGCTCGCGGCACGTGGTTACCCGGCCAAAGCCGAAACCGGTGCACGCATTGACGGGTTGGACCAGGCAACTCACCGCGCCAACATTATGATCTTTCACGCAGCCACGAAACGCGGCGCGAGCGGCGAATGGCTGACGAGCGGCGGGCGAGTTCTCGGCGTGACTGCGACGGGCAAAGATCTGGAAGCTGCGCTAACGCGATGCTACGCGGCGACCGCCGATATTCATTGGGCCGGCATGCAATTTCGCCGCGACATTGGCCGAGCATCCGCGCCTACCGCCGTCGCAACGAGCTGACTGCCCACTACTTACTGCTCACTGCTCACTCTCTGATATACTCACCGCGAAAATTGGCCGAACTGCAACAGTTTGCGCTGCGCTGACGTAATATTCGAGGGCGCTTCCGAGACCGCTGGTGAAGCCAACCGATTTCAAAAATCGACTCTCTGGAGGATGAAGAAATGGGACTGTGGACGCGACTAAAACGTTCAATGCGCGCTATGTTCGGCGGCGTGATCGAGAAGACTGAGGATCCGGAACTCATTCTCCAGCAGACCATCCGCGACATGCGCGATCGGATTCCCGACCTGAACAATTCCGTCGCGCAGGTGATGGCGACTGAAAAACTGCTTGCCAAGAATAAAGAACGGCTGGAGACCCAGGTCGTCGATCTCGATTCGAAAATAAAAGCTTCGATCAAGATGAATCGCGACGACATCGCCGCCGCTTACATCGGACAGCTGCAACAAGCACAGCTTGATCTGAATCGCACCGGCCAGCAGCTTGAGCATGCAAGTTTGGCTTCGAAGCAGGCGCTCAAGGCCCGCGACAATTACATGCTGCAGATGCAGCGGCGCACGGCCGAGGCCATGCAGCTCATTAACCAGTCGAAACAGGCAAAACTTCAGGAGCAGTTGGCGCAGACGATGGCGTCGTTCCAGATTGGCGATGACGCGCAGACCTTCGATGAAATGCGCGACAAGATCGATCGTCGTGCCGCTGCGGCCGAAGCTCGCATGCAACTCGGTACTGCGTCAGTTGATTCTCAGATGCAGGAGATCGAAAAGGAAGCGATGGACATGCAATTGCAGGACAAGCTGCTCGCGTACAAACGCGAAATGGGTCTGTTGCCCGAAGGATCGTCCGCAAGTGCGACACCCCAGGCTTTGCCGGCCCAGGGTGAGACGACGCCCCAATCTTAAATTGTGCTGCTACGAGGCGGGGCAGTAGCCCGACCGTGAGGGAAGGGCTCCTTCGGGAACATGGAACGGACTTGAGCCGTATTATCGATGGATTTGTCGAAGATCGATTTTCGATATGTGAGAGAGGCTTTTAAAGAGCCTCTGAATTTCTGGGGCATGGCAGGGTTCGCCGTGGCCGCTGCGTTCTTTTGGGATGTAACGCCGCTGCTGATGGGGCTCGGCGCCGAAGGATTGTATCTGGTGACGGTTCCCGCAAGTCCTTTCTATCGCCGCTACATCGAGCGGCGCGAGAAGCAGCGCCAAAACAGACTCAAAGAAGCGCAACGCGAACAGATCGTTAAAGCTTTCGATCCGCGCGAACGCGAAGCCGTCGAATACCTTCGCTGGATGAAAAACCAGATCTACTCGAACTATCGCAAGTTCACCAACAGCAAAGAAGTTCCCGCGAACCTACAAAGCCTCGATCACCGGTGGGAAGATTTCGTCGATCTGCTGGACGTCTATCGTCGCCGCAAGCATCACCTGCGTTCGATTAATCGCCAGGCAGTGCAGAACCAACTAAAGCAAGCCGAGCATGCCGTCCAAAGCGCGACGGACGACCGTCAGAAGCGTATCCAACAAGCTAATGCCGAAATCCTGCGACGTCGCGTGGCGGCTTTTAACGATCTCGAACGATCGGTACGACTCGTCGAAGGACAGCTACAGTCGATCGAAAACTTCTTCGGCCTGGTGAACGATCAGGTTGTCACACTGCCGACTCCTGAACGTGTCTCTGCGTTGCACTTCGAAGAGCTGAGCGACTCAATCGCGATGACCAAACAGATGTTGGAAGAAACCGCCGATACATACGGCCTGCTGGACAATCAACATCGCGAACTGGATCTGCTGCTGGCGAGCGGGTCGAGTTCGAAGTGAATTTAACCACCAAGACACCAAGGCACAAAGCAAAAATAAAGAAGCTGAGATTTTAATTCTTTGTGTCTTCGTGGCTTCGTGGTAAATCCCGGTTCTAACGCCATGATTTCTCGCGACCTAACCTCAAGTATTTCTTCAGAAAACCCACTCTATCGTGTTGAAAAAAAAAGTCACCACAATATATTGACTTCATGTTAACTCAGGAGTATAGTGCGTCCTGCTTTGGTTGAGACGGCTGGCGGCGGCGGCAGAAGGGCTCCAAACCCGACTCCGCAAGGTAGATTTAACTTCGCAAAACCGACCGTAGTACCTGCGTAAAATTGAATCGTTTTGGCAACGGCGATGATGAATCGTCGATGGCATTTTGTTCCTCAAATTCAGGCTCGCGTGCGGTTCCCCGCGCGAGAAAGGTAAACTGGAAGATGAAAACCGCGAGTGGTGCGAAGATGACAAAAGTGTCGGAAAACGAAATCCTCCAATCAGAAGTCTCCGCCAAGTTTTCGGTTGGCCGTGCCATCGACCCGCTGGGTTTGAATGCGCGCAAAGTCGTTGCAAAGCGTTACTCGCTAAAAGACGCCAAGGGCGAACCAATAGAAGAATGGAGCGACATCGTTGCGCGTGTCGTGGCGCACGTTTCTGTCGCCGAAACTGATCCGGCACAACGCGATCTTTTCTACAACGCGATGTCAGATATCATGAACGCGCGCGAATTCGTGCCGAACACGCCGTGCCTGGTGAACGCCGGCAAGCCAAACGGTCAGCTTGCCGCGTGCTTCGTGCTCGATGTGCCGGACTCGATCGCCGGCATCATGAAGACAGCCACGGACGCCGCGATCATTCATCAGACGGGCGGCGGCACCGGCTTCACTTTTGAGAAGCTGCGACCGAGCGGCTCGATGGTCCGTTCGACGCACGGCGTAGCGAGTGGTCCTGTGTCGTTCATGAACATCTTCAACACGACGACCGACACGGTGAAGCAGGGCGGCGTGCGTCGCGGCGCGAACATGGGCATGATGCGCGTCACTCACCCGGACGTGTTGCGCTTCATTCACGCGAAGAACGATCAGCACTCGCTCACGAACTTTAATATCTCGGTCAACGTCACCGACAAGTTCCTCGACGCAGTTGAGAAGAACGAGTGGTATCAGCTCGAATTCAAGGGCGAAGGTTGGAATGATCCCGTGTTCGATCCCGTCACCGGTCGCAACTATGTTGTCTATCGCCGGCCGGACGGTTCAACCGTCACATTCCGCGACAAGGAATCGTTCGAGACCGCGGACCTTTCGGATGCATTAATTGAAGAGCCGCCTGCCCCGGGATTCGTCTACGCGCCGGACATCTGGAACCGCATTATCGCCAGTGCCCACAAGTACGCCGAACCCGGAATCGCGTTCATCGACGAGGTCAATCGCCATAATCACATGATCAACTCGATGGGCCCGATCATGGCGAGCAATCCCTGCGGCGAGCAGTTCCTGCACTTCGCGAATTCCTGCAACCTGGGCTCGATCGATGTCAACAAGTTCTACAATCGCGAGAATCGTGTCGATTGGGAC
>DASYPX010000368.1:0-4385 GCA_036006125.1 Pyrinomonadaceae bacterium | reverse complement strand
AGATCGAAAGGCGAGTCAGCATTCTTCCGCTTGCGCAGAAAATCAAATGCGTCAGCCTTCACGATCTCAAATTCAGCCTTTGCGACCAGGAGTCCGCTGAGGTTCGTTTCCATCAATGCGCACATTTGCCGGGATTGATCGACAAACGTGACGTGTTCCGCGCCGCGTGACAGCGCCTCTATCCCGACGGCGCCGGTTCCGGCACACAGATCGAGAAACCGTGCGCCTTCAATTCGCGGCGCGAGCACATTGAACAATGTCTCGCGCAAACGATCTGACGTCGGTCGCGTGCGATCGGACGGCGGACTTTTCAGACGCCGTCCGCGATATTTGCCCGCGATGATGCGCATGAAAGAAGTATCCGCAGATTACTCAGATTACGCAGAAAACAAAATCCGACCGTAAGAACTAAAGGAAGCACAAAAGATGTCGCTTCGTTTTTGTGCGTTTTGTGCTTCTTTGTGGCTGATTCTGTTTTTCTGTGTAACTGCGTAATCTGCGGACAGATCATCCCACGGCCGCCAGTTTAAGCCGCGCATCTTGCTGCACGCGTTTAATCAGTTCGGCCGCTTCACGAGAAGTCGACCGCGCATTGACATAGAACTCAGCTTCCTTACGCGCAGCTTGCAGAATATCGAGGTCGCGAACGAGATTGGCCACGCGAAACTCCGGTAATCCCGCTTGTCGGGTACCCATGATTTCGCCCGGGCCGCGAATCTCCAGATCCTTCTCCGCAATCTTAAAACCGTCGTTCGTCTCTTCCATGATTCCGAGCCGCTCACGCGCGACCTCGGTTTGTTTGTCTGAGGCCAGCAGCACGCAATAACTCTGTTTCGCCCCACGACCAACCCGTCCGCGCAATTGATGAAGCTGCGAAAGCCCAAAACGCTCCGCATGTTCAATCACGATTACTGAGGCATTAGGCACGTCGACGCCAACTTCAACCACCGTCGTTGAAACGAGGACCTTGATTTCGCCGCTAACGAATCTGGTCATGACCTTGTCTTTTTCTTCCGGTTTCATGCGTCCGTGTAGCAGTCCTACCGAGAACTTCGGAAAGACCTGATCGCGCAGGTATTCGTACCGTCGTGTGGCATCGCGCAGGTCGAGCTTTTCCGACTCCTCTACGAGCGGATAAACGATGTAGACCTGATGACCGGCACGTAGTTCCTGTGTCAGCAGTTTCTTGACTTCTTTCCGATCATCGGCGTTGTCCGCAAAAACTTTCGTCACAATCGGCGTGCGACCGGGCGGCATCTCGTCGATGATCGAGACATCGAGATCACCGTACACAGTCATCGCCAGCGAACGCGGAATCGGCGTCGCCGTCATGACCAACACGTCCGGATTCAAGCCGCGATCTCGCAATGAAGCCCGCTGCATCACGCCGAACCGATGCTGCTCATCGATAACTGCGAGCCCCAGGCTCTTGAATGACACGTTCTCCTGAATCAGCGCGTGCGTGCCGATACAGGCGTGAACTTCCCCACCGGAGATTGCCGCGTGAAGCTGCCGCTTTTCCGCCGGTTTCAACGAGCCGATGAGAAGGTCGATGCGATAAGGAGACTTCGCGAGCATGCGTTTGATGTTGCGCGCGTGCTGTTCGGCGAGAATCTCCGTCGGCACCATGAGCGCCGTTTGATAGCCGTTTTCCATCGCGGCCAGCATTGAAATGAGCGCCACGATCGTTTTGCCGCTGCCAACATCGCCTTGCAGCAGTCGATTCATGGGCGCCTCGGATTTCATGTCGCGGAAGATTTCTTTGACGACGCGTTTTTGTGCTTCCGTGAGTTTGAAAGGCAAGACTGATCCGATGCGACGTTTGATGGAGTCATCGATTGTGATCGACGCCCCTTTGGTTTCTTTCACGCGATGGCCGCGCTTAACGCCCAAAGCAAGCGCGAGCCAGAACAACTCTTCGAAAATCAGCCGTCGGTGTGCGGGACTGCGCGCCGTTTCATAATCGGCGAGCGAAGCGTTCTCCGGCGGAAAATGAATCTGCTGCAGCGCTAACGGCCGTGCCAACAACTTCTGCCGTCGCCGCAAATCGGCCGGAATGTTCTCAGTAATCGCGGACTCAGGCAGCGCTGCGAGCACCCGATGGATGATCTCGCGCAGCTGCTTCGGACGAATCTCGCTAATCTTTCGATAGACAGGAACGGAGCGGCCAACGTGAATGGCTGAGAGCGGTGAGTCCGCGCTGCCATCATGATCAGTTTCAGCGCCGTCATCGGAGCTTATCACTTCAATCTCGTCCGGCTTGTTTATCTTCAAACAAAAGGTGCCGATTTTGTCGCGATGCCATGTTCCAAAAGCGATAAAGCGGGTTCCCCGCGTGAATCGTTTGACGTAATACTCGATGATCTGTTTGGCCCGCGAACCCGAAACAAACCACTCAATCAACACGTGCGGCGAGGTATTGTTCTGGTCGCTCGCGGAAACGGTGAAGATGAAACGCTGGCGTCCAATGTACCGAGGCTTTGCTAAACGCACAGTAAGATCGAGCGATGCTTCCTGATCGTCTTGAAGATCTCGAATCGCCATCATCCGCGAACGGTCTTCGTAACGCATCGGAAGATAAAGCAGCAGGTCTTCGACTGTGACTGAGTTGATGTCTTTGCCTGCAGCAATCTCAGCGAGGCCAAGCGCGAGCTTGCGCGCGGTCAGCGAGCCAACGCCTGCCAGTCCTTTCGCAGGCAAATCCAGTATGCGTGTGTCGAGGGAGATGTTTGGGGAAGCCGGCATCGGCGCGATCATAGCATGGCGTCAAAGCCAAGCTTGCGGCACAGTCCGACCATTGGGGAGGGTGCAATCGCGCGAAGCATTACTTGAAATTGGCGAGAGATTGAGAGCGAATTCGGAACTCTCAGTTTGCCGCTGTAGTCGCGGCAGAGCAGCACTGATCGAAAGCGCGTTTCAATTCATCAGCAATCTGCTCGGGTCCTTTGCCCTCGATCTGATAGCGCTCCATCATGTAAACGAGTTCACCGTTTTTCAAAAGTCCGATCGAAGGAGACGACGGCGCATAGCCAGTAAAATAGCTGCGCGCTTTGTCCGTCGCTTCGATGTCGCCGCCCGCAAAGACGGTCGCTACTGTGTCTGGTCGAACGTCGTGCTGCAATGCCAGCGCCACGCCAGGGCGCGCTTTTCCCGCGGCACAACCGCAGATGGAATTAACCACGATCATGAGCGTGCCGGTTGAATCCTTGACCGCGGATTCAACGGCTTCGGGCGTTCGTAGTTCCTCAACGCCGAGGCGTGTCAGCTCTTCTCGCATTGGTCGAATGAATTCTTCAGGATATTGCATTGATTAGCCTTTCTTGACTGCGACCGATTCTAACATGTTTAGCGAGATGCGGCGCGGTGCGTCACCATCCCCGGTGATCGAGATTTTCCAGGCTGTCGTTGGCAAAGGATAGTTGCCCATGCGCTCAGCCCATTCGATGACTATCACAGCATCTTCATCTGTGAGGAGCTCATCGAGATCGACTGCGTGCGCGGCTGACGCACCTTCATCGAGTCTGTAGAGATCGATGTGATACATACGAAGTCGCCCCTCGTACGGATTAACCAAAGTGAAGGACGGACTGCTCACGTCGTCCTCATCCACTCCAAGCGCGTGCGCTATACCTTTGACCGCTAGCGTCTTCCCAGCGCCTAAAGGTCCGCTGAACAGTAGAATTTCACCACCCGAGAGTTGTTTGCCGATTCTAGCGCCAAAATCGAACGTTTGCTGTTCGTTGTGAGAAACGAATTCGCCGGGCGCGATGGTGTGGGTTGCGGTCGTCACAGATAGTTAATTAGGGATATTCACCGCGCGGATCGAGCGAACAAATCGCCGCGCTCAGATGTTCGCGAATGTCTGAAGCAACCATTGCGCGCATGCCCAGTTCGCGGGCCGCCAAATCTCCAGCGAGACCACTCACGTAAAGAGCCGCGATCACTGTCTCGAGCGCGCTCACGCGCTTTGCCTGGGCGAGGAATCCAGTGATTACACCGGTCAGAGTATCTCCGGCGCCAGCCGTGCCGAGTCCCGCGTTTCCAGTCGAATTGATGAAGACGCGACCATCGGGTGCGGCGACAAGCGAACGGCCGCCTTTCAACAGTAGAATGACCTGATGTTGGGCGGCGAACTGTCGGGCCGCGGCCACCCGATCGTCGAGCGATGCCTTGTCGGTCGTTCCCATCAGCCGCCGCATCTCCCCCGGATGGGGAGTTAACACTATTGGCCACTCGTTCGATCCGCGTAAGTCTTCAGGCCAGGGCGAGAGGCAATTGAGCCCATCGGCGTCGATCACAATCGGCATGCGTCGTCGCTCGACAACTCTGCGCACGAATGCGCGCGTCCGTGCGTCTTCCGACGAGAGGCCCGGGCCAATCGCAAC
>DASYPX010000367.1:0-3832 GCA_036006125.1 Pyrinomonadaceae bacterium | reverse complement strand
GTAGCAGGCCGTCCGGCTTCCGCGTGCTGCTCAGACGTATGCTCCTCAAACAATGTGAGTACGCGTTCCCACGCATCCTTCGCGGCTTCTGCGTTGTAGACTTCCGGTCGCGTGTCGTTGAAGAAGGCATGGTCGGCGTCGTAGCTTACAGTTTCGACCGGCAAACCGTATTTTGCAGCAGCGTCGCGCAAGCCGTTGACCTTCTCCGGATTGATCCACGCGTCACGCTTGCCGGCGATGAACAGCGTCGGCACCTTCAGATTTTTCAAGATCCTCTCTTCCGGAATATCGCCATAAAAAGGAGCAGCCGCTTTCAACTGAGGAATTTCACACGCGGCGCGCAAGGCAAACGTGCCGCCCATGCAGTAACCCGTAATCACGAATTGATCGAACCCAAAGGTATCGCGTGCCGCGTCGATCGTTTTGCGGATCATTTCCATTCCGTCTTCGATGGCGAGTCCATGCATCAACGCAGACGCTTCCTCTGCATCCTGCGCCAATCGGCCGCGATAAAGATCGGGCGCGACACAGTTGTAGCCTTCGTCGGCGTAGCGGCTGGCGATATCGCGAATGTGTTGATTAATCCCCCACCACTCCTGAATCAGGATTACGGCTGTGTTCGTGTCGTGCTCGGGTCGATCGACATAGGCCGTGGTGGACCCTTGCGGTGTGTTTAGATCGAGACTCGAAACGCGCATAGTTCCTCCTTCGATAGCTAAATCGAATATCCGCTCTTTTGAGTGAAACAATTATATTCAATGCGCCTCTCACAAAGTAATCACCATTCTTTCACGCCGCATTGAGAACGCGTTTCTGCCGCTCGGGGCAAAGCTTGTGATATAAGTTTGCAGCTTTCAGAGGTTCTAGTTAGCTCGCCTAATGCTATGAAAATTCACCTGCTTATTCTCAGTTTGCTGCTGCTCACGTTTTCGCCGGCGGAAACGAAGGTCGCGCCGGCGACTCTGATTTTCACGAACGGCAACATCTACACCGGCAACGATCGTCAACCGAACGCACAAGCCATCGCCGTGAAAAACGATCGCATCGTTTACGTCGGCACGAACGCGGGCGCGAAGCAGTATCAGGGCGCAAACACACGCGTCATCGATTTGCACGGCGTCACCGTTTTGCCAGGGTTAACCGATGCGCACTATCACTTCATCGGCGTTGGCGCGCGCGAGATGAACCTGAACCTGGAAGGCATCACCAACCTCCAGGATTTTCTGGCGAAGGTGAAAACACGTGTCGATCAGGCGAAGCCCGATGAATGGGTGACCGGCCGCGGTTGGATCGAGACGTTCTGGACGCCGCCGGTTTTTCCGACGCGTTGGGACCTCGACAAGATTGCTCCGAACAATCCGGTGTTTCTGACGCGCGCTGATGGTCATGGCGCCGTCGCCAACAGCGCCGCGTTGAAGATTGGCGGCGTGACAAAAGAAACGAAAGATCCGTTCGGCGGACAAGTTGTTCGCGACAAAGATTCAGGCGAACCCACGGGAATGCTCCTCGACAATGCCCAGGGTTTAGTTTCGAGGCACATTCCATCCGCGGGCGAAGGGAATACCGAGCAGGCAATGTTGCTCGCCGATCAGCGCAGCATCATGCTCGGTTGGACGCAGGTGCAAGACCCGGGCGGCAGTTATCGCGACGTTGAGCTCTACAAAAAACTTTACGGCGAAGGGAAGTTGAAGATTCGCATTTACAAAGCTGTGTACGGTCCCGGACCGGAAGCGAATCGGCTATTGAAAGAAGGCCCAATCATCGAAGCGTTCGATAATCATTTTAATCTCCGGACAATCAAAGTGGTTTCCGACGGTGCACTGGGCTCGCGCGGTGCGGCCTTACTGCAGCCTTATAGTGACGTTCCTGAAATCAAAACGGCGGATGGCCGGATGGAACGCAACGTCGGTTTCCTGCGCGTGAAAGAGGAAGATCTGTTGCCAATGCTGAAAGAAGCTTTGCAAAAAGGCATCCAGGTCGAGACACACGCGATCGGCGATTGGGCTAATCGGTTCATCCTCGACGAGTATGAAAAGGCGTTTGCGGCCGTGCCTTTGTCAGGCAAGCGAGATCCGCGTTGGCGCGACGAGCACTCGCAAATCATCAATCCGGCTGACATTCCGCGCTTTGCCAAACTTGGCATCATTCCTTCCATGCAGCCGTCGCATGCGATTGGCGATCTGCACTTTGCCCCGAGCCGTCTGGGACTCGAACGGTTGAAGGGCGCATACGCGTGGCAGAGCCTGCTGAAGACGGGTGTGGTCATTCCCGGCGGATCCGATGCGCCAGTCGAGCGCGGCGAACCAATGATCGAATTCTATGCAGCCGTTGCGCGCAAAGACATTCGCGGGTTCTCCGGCGAAGGCTGGCACCCGGAAGAGAAGGTCACGCGCGAGCAAGCGCTGAAGATGTTTACGATTTGGCCCGCTTATGCCGCATTCGAAGAGAATCTGCGCGGCTCGATACAGGTCGGGAAGCTCGCTGACCTGACCGTGCTATCGGCCGACGTCATGAAAATTCCCGAAATGGACATCCTCAAGACGCATTGTGTAATGACGGTCATCGGCGGAAACATAGTGTTTGAAACGAAATAGGTGCACGTAAGGCGAACCGCTCTTCCCGACGCCGAGTGATTTTAGTGCAAAAGCTCCGCTTGCCTGTATCGAAGACTTACAACATGAATGCAACAGTAGGGCGCGATCATTTCGCGCCCTTTCAATTTCTTCAGGATTCATCTGAATCGTTGATAACAGGCGCGTTGGCACAATCGTTGCTCAACCCTGACTCGACTAAAAAAGGCAGAAGGTAGGTAATTCGGGTCAGGCTCTGAGACAAAAAGTTGAGAGGTGCTTTGGGGGAGGCGCTTCCCATCTGAAAGCGATGGCAGCTCTTTCGGGGGAACAGAGTTGCCAGGACAGTCGCAGGGCAAAAGAGGCAGGGGCTGTTGGTAAGCGGCTTGCGAGAGGTTAGGGGGAGCCTCAGCAAGATTATCGACAGCCCGTCAGCCTTTTAGGCATTGAGTTGTTCAGAGGCGGGCGTTGCCCGCCTTTTTTCTGCCTGTTACACTCGCCGTTCGCTCTTCTATTCACGATTCACGATTTACCATTCACTAGTCAGTGTCCGCGCCCAACATTGAAACAATCGTCTCACTCGCGAAGCGTCGCGGCTTCGTTTATCCGTCTTCCGAAATTTATGGGGGCCTCGGCAGCGCCTGGGACTACGGCCCGATGGGCATCGAGCTCTACAACAACGTCAAGCAGGCGTGGTGGCGTTGGATGGTTTATGAGCGCGACGACATGGAAGGGCTGGACTCATCGATCATTCTGAACCGCCTGGTCTGGAAATACTCAGGCCACGAAGATACGTTCACCGATCCTCTGGTCGATTGTCGCGAGTGCAAAACCAGGCTCCGGGCAGACAAGCTCGACGATGGGAAATGTCCGGAGTGTGGTTCGAAGAATCTCACCGAGTCGCGCGCTTTCAATCTGATGTTCCGCACGCACGTGGGCGCGACCGCCGAAGATGATCCGGAATCACTCGTCTATCTTCGTCCCGAAACGGCGCAGGGCATCTTCATCAATTTTCTCAATGTCCTGAACACGAGCCGGCGCAAGCTTCCTTTCGGCGTCGCACAAATCGGTAAATCGTTTCGCAACGAAGTGACGCCCGGCAACTTCATCTTTCGCACGCGCGAGTTTGAGCAGATGGAGATGGAATACTTTGTGAAACCGGGCGAAGACGAAGCCGCGCATCAGGAATGGATCGATGCCTGCAATCAGTGGTTTCAGGACATTGGCATCTCGAGCGCGAATCTGCGTCTTTACGAACAGCC
>DASYPX010000366.1:0-18299 GCA_036006125.1 Pyrinomonadaceae bacterium | reverse complement strand
GCTTCTTTTGCGATAGGCGGGCGGCCTTCGATGGTGAAGGAATCGCTTTCGTTACTGCCCGTCACCGGCAAATACGAAGTCGCCGCGGCTGAGAGGACGCCGGGTGCACTCGCAGAACGTTCGAGGATTTGCGAATACGTTTGTGCGACCTGTTCATCCTCTGGATACTTGCTGCGTAGAAGCGTCACTCCCAGAGTCGCCACCTGCGCCGGCTTGAATCCAGGATCGATCTGGTTGAGTTTTGCGAAGCTTCTAATCATCAATCCGGCGCCCACGAGTAACACGAGAGAAAGAGCTACCTCGCTCACCACCAGTGCGCTGCGGAACCGGTTCGTGCGATGACTCGCCGTGGTTCTTCCGCTCTCCTTCAACGCGTCGGTAAGGTCCGGTCTGGAGACTTGTAGTGCCGGCACCAGACCGAATAGCACACCGGTGAACACGGAAACCAACAAAGTGAACGCGGCCACTCTTGGGTCGATACTGATCTCGCGAACACGAGGAATCGTGTCGGCGCTGAGCGAGATGACCCACTTCACTGCCCAAAAAGCGAGCAATAGCCCAATCACGCCACCGCCAATGGCAAGCGTGACGCTCTCGATCAGCAACTGCCGCATAATTCGCAGACGGCTAGCCCCAAGCGCAGTGCGAACGGCAATTTCTTTCTGTCGCGCGCCCACGCGAGCGAGCATGAGATTGGCGAGGTTTGCGCACGCTATCAAAAGCACAAACCCCACGGCGCCCAACAGGACATAGAGCGCCAAGCCAACGTCACCGACGACAACATTTGTCAGAGGTTCGAGTTTTATTCCGTGCCCCGCATTCTTCTCCCGGTATTGCTGCGACAGTCGCGCGGCAATGGTGGACATGTCGGCTTGCGCCTGAGCCAGTGTGATCCCTGGTTTCAAGCGGCCGACAACGTTCAGGTAGTGAGGCCCGGGATCCAGTTTTGCCGGATCAATCGGCAAAGGTCTCCAAAGCTCAGCGCGATCCGGATATGCGAAGCCCGCAGGCATCACACCAATGATTGTGTAAGCGGCACCACTGAGCTGTATCGTCCGGCCCGAAACATTCGGGTCTGATCCAAAGCGGTTCTGCCACATTGAGTGGCTTAACACTGCCACGCGAAATCGTCCGGGGAGGGTTTCCTCATTGGTGAAAGTGCGGCCCAGGATCGGGCTGACGTGAAAGACCGAAAACAGCTCCGGCGTCACCAACCCAACGCGCGTATCGCTTGTACCGTCGCCCGTATCGAGAAACATGCTCCCGCTTAGAAAAGCCGCGATGTGTTCGAATGATTGGTTCTGCTCTTTCCAACCAAGAAAGTCAGGAAGCGAAGTCGGCGCCGTCGCGAGCTGTGGCTGAGTGTCCCACAACCACACAATGCGGTTGGGATCGTTGTAGGGTAATGGCCGGAGCAATACCGCATTGACCACACTAAAAATCGCAGTGTTCGCGCCAATACCTAACGCGAGTGTTATCAACGCCACCGCCGTGAAGCCCGGATGCCTGGCCAGACTTCTAATTCCATAGCGAATGTCTTTTAGAACGGTGTGCATCACTTAATGTCCTTCAATCGAGCGACAGGTCATACGGATCCTGAAGCTCATATTCATTCGTAACGCAGCGCCACCAGTGGATCGACTTTCGTCGCGCGTCGCGCGGGCAAGTAACAGGCCAATAAGGCAACAACGCCGAGTAGTATCGTGATCAGCGCCAAGGTCGTTGGGTCAGTAGGTTTGACCCCAAACAACAAGCTCGACATCAACCGCGTCAATGCCACAGCGAATGCCAGACCGGCCACCATCCCCACAACGACTGCCGTCATCCCCTGTCTTACTACCAACCGCAAGACATCTCCCTTTTGCGCACCCAAGGCCATGCGCAAACCGATCTCATGTGTTCGCTGCGTGACCGAAGTAGCCATCACTCCATAAATCCCGATCGCCGCCAGCAACAATGCCAACGCTGCAAAGAGACCAAATAGCAGCAAACTAAACTTCGCCTCTGAGAGCGTCCGGTTGAGGAGTTGATCCATCGTGCGCACACTGGTAATAGGTTGGTCTAAGTCGAGGGCGCGCACTTGTTCTCTGATCGCGGCGGTCAAGGTTTCGGGAGGGGCGCTTGTCTGCACCGCCAACATCAGACTGTTGCTCCAACCTTCGCGCCGGTATTGACTGAGTGGCGCATAGACCAGCGGGGAAACAGGCCGATTCAGACTTCCGCCTTTGACATCGGACACAACTCCGACGATCGTGCGGCGCTCGGCGCGATTGGCCGCAGTTCGTTCTTCGGGCGGCCGTAGATTCTCCGGCGGACCCATGAAAATGGTCTTACCGATAGGATTCTCGTTGGGGAAAAACCGCTTCGCCAGCGTCTCATTAATAATGGCCACCGGCTGCGAGTTGCCTCGATCTTCGTTAGCGAAGGGTCGTCCTGACCGAACTGCTACCCCGAATGTCTGGAAGTAATCGGGACTGACGAGCGCAAACCGCACCAGCGGCACTCTATCGAGCGCTGTCTCGGTGCGCCCTTCAATACTTAGGAACTTACCCCAGGATTCGCCGGCGCCCAGCGGCAGAATCGTGGCCGCAGTCGCCGCACGCACGCCCGGCAAAGACTGCACGCGTCTCAAAAGCTGCTCGTAGAAATCTAGTCCAGGCGGATCGCGAGGGTCATCAACGGTTCGCGGCGTTGGGTATTTTGCCTGAGGGAGCGGCACGCTCATCGTCAGAACGTTGTGCGCGGTAAAGCCGACGTCCACCTGCCGCAGTTTGATGAAGCTGCGCACCATCAGCCCGGCGCTCGCCAACAGCACGAGTGCCAGCGCGACTTCTGCGATTACAAGTAGCCGTCGAATGCGGCCCTGTCTCCGATTGCCAATGCCGCTGCGTCCTCCTTCATTCAGTGATTCACGCACGTCGGATCTTGAGGCCTGAAGCGCGGGCAACAGACCGAAGATCAGGATCGTCAACGACGCGAGCGCAAAGGTGAAGATCAATACGCGACTATTCACACTGATCGCATTGCCGCGAGGCAGCGACGCGGGCAACAGCGACGAGAGCAGATCGATTCCCCAGATCGCCAACAACAATCCGAGTAAGCCACCAATCAGGCCAAGAGGAAGACATTCGATGATCACTTGCCGCACGATGCGCGCGCGGCTGGCGCCGAGACTGGCGCGAACTGCGAGTTCCTTTTCGCGCGCCGAAGCGCGGGCCAGCAGCAGGTTGGCGACATTGACGCACGCCACTAGCAACACAAACGCGACGGCTCCCGCCAGTACCAGCAACGCGTTGCGGGAATCACCCGCGATCTGTTCCTGCATCGGGACAATCGACGCACCCAAACCTTTGTTTTCGGAATATTTTTCTTCCATGCTCTTCGCGATGGCGCTCACTTCCGACTGGGCTTGCGATGGCATCACTCCCGGCTTCAAGCGTCCAATCAAATTCACGAAATGATTGTTGCGCGTGGCCATGTTGTCGTTGGGCGCGAACGAGATCGGCACCCACAGCTCAACCTCGGGCAAATTGTCAAAGAACGGCAGCCCCCGCGGCATGACGCCCGCGACGGTATAAGTTTCGCCCGCCAGCTTGATGCCCCGGCCAACGATGTCGCGCTGGGCGCCGAACCGTCGCTGCCACAATCCGTGACTGAGCAGAACAACGCGGTTTCTGCCAAACTGTTCTTCTTCGCTGGTGAACAGACGCCCGAATGCCGGAGATACTTTGAGGACTTGAAAAAGATTGGACGTGACATAGGCGCCCTGGACGAGTTCGGGCGCATTTCCCTCGGAAGAAATATTGAAGTCGCCGTTGTAAAAACCGGCGAGGCCATCGAAGACATGACTCTGATCGCGCCAGGTGTAGTAATCCGGCAGCGCGCTGCCGGATGTTTGCACGCCCTGTGAGGGGAAGGTCGACCAGAGGAATACGAGCCGGTCGGCTTCGGGGTATGGTAATGGCCGCAGCAGCACGGCATCGACGACGCTGAAGATAGCGGTGTTTGCACCGATGCCCAGCGCCAACGTCACCACCGCGATCAAGGTGAAGACGGGATTCTTGACCAGCATCCGCAAGCCAAAACGAAAGTCTTGTAATAGAGAACTCATGGTTTCACCCTATTCGTATCGCAGCGCCACCAATGGATCGACTTTCGTCGCGCGTCGTGCGGGCAGAAGAGTCGCCAGCAACGCCACCGCGCCCAGGATCAAAGCGACTGCGACGTAGGTGGTTAAGTCGGTGGGCGTCACTCCGAAAAGCAAACTGCTGATGACCCGCGTTAAGACGAAAGCCCCCGCGAGGCCAATGGCCTCGCCAATCAAGACCATGACTATTGCCTGTTTGAAAACCAGTCCGAGGATGTTGGCAATGCGCGCGCCCAGGGCCATGCGTATGCCGATTTCATTGGTACGTTGCGCGACTGCGTAACTCATCACACCGTAGAGGCCGACAATCGTCAGAATTAATGCAACCGCGGCAAAGATGGCGAGCAGCGTCGTATTGAATCGCGGGGCAGCCACCGTTGCGGAGATATGCTCATCCATAGTCTTGATGTTGAATACCGGAACCTGAGAGTCCATTGAATGGACTTCGTTCTGAACGGCCGTGATAAGCGTGTGCGGATCGTTAGTGGTCCTGGCAATGACAGTCATCTGGTTAAACGGGATTTGCGCCATCGGGATGAAATAGCCGGGACGCAACTCGGAACTCAGGTTGCGATTGCGAACATCCCCGACGATGCCCACAATCTCGCGCATTTGTGGTTCTAGTTTGCTGGTAGAGATTCCGGGTCGGATGCGTTTACCGACCGCGTCCTCGCCAGGAAAAAATTTCTCGGCGAAAGATTGATTGACGATTATTACCGGCGGCGCTTTTTCGCCATCACGTTCATTGAAATCGCGCCCCTTAATGATCGGAACGCCCAGCGTCTTGAAGTAACCATCATTAATCGCAAAGAAATCCGCCGACGGTTCCTCGCCTTTGGCGACTGGACGGCCTTCAGTTTCAAACGAAATTCGGAACAGATCTCCACTCAAGGGTAGTGGGATAACGGAACTAGCGGAACGGACGCCCGGCAACGACTGAATCCGAGACGTCAGATCGCGGTAGAACTGGGCCTGCTTCTCGACCGGATATTTGACCTCCGGAATGCCCACGACAAAGGTCAGGAGGTTTTGTGATTGAAATCCGGGGCTTACATGCTGCAGCCGCCATAGACTCTGAATTAGCAGACCTGCGCCCACTAACAGGATCACGGCAATAGCCAGCTCACTAACCACCAGGATGCCCCGAATGCGATTGCGGCGGCCGCCCTCGCTTGAACCGCGGCTGCCCTCTTTGAGTGATTCGGTTAATTCAGTTTTGGAGGAATGGAGAGCAGGCACCAGGCCGAAAATGATTCCGGTCCCGATAGAAACGAGCAGAGTAAATCCCAGGACACGCCAATCCAGTCCCACCTGCAAAGCCCGCGGAATATTTTCTTTGCCCAGGGTCACCAGCAGGTCTGACCACCAGACCGCCATCACCAGGCCCAGCACGCCACCAGCCAAAGAAAGCATCACGCTCTCAGTCAGCAACTGGCGCACGACTCGAATCCGACTGGCGCCCAGGGCTGAACGGATGGCCATCTCTTTGTGCCTCATTGTTGCGCGCGCGAGCAAAAGGTTGGCGACATTAGCGCAGGCGATTAAGAGCACGCAGCCAACAGCTCCCAACAAGATCAGCAAAGCCGGACGAATATCGCCTACCATCCCTTCGAGCATGGGCTCGACCCGGCTGCTCTTGTGCAAATCTTTATCGGGGTACTGTTGCTCGAGCCGCGCGCTGATCGAAGTCATTTCAGCCTGCGCCTGATCTTTGCTGACGCCAGGCTTGAGACGCGCGATGACCTTCATGTAATGGGCGCCTCGTTCGCTCGCGACCGGTTCCGCGCCTTCACGATCAACGGCCACTGTGGTCCATAACTCGACCGGTGAGTTTTGAATGGGAAACTGAAAGGCCGCAGGCATAACGCCGACGATGGTGTAGTTCTTGCCATCCAACACCATCGATTGGTTTATGACATTGGGATCAGATCCGAACCGCTTTTGAAATAGTTGTTGACTCAACAGCACGACGCGACCGCCGTTACCCGGGTTGTCTTCATCGGGAACAAACGCTCGCCCCATCATTGGGGTAGCGCGCAGCAACGGAAAAAGATCGGCGTTGACCACGGCACCTTGCACCCGCGCGGGCTCACCGCGCCCAGTCAGCACGAAGTCGTTGGTGTAATAGGAAGACATGTGCTCAAACACGTGGTTTTGATCTCGCCAGTCTGCAAAATTTGGATACGAAGCGGTTCCGCGCGTGTAGCCGCGGGTCGAATCCGTTTCCCAGACGGTCATCAGCTGATCGGAATCAGCGAAAGGGAGGGGGCGGAGTAATACCGCGTTTACCACGCTGAAAATTGCTGTATTCGCGCCGATACCTAACGCGAGCGCGATGGTTGCCACAATGCTGAAACTCGGTGCCTTGACCAGCATGCGCGCTCCGTACCGGATGTCTTGCCAAAATGCTTCCATGAATCCTCCCTGGCTCTTCTTCAGAACAAAGGGGCCGATGAGTCACTCATATCTGAGCGCCACCAATGGATCGACTTTCGTCGCGCGTCGCGCCGGGATGTAGCAAGCGAAGACCGCGACCAGCAACAAACCCATCGTTACTAACGCGAATGTCAGCAGGTCAGTCGGCGAAACGCCGAAGAGCAGACTTGCCAGCAAACGTGTGATTGCGAGCGCGCCGACGAGACCTATTACAATTCCCACTGCCGCGAGGAACATCCCCGATCGAACGACGAGCGTCAGGACATCTATCGCGCGCGCGCCCAACGCCATGCGAATCCCGATTTCCTGTGTGCGCTGCGTGACCGCAAAGGCCATCACGCCGTAAATCCCAACGGCAGCGAGCAGCAACGCGACCAGAGCAAAAATCGCCATCGTCGCCGAACCAAAGGAATAAACCGCGACCGAAATTGCCCGGACTTCATTCATTGTCTTTACGTCAAAGACCGGTTGGTTTTTGTCGATTGCCAGAACCTCCTTGCGAATCGCAGCGGACATCGAGGCGGGATCAACTGTGGTCCTCGCGACGAACACCATCCCACCCCACGAGTCCTGCGCGTGCGGCAAGTAGTAATCGGGTGTGACCGGAAGATTCAGTTCGTGTTTGACGTCCTGAACAATTCCGACAACCTCCCGCCAGGGGTTCTTATCTACCGGACCTTCGAACCTCATGCGTTTACCGAGCGCGTCTCCGTTGGGCCAATAACGGCGCGCCAGGGTCTCGTTCACGATGATTACCGGTTTCGATTCCGCCCGATCCTGATCGTTGAAAGTGCGGCCCTTCAAAAGCGAGATTCCCATCGTCTGGAAATAGTCGGGCGAGCACACCCGGTATCTTCCCTCATTCTCCTGGCCGGGCTTTGGTTCAGGAGCACCTTCGATCAAAAACGAATTGGACGCATTCGAGCCACCTAACGGCACATGGCTAACGACCGCGGCAGATTGAACGCCGGGTAGTTTCTGCACTCGCTGGATCAACTCGGAATAGAATGCGGCGCGTTGCGCGTCCTCTTTATATTGGGTGGCAGGAAGATTGAGGACCATAGTTAACACGCCTTCGGGATTGAATCCGGGCGACGTGTTGAGTAGCGCCACGAAACTGCGGAACATCAAACCCGCGCCGATCAGTAACATCAGAGACAGAGCCACCTCAGCCACGACCAACGCGCTGCGCAGACGTTGCGATGCGGCAGTTCCTTGCCGTCCACCTTCCTTCAGCGCATCGTTTAGATCAGGTTTTGAAAAATGCCACGCGGGGGCGAGGCCGAAGAGAACGCCGCTCAACAACGAAATGCCGAAGGTGAAGAGCAGAACCGGAATATTGATTCCGAAATGATTCCAGCCGGGCGCGTACTGAGCTGCCTCTCCCGGATTACCGGCGCGCAAGAGATCGATTCCCCAAAATGCCACGACCACTCCGGCGGCACCACCTAACAACGCGATGATGAAAGCTTCGACCAGCAGCTGCCGGATAATTCGCCAGCGGGTGGCGCCGATAGCCGCACGCAACGCCAGTTCTTTGCGCCGGCCACTCGCGCGTGCCAGCATCAGATTCGCGACATTGGCGCAGGCGATCAGCAGCACGAAGCCTACGGCGGCCATCATCACCCACATTGCCGTGGAATAAACGCGGACCGTGTCGGCAACCACAGGAAAAACATTTGCGCCGAGACCGGTGTTGGCCTCCGGATACTGCGCCGCGAGCCGGGCGGTGATGGTGTCCATCTCGGCTTGCGCAGTCCGGAGCGTCACGTTGGGCTTGAGCTTGCCGATGACGTAGTAGGTGTGGAAGCGACGGCTCTTGATAATTTCCGGAGTCAACGCGATCGGGGCGTAAATCTCTGAACCTTTGGGATAATTGAATTCTGCGGGCAAGACGCCGACAACTTTACGAGCGATGCCGTTGGTCATGACCGTCTTGTCAAGAATGTTTGGGTCAGAACCGAATCGCTTTTGCCAAAGGCTGTAAGTGATAATCGCAACGCCATCTTTTCCGGGTTGATTCTCGTCTTCCAGGAAGGCACGGCCTTTGAATGGTTTGACTCCGACCACATCAAAGAAATCTGCCGTGACGAGCTGTCCCTGTACCCGTTCCGGCGTGTCGCCGCCCGTGAGGTTCGAGCTCCACCAACGTTCGAGTGCGAGATGTTCGAACGACTGACTCTGCGCTTTCCAATCGAGATAATTCGCCATTGAGACTTCGTTGCGCTCGACACCACGGCTCGGGTTTTTGTCCCAGACTGTAACGATGCGATCGAGATCAGGAAATTCGAGCGGCTTGAGTATCAGCGCGTAGACACCGCTGAATATGGCACTGTTAGCGCCGATGCCAACCGCGAGTGTGACGACGGCAATCGCGGTAAAGCCCGGCCGTTTGATCAAGTTCCTTACCGCGTAACGAAAATCACTGAAAAGAGATTCCATGACGGCTCCTTTTTCAGATTCCTGCCGATGCAAACCCTCGCTATTCGTATCGCAGTGCGCGCAGTGGGTCGACTTTCATGGCGCGACGCGCGGGGATGTAGCACGCTAACAGCGCGACCGCCGCCAGTAAGAGAGAGACCGTCGCGAACGTTAATGGATCTGTCGGCGTCACGCCGAACAGCATGCCCGCGAGTACTCTCGTCAGCGCAAACGATGCGATTAATCCGATTCCCAGTCCGGTAATGATCAAGCGCACTCCATGGCCCAGCACGAGCCTCAATACGTCTCGTGTTTGTGCGCCCAACGCCACACGTAGTCCGATTTCCTGCGTGCGCTGCGTGACGGTGTAATTCAAGACTCCAAAGATCCCGACCGAAGCGAGGATCAACGCCACGCCGGCAAACACTCCGGTCAACAGTGCGTTGAAACGACGTCGCGCTACCGCGTCGTCGACTAACTTCGTCATCGGCTGAATCGTGCCCACGTACTGCTCCGGATCTCCCTGCCTGATTACTTCCCGCAAACTCGCCGAGAGACTCTCGGGAGTACTGTTAGACGAACGCACAACCAGACTCATGAAACTTTGCGGCGCCTGCGCGTACGGGACGTAGTATTCCGGTCCCGCCTCACTATCGAGACTCTCGTGGCGGACATCACCCACCACGCCGACGACCTCTCGGGCTGGTGGTGTGGCGTTGTCACCTGTCTCACCTTCAATGATCACTCGCTGGCCCAGGACGTCGGTTCCCGCCAGGTAGCGCCGCGCAAAAGTGTCGTTGACGATAATCACCGGTGGTGACTGCTGATTGTCGCGCGCGTCAAACGAACGTCCGCGTAAGAGGGGGATGTTGAGCGCGCGAAAGTAATTAGGACTAATCGTGCGATGACTGGAGGTAGGCTTGTCCTCCGGTCTCAGCGCGGGACGTCCGGCTATTTGGAAAGTGTTCGCGTTCGAATCGCCGCCGAGCGGGATCGGGTAGATTAAGCCGGCCGCCTCGACCCCGGGAATGCTTTCTGAGCGCCTAACAATGTCGGCAAAGGCCGCCTGCTGTTGCGCCGGTTCTGCATATTTCGATTTTGACAACGAGAGCTCGGTAGTCAACACATGTTCAGGCTCAAAGCCCGGGCGAACTTCGTTGAGAAGTAGAAAGCTCTTGCCCAGCAGGCCGGCGCCGATCAGCAAAACGAGCGAGAGGGCAACCTCAGAGACAACCAGCAGCGCGCGAACTCGATTGTGCGAGGGGCCACCCGCGGAGCCGCGGCCTCCTTCTTTCAGCGCGTCCTGCAAATCTGCGCGGCTCGCTTGTAGCGCTGGGACAAGACCAAAAAAGAGTCCGGTCAAGACAGAGATGACGACCGTGAAAACCAGCACCGTCGCATCCAGCCCCACGTCTTTCAGGCGAGGAATGTCGAGTGGACTAGTGGCTACCAGTAAGCGGACGCCCCACGACGCCACTAACAAACCGAGTGCGCCGCCGGCGAGCGAGAGCAAAACGCTCTCCATCAACAGTTGTCGGATGATTTGCCATCTGCCGGCGCCAAGGGCAGCGCGAATGGCGATTTCGCGCTGACGCGCGGCGGCCCTCGCCAGCAACAAATTGGCGATGTTAGCGCACGCGATCAGCAGCACAAATCCAACGGCGCCCAGTAAGACGAGGAGCGGTACTTTTGAACCCCAGGTTACTGCGTCGTACAAGGAGATGAGTTTGCTTCCCAGTCGGAAACCTTCATCTGGATATTGCTGTTCGAGTTGCGCGCCGATCGATCTCATTTCGCTATCAGCCGCAGACAAAGAAACACCCGGCTTCAATCGAGCAATCACACGAAGTGAGTAACTGCTGCGCCGCTGCACGCGCTCACCCAGCGCCGGCGCCAGCGGCCTCAAGAAATCTGTCTTCGAAGCTCGCGCGGGAAAAACAAATCCTTTGGGTAGAACGCCCAAGACGGTGGCGCTCAAACTCCCGATCCGGATCTGTTGGCCGATGATGTTGGCGTCTGACTTGAAGCGCCGCTGCCAAAGATCGTAACCAAGCACAATCACCGCAGGTGCGTTTTGCTGATCCTCAGCCCTGGTAAAAAAACGACCTATCGCAGGAGTAATTTTGAGAAGCGGAAAGAGGTCAGCGGATACCGCAGAGCCGGTCATCAATTCGGGCTCGCCGTCGCTCTGCCGCAGCAATATGCCAGACGAATTGTAAGCAGCAAGGTATTCAAGTGTCTGGGTCCGCGCTTGCCAATCCACAAAGTCCGGATACGACACTACGCTGTGATATTGCATCTCGCTCTTGCTGCCCCACGGTACAATCAGACGATCCGCTTCGGCGTAAGGGAGCGGCCGAAGCAGCACTGCATTGACGACACTGAAAATCGCCGTGTTAGCCCCGATGCCGAGCGCGAGCGTGACAAGGGTAGCCGCCGCGAATGCTTTACTCTTTGTAAGGTTCCTAACGGAAGAACGGATGTCCTTGATAAAAGATCCCATATGATCCTATCCGCCAGGTAGGCGTCTTATTTCACTGCGACGATCATTAGAGCGGCGTCATCGTCGAACTCATGACCGCCGGAAAACTCGATCGCCGCAGCCATAATTAATGACTGCAATTCAGACGCTGATCGATGGCGCTCTGCAATCAACAGTTGACGTAAGCGTCCCTCACCAAATTCTTCCCCAGCCGCGTTGCGAATTTCCGTCAGGCCATCCGTGAAAAGCGCGAGCCGATCGCCTGACCCTAACTGGATCTCTTGATGCGCATAAGTCGAATCGGCAAATGCGCCGAGAACTTTGCCGCCAATTGTGAGCCGCATGGTTTTGCCATCGCTTTTCACCAGCAACGGCGGGTTATGCCCAGCGTTGGTGAACTGCAGCACCCGGCGCGGCACATCGAGAACACCATAAAAGCTGCTAATAAATTTGTTTGGCGGAAGGTTGCCACACATCAACTGATTCAACTGCGCGCATACATTGCGCGGCGCTGCGTCCTGGTTTGCGACTGTTCTCAGCGCGGCGTGCAAATGGGACATCAACAGCGCTGCCGGCAAGCCTTTGCCCGCAACGTCCGCAACGCACAGCGCCGCTCGTTCGTCCGGCAAAGCAAACGCCGCGAGATAATCGCCGCCGATCATGCGCGCCGCTTGCCAGATCGAGACGATCTCAAATCCTGCAAAACGATGTGTATGCGCGGGCATAAGCCGCCGCTGGATTTCGCGCGCCTCTTTTAATTCCGCTTGCAGCATGCGACTGACTTCACGCCGTGCCGAGGCTTTCTGGCGCTGCTGCCGACGGTGTCTTCCCTGCTCGACCTGCGTTCGCAGAACCTTCAGCAGCCGCGAGTTCTCCCAGGGCTTCTGCACAAAATCATGGACACCGCGGTGCATCGCTTCTACCGCCAGATCGACTGTTCCCCACGCGGTCATCGCGACAATCGGGAGTGAGCTGTCTTCTGCATGTATCCGCGAGATCAGATCAAGTCCTTCACGACCTGAGGTTGTGTCGCGCGCGTAGTTGAGGTCCATCAGCACGACATCGAAGTCGCGGTTCTTAATCGCTTCGATAATTGCTTTGGGTGAATCCGCTGATTCAGTCTGGTACCCCGCGCCTTTCAGAAGTAAGCGCAGCGCGGCGAGCACGTCCGGCTGATCGTCGGCAATGAGGGTTCGAGGAATGTGCGCCATAGCCAAAGTACTCACGAGATTCTCGCTAGCTATTCAGAATTCCGGCGCTTCTGGGGATACGCCCGTACCTGAAAATCAGGTCTTAGTTGTCAACGATCCAGCCGTCCTGCAACTGAATGATGCGGTTGCCGTAGGCAGCATTTGTTTCCGAGTGCGTCACTTGCACGATCGTCGTTCCTTCGTCGTTCAATCGCTTGAACATTTCCATGATCTCTTTGCCCTGGGCCGAATGAAGGTTGCCCGTCGGCTCGTCCGCCAGGATCAATCGGGGGTTGGCAACCACCGCGCGCGCGACGCCGACAAGTTGCTGTTGTCCGCCCGACAATTGGGTTGGATACAAGTCCTTCTTGCCGACGATTTGAAAACGATCGAGGGTGTCGCAAACAATCGACTGGCGCTCTTTGCGATTCACGTCACGATACGAGAGCGGTAGCTCGAGATTCTCGAACACGGTCTGGTCGTCCAGCAGGTGATAACTTTGAAAGACGAATCCAATGTTTCGGTTACGCAATTCCGCTCGCTTCTTCGGGTTCAGCGCATGGACGGCCACATCGTCGAAGTGATACTCGCCCTGCCACGCGTGATCGTGCATACCCAGGATGTGCAGCAACGTCGATTTGCCGGCGCCCGAGGGGCCCATGATCGAAATGAATTCGCCGGGCTTGATATCCAGAGTGATGCGTCGCAGCACATAGTTCTTCGTCAGGCCCTGCGAAAAATGTTTTTCGACGTTGCGAAGACTGATCATTGGACTTCATGATGTGGCACGCGCATCTTGCGCGTGAGCTTCACGGGCGGGACGCCCGTGCCACCTATCATTGGACTTCGACGAATCCGCTTTCTCTCAGCTCCTGCTTGGCTTCTTCGATCTGGCGGCGGTTCGCACCCGTCTCTTCCTCGACAATCAGGCCATCGAAAAGATGCACAATCCGATCGGCATGCTGTGCGTAACGCGGATCGTGAGTCACCATACAAATCGTTGCGCCTGCGCGATGCAGTTCGCGCAACAACTCCATCACCGCTTCACCATTCGTCGAGTCGAGATTTCCGGTGGGCTCGTCCGCCAGCAGAATGCTCGGCTGGCCGCCCACCGCGCGCGCGACGGCCACGCGTTGCTGCTGACCGCCGGACAACTGGCTCGGCAGGTGCTTCGCGCGATGGCCCATGCCGACGCGCTCAAGCGCATCGGTCACCCGCTTTTTGCGCTCGCTCGAGTTCATGCCGCGATACGTCAACGGCAACTCAACGTTTTCGTAAACGGTGAGGTCGCCGATCAGATTGAAACTCTGGAAGATAAAACCAACTTCGCGGTTGCGAATGCGCGCACGCTCTGACAGCGAGAGATTCTCGACCGGATGCTCGTTCAAGATGTACTCACCATCGGTCGGTGTATCCAGCAATCCGAGAATCGACAGCAAAGTTGATTTGCCGCAACCGGACGGGCCGGCAATCGAAAGGTACTCACCCTTCTTAATATCCAGGTGAATTCCAGACAGTGCGTGCGTTTCTACCTCGTCGGTATAGAAAACCTTCTTCACGTCGGAAAGGTGAATAAGGGGGTCGGTTGAACTCATTGTTTGCTCCTTAAATTAAAGTCGGCGCCGGTGCTTAGACTTCGCTCTCTGGCTTGGTTACGAGATTACCGACCACGTCGGCCGGTGTCAGATCCTCATTAGCGCAAACGGATGCGGTTGTAATTGTCCATGCTTGAGGTATCCGAAATGATCACCTGATCGCCTTCGCGCAGGCCGTCGAGTATCTCGACCGTGCTTACCGAAGTGCGACCGAGCTTAACTTGCGTCCGCGCGGCCTCCTGGCCGTCAGGCGTTAGCTTGAACATCCCGACCGTCTGCTGCGCCTGCCCGAACGCAGGACGATCTACGTAGAGAACATTTCTGAGTCTCTCTAGTTCGATCGTGCCATCAACGCTTAAATCGGGACGCGCACTGCCGGGAAGCGCTTCCGTAAAAGTAATGTCAACGGTGAAGGTACCTTCGCGCGCGGCTGGATCGATGCGCGAGACGCGGCCGTGAATCAACCCATTGCGCGTATCCACGATCGCCAGCTGGTTTTCCTTTACGTCGTTAATTTGAGTCTCCGCCACTTTCAGTTCAGCTTTCAGTGATGCGGGATCGGCGATGCGCGCGATGTTGACTCCGGGGGTGACTTGCTGGCCTTCCTGCACAGACACCTGTTGCAGCACCCCGCTGGTTCCGGCACGGACCTTTAAGGCTTCAACCTGATCGTTTTTCAATTTGGCCAGCGCCCGAAGTTGGTCGATGCGTGATTTCTGCGCATTCATTTGCGCTTTAACTGACTTCGCGCTCACGGCGAGCCGCTGTTGCTCGACTTTCAGACGATTGGCGAGATCCTGAACGTGTACACGCGAGACCTTCAACGGTAGTTCCGCTACCAGGCCCTGCTTTGCCAGCGCTTCTTCCGAATCAAGCTGCAACTTCGCCTGACTGTATTCGGCGTTAATGGAAGCAATCTGCGACTGTTGCGTCATGCCGTCGCTCTCGAGCTTCGTTTTTAGATTTTCGGCATCAGCTTCAGCGGTTTTGACTTGAAACTCGGCATCGAGCGCTTGCTGTTCCATCTGCGGATTTGAAAGCTCAACGATTACGGTTCCGGCGGAAACTTCGATACCCGCTTGAACCAGGATCCTTTCAACGCGTCCTTCGGCCGGTGCCGGAATCCAACGCGTCACCTGCGGCACGAGGGTGCCGTTGCCTTTAACCTCTCGCACCATCTCGCCACGTTTTACGGTGCCGATGATGCTTGTCGAGCGATCCAACGTCGGCGCGGCCGGTTTCATTTTGCTGAGGCCATAAGTAATTCCGCCAATCGCCGCCACACCAATAACGATCAGCGCGGTGGTGCGAATCCGCTTCTTTATCTTCGATTTGGGTGATCGCTTAATATCCATTTTTAGTTGGGCTGTAGAACGCGCCCTCGTTCTGCCAAACGCCGTTCGCACACATAGTTCTGCCGCGACACCTGTTCAAGCCACGTGCCATTGTTAGATCGACTCGTTAAATTGGGAGCTAATCACTGATAACTCAGTGAAAATCCGTTGATTGAGCAAGGTTGCCGAGAGGAAACGCTGGCTGAGAGTTAAGGACTCTGGGTCGATCCCGGCCCGGGATTTCTGTTTATGGGATCGTTGAATCCCATTTTCGCAGTAACTTTTTCAAGTCGTTGTATGGACATCCACTAACCTGCATTTTCTACCGTTAACAAACTGCGGCCGCGCCATAACAACGTCCATCGAGATCTTCCTTGACCGTTCGGGGGTAATGATTCTTGGCTGACCATTCCAATCTCAGTTAGAATTTAGTTCCGTTTGAATTATTTGTAATTCTGAGATTTGGCACACGCATAGGTTACTCATGGCTGCAACTGTAAATGGCCCAGTTGAAAACCGGCTGCTCGCCTTACTTCCGGTTGATGAGTATGAACGATTGGGCCCCAACTTGCGGCCGGTTTCCTTTTCTCTCGGCGAAGTTGTTTACGAATTCGGCGGACAATTGGATTACGTCTTCTTTCCTACTACCTCAATAGTCTCTCTTCTCTACACCATGGAAAACGGCACCAGCGCGGAAATGGGTTTGACGGGTAACGATGGCGTCGTCGGGATCGCCCTCTTTATGGGTGGCGGTACGATGCCGAACCGTGCTGTCGTACAAAGCGCCGGTGGCGCTCTGAAGATGAAAGCAAGGGTGATGCAAGATGAGTTTGCGCGCGGTGGAAGATTCCAGCAGTTGCTATTGCGCTATACGCAGGCATTAATAACACAGATCTCACAAACAGCCGTCTGCAATCGTCTTCACTCAGTAGAACAGCAACTTTGTCGCTGGCTTCTGTTAAGTCATGACCGGCTGAATACTAACGAGTTAGTAATGACCCAGGAACTAATTGCCGACATGTTAGGAGTGCGCCGCGAAGGCGTTACCGTGGCTGCGGGCCGGCTGCAAGATGCTGGAGCCATTAGTTACGTTCGTGGTCACATACAGATCCTCGACCGCCAAAAGCTGGAAGAGACGGTGTGCGAATGCTACCGCGTGGTGAAAGACGAGTTCGATCGGCTGCTGGGATAGATAATCTGCCGCATTCTCTAGCAATCCCGGCTTTGTGCGTTAGCACACAGACCCCAGCTCTTTCGCCTGCTATAAAACTCACTTAGCTCTGCTTTAGAAATTAACCATTCGACATCTCGGATCGGGCCACCAACCTTCTTCTTGAGCCGCCTGTTAGTTTCCCGAGAGAGGGCTAAGGTGAGAGGTTGTAAACTCCGCGTCCCCAACACCCCTGTCCACTAGTATTCTGTGTTGCAACTAATCTTCGGGGACGTGTGTTTGGAAAACTTGGTAACAGCTATCGAAGCTGAAAGGAAAAGATGTATAAATCAAAACATATCTTGTCAGTGCTTATTTTGTTCGCGCTCGGCTTAATCGGCACAAGCGCACAGGCTCAACGACGGCCCAACGGTATTACGGACCGTCAGGTCAGCGTCATCCTTCAACGACTGGAGCAAAGCTCCAACAGATTCCATAACAGTCTTAACCTGGTACTGGTAAACGGCCGCGTCGACGAAACGCGTCCGCAAAACGACATCAACTCATTCGAACCCGCGTTTTCGAGCGCAATTGATCAGTTCAGGGATAAGTTCAGGCGTCGCCAGGATGGCGAGGCCGATGTTCAGAACATCTTGCAAAAGGCAGCGCTCGTCAATGGTTTCATGACGCGCAATCGGTTGAATGCGCCGGCGCAGAACGATTGGGCAACGGTTCGAAACAATCTGAACACCCTGGCGAATGCGTATGGCGTCAGTTGGCAGTGGAACCGCCAGACGTTTCCGCCAGTCAGTTCAAGTCAACTGTCGCGACTTTCTGACAGCGAACTCAATCAATTAATTCAGCGCATTGAAACTGGCAGAAATACTTTCGCATCAAGTCTCGCTGCGGCGTTTGATCGTAATCGCTACAGCCAGACTGGCAGCGAACGCAATATGCTTGTTGCCGTCGGCGACCTCAAGAACGCCACCGATCAGTTGCGCAATCAGTTCGACGCCAGACAGCCGTTGGTGGACTATGTCGCCCGTGTGCTTGCGCGTGCTACACCAATTGACACCTACATGAGCCACAACCGGCTTACTACACAGGCACAGACCGACTGGGGCACACTGCGAGCAGACTTAAACACTCTGGCAGGCGCATTGAACGTTTCTGCGACTTGGCAGAACGTCGCCGATTGGAGACGGCCCGAGTCAGGGTACAACTCCGACAGTCGTTTAACCGGAACGTTCCGGTTGGATCAGTCGCGCAGCGACAATCCCCGCGACATCGCCGACCGCGTGACTCGCAGCCTCTCCGACAACGAACGGCAAAGCGTCCATGATCGCATGTTCGCGCGACTAGAATCGCCTGAGATGCTCGCAATTCAACGTAGTAGCTCAACCATGACAATGGCCTCGTCGCGCGCTCAACAATCTACATTCGAAGCGGACGGCGTCGAGCGCCAAGAGGAAGTCAGCGGAAGACCGAGTCGGGTAACTGCAACGTTAACCGGTGATCAGTTAGGCGTAAGATCAACGGGTTAC
>DASYPX010000365.1:0-12293 GCA_036006125.1 Pyrinomonadaceae bacterium | reverse complement strand
ACCCAAGCTGCATAGCCCGCTGCGCGCGCAATACGCCGAAGAACATTGATGATCTTTGTCTTTTCATTATCCATTTCACTGACTTCCCTTCTGCTCTTTAATGGTCAGAGCCCTATCCTCAAGTTTCTGTCGCAAAAGTTTCTTGCCCTGGCGCAGGCGCCATTTCACTGTCGTCAAAGGTGCTCCCAGAAACGCTGCGATGCGCTTGACCGGCATCTCATCCAGGAACCGCAATTTGAGCGCCAACGAATAATCCGGCCGCAAACTATCTAGCGCTTCTCTCAATTCCTGATCTTCAATTTTGTCGATAAGAGGCCGTGACAGTCCTTGCAACTTTTCGATTAGCACCTCATCCAGCGAGACATGCTGGGCCTTCAGCTTGTTCTCCTGCTTGCCAAAGCGCATCGCGCGGTGACGCGCAATGGCGGCAAGCCAAGCCGCAAACTTTCGCGGGTCTTCAATTGACGGCAGCGCTTTGAACGCCAGCAACCACGCGTCCTGCGCGACATCTTCGGCATCTTCACGTCCGACAATACCTGTAACCACGCGCGCCACCGCCGCTCGATACCGCAGCACGAGCTGATCGAAAGCTTGCAGGTCGCCAATTATCGCCGCGACGACCAGGACTTCATCCGGCGGCTCTGACCTGTCGTCCGCCATCGACGCGCTGTCCGCTCCTGGTAAAAAAACCTCCACAGACATAGAGACACACAAGGGCCAAAAGGATAGCAGCGATGCGTAAATTTTTTGCGAAAGTTAGGAATTAAGATGAGACGAAATGGCGGCAAGGATACACATTGGCACGTCTGGCTGGAATTACAAACACTGGCTCGGACCGTTTTATCCCGAAAAGTTTCCGGCCACGAAGATGTTGGGATTCTATTCAGAGCACTTCGACACCGTTGAGATTAACGCAACGCATTATCATCTACCGAACTTCACATCCTTCGAGACGTGGCGAGAAACTGTCCCAAGGAATTTCGTGTTCTCGGTGAAAGCGAGCCGCTTCACGACCCATATGAAAAAGTTGAAGTCGCCGAGGGCATCAACTGAAAAATTCTTCCTGCGCGCCGAAAGACTGCGAGAGAAACTCGGCCCAATTCTTTTTCAACTGCCTCCGCATTGGAAGTTGAACGTCCAGCGACTCGAGGCGTTTCTCTCCGCCATGCCGCGCGAGCATCGCTACACCTTCGAATTTCGCGATCACTCTTGGTTCACGACTGAAGTCTATGACGTGCTACGAGCGCACCAGGCGGCGCTCTGTTTCTATCACCAGATGGGTTACGACTCGCCGCAGGAAGTGACGGCAGATTTTGTTTACGTTCGCTTGCACGGCACGGAATCGAAATACGGCGGCTCATATCCCGAACCCGCATTAAAAGCGTGGGCACGTCGGATTAGGCGCTGGCGAAAGCAGTCGAAAGACGTTTATTTCTACTTCAACAACGACCCTGAAGGTCACGCGATACAAAATGCGTTGACGCTGAAACGATTGGTCTGATTCTCCCGCAAACCGAGTGGTACCCGCATCGGAGCGTCAGCTAACCAGACGATGCGCCGATACCACTTCAATGCCGTTTGAAATATTGCACTGCGCGCTCATGCTTTTTGGCCGCGTCACGCGTGTCGAATGTGCCGAGGTTCCGACGCTTCCCACTCTTCGGATCCTTCTTGCGCGAGTAAAGTCGGTACTTTCCGGATTTCAGTTTTCTGATCACTTGCTCACATCCTCCCGCCAGGATTCAGGCGAACACTGTTCCTGAATGGACTTCGCTACCTTGTTTTTCTCTTGAATCTGCTACGTCTTCGCGAGAGAATGCGCGCTGCTCAACCGCCAGTGCACGTTGCCCTGACGTAATCTGGCATTCATCAACGTTCTGCTCTCGAAAAAGAATCCATTTGGATTCGCGCCATGATCGGTCGCACCATCTCGCACTATCGCATCGTTGAGAAGCTCGGCGAGGGCGGCATGGGTGTCGTTTATATCGCTGAGGACACTTTGCTCGGCCGGCGCGTAGCGTTCAAGACGCTGACCGCACGCAGCGGCGACAACCAACATTTCCGCGCGCGATTCTTACGCGAAGCCCGCGCCGTCTCTGCGCTCTCACATCCGCACATCGCTCACATTTATGACTATGGCGAAACCGACGAGGGCAGTCCGTACATTGTGATGGAATTGATCAAGGGCGAGACCCTCAGCGACTTGATGCACAAAGAGAAGCTGACGATTCCGCGCTCGATCGAAATCATCAAACAAGTCGCTGAGGCCCTCGGCGAAGCGCACGCGCAAGGAATCATCCATCGCGACATCAAGCCTTCGAATGTCGCCATTAACGAGCGCGGCAACGTAAAGGTGCTCGACTTTGGATTGGCAAAGCAGCTCGGTCCCGGCCCCATCAACGTGGCCGATACCGAACAGCGAACGCTCCTGAACACACAAACACGCGAAGGCATGATTGTCGGAACGCCTTTGTACTTGTCACCGGAACAAGCTCTCGGCGTCGATGTCGATGCGCGCAGCGATCTCTTTGCCGTCGGCAGTCTGCTTTACGAATGTATCGCCGGCAAACCCGCCTTCGATAGCGGCAGTCCCGTCGAGATTTGCGCGCGCATCATTCGCGAGGATCCACCACCGCCATCGCAAATCAATCCGGATGTTCCGGAAGAACTGGATGACATCACCAAGCGTGCGCTCGCGAAGAAGCCGGAGGCGCGTTATCAGAACGCGCAACAGATGATTGACGATCTGGAAGCGGCGCGCACAAGCATCCTCGGCCTTGATCGCACTGTGACGAGAATGGTGTCTCCGGGCCAGGGCACCCATCCAACCGGCGCGCTTGCAACGCTCTCCGATATTTTCCGACGGCCACGATTACCAATTGGATACGTTGTTGGTGGTGTGATTCTGATTGCCCTCATCGCGTTCGCCGTGTGGCGCTACACACGCCCAACAATTCATCCACCGTCACCCGCGGCAAAACAGCTTTACGATCGGGCCGTGGAAGCAATGCGCGAGAGCGCATATTTCCGGGCCAGCAAACTCTTAGAGCAAGCTGTGCAAGAGGATGATGAGTTTGCCTTGGCTCACGCTCGACTCGCTGAATGTTGGATGGAGCTTGATTCTTCGGACAAGGCGCAGAGTGAGTTAATCCGGGCACTGACGCTGGTGCCGAATCCGTCGGTATTGCCACAAGTCGATTCTCTAAAAATTCAAGCAGTCACGAAGACTGTGCAGCGCGACTTCGCCAAAGCGGTCGATGACTACCGCACGCTCGCGTCCGCCGTTCCGATTAATGAACGGGCTTTTGCACTAGTCGACCTCGGGCGGGCTTATGAAAGAAGCGAGCAAACACCGAAGGCGATTGAGAGTTATCAACAATCCACGCAACTCGATTCGCGACGCGCCGCGGCATATCTGCGAGTAGGAATAATGCTGGGGAAAACCGCTAAGTTTGCAGATGCCTACAACGCTCTGGACCAAGCCTACAAACTGTTTGATATCGACGCCAATATCGAAGCGCTGTCAGAGGTGCTGCTTCAGCGTGGTGTAGTGCTGGGCCTGGAGGGCAAGTCCGCCGAGGCGCGCAATGTTCTGTTACAGGCCTTAGAAAAATCAGGAGTCTTAGAGAACAAGGACAAACGCATCAAGGTTTTGCTCAACCTCAGCAATACTGAAATCATTGCTGGTAATCTCGAACAGGCGCAGCAGTATTCAAAGGAGGCAGTCGAACTTGCAAAGGCGAATGGATTAGACAATTTAACAATGCAGGGGTTAATTGACATCGGAAATGCATATCTTAAGAAAGGAAAACTTCCCGAGGCCGAACAAAATTACACTGAGGCTCTGCGACTTGCCGAACTCTACAAGGGCGAACGGAGTAAGGCGCGCGCGTCACTGCAAATGGCCAGTCTCAAATCTCAGCAAGGTGACATTGAAGGTGTTCGAAAATTTTTTCAGATGGCGCTGCCATTTTATGAGAAGGGCGGCTACCGCAATGAACTTTTGAATCTGTATGCCATTCTGGAGCGCGCTGAAACAGCCTCAGGCTCCTACGATGCGGCACAACAGCGCCTGGATGAACTTCGAAAGCTCGCATCAGACCAACAATCCCTGGCTTTGGTCGAGGAAGACTTCGGTAGCCTTTTCGCTGACCGTCAAAACGTTCCTGAGGCGCTCCGCCATTACGATGAGAGTTATCGGATCTACAAATCTCTGGACGCAAAAGTCGCGATCGGATACACACAAAACAATCGAGCATCTCAGTTGTGGCAACTCGCGCAATACGACAATGCAAACGCTGCCATCGATGAGGCCCTTCAAATAGCGCAGCCGCCAGGCCGTGATCCAAATTTGCAGTTGCTGGCCTTGGTACATCTTACTAAAAGCAGAATGGCCCTGAGCGCGGCGAACTTTGCGGACGCAATCACTAATGGCAATAAGGCGTTAGAGTTGTCTTCCGGAAAGTTCAAATCCATCGAGGTTCGAGCTGGATTTACCGTGGGACTTGCGGAAGCTAGATCTGGTAATACAGTTTCCGGTAAGAAGAAATGTGAGACCGCGTTGGCATTAGCTCGAACGCTCACAAACTATGATTTGTTGTCGCAGGCGCTGCTTGCGTACGCCGAAGCCTCACTGTTTGCTGGTGACGCGCCAGCCGGATTAGCCAGCGCCGGAGAGGCACAACAGAGATTTACAACGGCACAGCAACATGAAGGGGAATGGCGAGCGCTTGCAATTCAAGCACTCGCCACTCTGAAATCAGGCGATAAGACTCGCGCCAGTGAAATAGCGGCGAAAGCGAGAACTGCTCTCGCCGCACTCGAGCAATTGTGGGGTGGCGACAGCTTTCGCCAGTATGCAGAACGCAAGGATATTAAGAGTCTCATGGTGTCGGCGTCGGCGTAGGACGCCCGCACATCGTTTTATCTGTCGTCACGAAGTCCGTGCATACTAGACACTCATCCGCTGCGTCAAAATCCCTGGTGACTGTCTGCCCAGCTGTGGTGAGAATCACCCTAATGATGTTCTCGCTGTCGGACGGATTTCTGTAATAGCCGTCGCTTTGTTTTTGGTACTTATCGGTATTCAGTTGAACACCAAAAACGTCGCCATCGATTCGGACATCAGTATCGTCCCCCGCACACAGAATGGAGATAGTGCATTTGCCGTTCGATGGCAAATCCTTTGAATAATCGGCCCAGACACCTTTGCTTCTAATCTTGAATGTCTGGATTTTCCAACCCTTTTTGTTCTTGAATTTCTTCTTCCCATGCGCCGGATTTCCCGGGTCTTCTGGAAAGTGCTCGGGATCCTCCTTAAACATGCATGACACGTTCCGTTCTTCTGTCTTGTCTTTTTTAAGGTTGCCACCGCCGCCACCAACCGTAATTGGCGAGCCATCTCCATCAAACGGGTGCTCGGTAGGAGCGGGACTCGCTGGAGGCGTCGCTTTGTTTTGCGAAGGCTGTTTCGTGCACGAGGCGAGTACAGCCGCAATCGGCGCTGCGATCGCTGCTATTACGGCAGCCTTAGTAAATTGACGGCGTGAGGTTGTCTCTTTGAGTTCTGTATCTTCTTTCATGGGGCGATCCTTTCGGTTTAGAAGTCTGGGGCTATTCCGTCACGACACCCGGAAAGCCGCGCTAGCCTATTCAAGTTCGTCCTTGCTGTAAAGAGCATTCTTCGCCGCGCGGTGTTCTTTTGTCCGTTCTCACAAGGTTCATGTCGAAAGCGAGATGCTGTAAGAATTTCCAGGCATTCGCACCCCGCTTTCGCACGCCGCTACAACGGGTCTTGATCTAGTTCACGTAGTACCAGCCGACGTAATTCGTGCCGTCTCCGTTCATTCGAAACTCACGCCGATTGGGATTGCCACCATCGTTTGGATCCGGAATCATGTGGACAACGCGATCGAGAGGCTTCCAATCGACTCGAATATTGTTGTTGTCGTTCGTAATGTGAACCGCGAACGAGCCGATGTAATCGTCTGTATCGTTTACGATTCCTCCAAACAACTCTGTGTAGACGGCTAAGATTGCTCCTCCCGCGACCGCGAAAGGATTACCCGATCTTATCGCAGCAGTACTCGCGGCTCGCTGCCACTGTGCCGAATTGCCGCCATCTTCCTCCATCACCAAAACCGTAAGATCCCAGCTTTGACCTGGCCCGATTTCTCCCGTGAAGAGTGTTTTGTTGGTTCGGCAATGCGCGTCGCCATCCGGGTTGTCGGTGGGTTGATCGCCATCGTTCATGTCCCAATGCTGACTCGGACCGGGTACGCGTTGTTCGAATGTTGCTTGGCCGTCTGATCTCCTGCCATACGCGAGAATATAGACCTCGTCGGCCCCTGCTTCAGTAGTTTTGTCACAACAAAACTGCCGCATACCCAGATGGACCGTTTTGCCCATTACGAAAGAGGGAACTGCAAGAAAGATCGCGAGGCTCAAGACTCTAAAGACTAGCGTTAATGACATCGTCCTATCCTCCTAAGCTGTGATTGCGCGAACAATTGAAGTTCGCGCACCACGGTCGAAGCTACATGCGTGCCAGACATTGGAATCATCAGCAGTCTCATATTTGCTGGGACCTACGCGACATCGACCAGATATCGCCGCGCCTTTCTCATAATTTTGATATGCCAACTATCATTTCTGATATGCTCTCGCCGCCATGTCGCCCCACCTCATTGCCATCTCCGGCAATCTCAAAGGCACAACATTTAGCTTGGCTAGTGAAGACGTTTCGATTGGGCGAGACGCTTCGAATTCGATCCGGCTGAATGATGCTTCGGTTTCGCGGCGGCATTGCCTAATCACACGCAAAGCCGTTGATGAACAAAGCGCGAACCGCGTCAGCAAGAACAGTGCATCGGCTCCTGACGAAGACGCGACTTTCACCATTCTCGATCTCGATAGCTACAACGGAACATTTGTGAACGGCGTGCCCGTTCACGAGCAGACGCTCGCGCATGGCGACCAAATTGCTCTCGGTGATGTTCAGCTTCTGTTTCTGCTCGACGAAACGGAAGCAGACCCCACCTCGACAATTGCGGAAGCCGATTTGATCACGCGATCCACAGTGAGACTGCGCGCCGAGGATGCCCTCTATCTGCGTCCCGACTCAATTGTGGCTGGGCTGCCAAAGTCGGATCGCATTGGTCGAGACCTCGCGACGTTGCTGAAAATTAGTAATTCCATCGGCACTATTGCTGACATTGCCCAGCTACAAACGTATTTGCTCGAGGCCGTGAACGAAGTGATCAGCGCCGAGCGTCTCGTGATTGTGCTGACCGAACGAACCTCGGTTGAGATCGCCTCGACAACCGGCTGGTCGAAATTTGCGGGTCGCAACGATGCGCTGAAGCCGAGCCGCAGCATTACGCAACAGGTTTTGCGCGAAGGTGTGGCGCTCTTGAGCAACGATCTATTCGCCAACGACGTATTGGGCGCGCGCGCGAGCCTCGCCGAAGCAAATGTGTGCTCCGTTCTATGTGTGCCGCTGATCGTCTTGAACGAAACGCTCGGAGTAATTTATCTGGATACGAGCGACACGGCGGCACGATTTGATGAAGATGACCTTCAATTGATGACCGCCATCGCAGGCATTGCTGCCATGGCATTCGCGAATGCGCGGCAGGTCGCCTCACTGGAGAACGAAAACGAGAGACTGCGAAACGAACTCAACATCACGCATCAATTGGTCGGACAGAGTCAGCCGCTAAACGCTGTCCTGCAATTTATCGCGAAAGTTGCGCCCGCGGATTCTACTGTTTTGATCCACGGCGAAAGCGGGACGGGCAAAGAGTTGGCCGCGCGCGCCATCCATGTAAACAGTCGCCGTGCGACTAAGCCGTTTGTTGCGATCAACTGCGCGACACTGACTGAAACGCTGATTGAAAGCGAATTATTTGGGCATGAGAAAGGCTCGTTCACGGGTGCTATTGCACAAAAGCGTGGGAAGCTCGAGGTCGCCGACGGTGGCACGCTCTTTCTCGACGAAGTCGCTGAGTTGAGTCCGCTGATGCAAGCAAAGCTTTTGCGCGTGTTGCAGGAGCGAGAGTTTGAGCGCGTGGGCGGCACGCGACCGATCAAGATCGATGTGCGCATCATCGCCGCAACGAACCAGGACCTCCGCGCCGCGATCAAGTCGGGAAAATTTCGCGAGGACCTGTATTACCGCCTGAACGTCGTTTCGATCGTCATGCCCGCACTGCGCGATCGTCGCGAAGATATTTCGCTGCTCGCGAATTACTTTGTTTCGGTCTACAGCAAAAGATGCAAACGAAAAGTGCGCGGCATTTCAGAAGACGCGCGACAGGCGTTACAGAATTACGATTGGCCTGGAAATGTTCGTGAGTTAGGAAACGCAATCGAACGAGCGGTGGTGCTTGGTGTTTCAGATTTGATTGTGGTTGACGATCTCCCCGAGCGGCTGGTGGAGTCTGCAGCCCCGGTTTCAAGCGCGAAGCAATATCACCAGGGAATCGCGGAAGCAAAGAAGGCGCTGATTGTGAATGCGCTGCGCGAAGCGAAAGGTAACTACACCGAAGCGGCAAAGACTCTTGGCATTCATCCGAACAATCTTCATCGTTTGATCAAGACACTTAACTTGAAGTCTGAAATTGCGAACTCCTGACGTTATTCTCCGCCACTACCGACAATGATCTAACCATTCAACGCGGAGCGAGAAGAGGATTCCATGAGGACAAGACTGTGTGTGTAAGTGGTTACTGTCCCCAGACAAAGTCTTGAATACACGCTGATTTAGAGGGACAATGCGCGCTGCTCTGGGAAGTCCTGGCGACCTACGCCGATTTTTTAGCAATTACGTTACTCCCCCTTTAAATGGATGGCCGAATCACTTATCGGACGAACCGTCGCTCACTATCGCATCCTCGAACAACTCGGCGAGGGCGGCATGGGAGTCGTTTACCTCGCTGAGCATGCCTTGTTAGGCCGCCGTGTCGCCATCAAGACTCTGCACTCGCGGACCGGACATGACCCACACTTCCGTGCGCGATTTCTTCGCGAAGCGCGCGCAGTTTCCGCGCTGTCGCATCCTCACATCGCAACGATTTACGACTATGGCGAAACGGAAGACGGCGAGCCCTACATAGTCATGGAATTAATTAAAGGGTCGACGCTCGGGGAGCTAATGCTTACCGAGAAGTTAACTGTTGGGCGCAGCATCGAGATCATCAAACAGGTCGGAGAAGCACTGGCCGAAGCTCACCATCACGGAATAATTCATCGGGATATCAAGCCGACGAATGTGGCAATCAACGAACGCGGCCTCGTTAAAGTCCTCGATTTCGGACTAGCCAAACAAGTAGCGCTCTCGCCTGACGCCGACAGCGATCCCGAACAACAAACTCTTTTGGTTTCGCATACGCGCGAAGGCGTGATTGTCGGTACTCCTTTGTATCTGTCGCCGGAGCAAGCTTTGGGAAACCCGATCGATGCGCGCAGCGATCTGTTTTCGCTTGGCGGTTTGCTGTACGAATGCATCGCTGGTAAGCCACCATTTTTTGGCAAGAGCACGGCAGATATTTGTGCGAAAGTCTTACGCGACGATCCACCGCCGCCTTCCAGCCTTAATCACGATATTCCCAAAGATCTGGATCGAGTGACGCTGAAGTGTCTGAGGAAAGAGCCGGAAGCGCGGTATCAGACCGCCGATGAGGTGGTTACTGCCCTCGAGCGAATTCAATTCAATCTTCAGAGTGATGCCACAAAGACCGTGACGCGTTTGGTTCCGGCCACCGCCGTGCCGCGCGCGTCGGGTACGCTGGCCACGATCTCAGACATCTTTCGGCGACCGCGCTTGCCTATCGGTTATGTCGCGTTAGCGGTCGTTGCGTTGATCACTCTGATCGTCGGCATTTGGTATTTTGCGCGCCCGCGCCCACACCAGCCCAACGCGGAAGCGTTGCGACTCTATGACACGGGGACGAATGCTATCCGGGCCGGATCCTATTTTCAGGCAAGCAAGGCTCTCGAGCTGGCTACGCGTGCCGACGATCAATTCGCGCTCGCGCATGCACGTCTGGCCGAGGCGTATATGGAATTGGACTATTTCGACAAGGCTAAGGACGAGATCTTGCGCGCCACCGAATTAACGCCGAATCGGTCGGTACTATCAAAGGTGGATAACGAATATCTCGATGGGCTGACGGCAACCGTGCGCAGAAATTTTCCGGCAGCCGTCGCCGCGTATTCGGACATCGTTAAAGCCGATCCCACGAGGGCCGAAGCACTCGTAGATTTGGGCCGCGCCCACGAAAAGAACAGCGAGACAGACAAAGCTATTGAAAGTTATTCAGCAGCAATTCAGCGTGATCCACACATCGCTGCGGCGTTCCTCAGGCTGGGAATCCTTTATGGTCGCAAACACGATCTCGATGCTTCAAATCGCGCGTTCGACAAAGCCGAAGAGAGTTATCAATCGCTCGGCAACGTTGAAGGCCGGGCCGAAGTAGCTCTGCAGCGGGGCGTCGTGCTGAACGACAGTGTCGGCAAACCTGACGATGCACGGGCGCAGTTGGAGCAAGCGCGCGAGATGGCACGGGTGGTTAACGCTCCTTATCAGCAGATTCGAATTCTTTTTCAACTTAGCAGCGTTGCGCTAAAACAGAACAAAGGCGCCGAGGCCAAACAATTTGCGACGGAAGCGCTCGAACTTGGGCAAGCAAATCAAATGGAGACGATGATTGCCCGCGGCTACATCGAACTTGGGTATGTCGATTTCCTCACCGCCGATTATGCCAGCGCAGAGCGCGACTTCCAACAGGCACTGGACTATGCGCAAAAATTTGGAGCGCGACTGAATGAAGCACGCGCGCGGTTGTCGCTGGCGAGTCTGTACGAACAACGAGGCGAAGCTGACAAAGCTCTGACTTATCAGGAGCCAGCCCAAAAGTTCTATCAAAGCGCCGGCTACCGCACGGAAACGAACCAGGCGATGAACATCCGCGCGCGGCTGTACCGGCGCAAAGGCGACTTCAAATCAGCGCTGAGTGCTTTCGAAGATCAACTAAAGTTCGCTGAGCAAACTGCCGATCAGCCACAAATTGCCGCGGCTCACACTGGTATCGGCAATCTGCTGATAGATCTCGAGAGATACACAGAGGCTCTTTCACATTTCGAACAGAGTTATCAAATCCACAAATCTCTGAACAACCAACTCAACCTCGGCTACGCGTTACTAAACCGCGGCGGCGCGCAATGGAATCTCGGTCATCAGAAAGAGGCCACTACCGATATGGAGCAGGCTTCTGACATCGCCAAGAAAGATGATGCCAGTTACAAACCATTGCACGTCGCAATCGAATTGGCTCAGGCCGAGATGGCTTTGAGTGAGCGACGGTTTAGCGATGTAATTGCGGACGTCGATCGTGCGGTTGAAATTGGTGGCTCACAAAGTAAAACCGCCAGCGCTCAGGGCAAATTCCTTAAGGGGTTAGCGCAGGCCCTCTCGGGCAACGCTCGCGCCGGCCAGGCGCTGTGCCGAGAAGCCGTCACGACTGCCGCAGTCGTAGGTGATCCAATGCTGTCGGCTGAGGCGCAACTCGCGTTGGCTGAAGCTTCGCTGGTTGCGGGAGATGCCAAGAGCGCACTAGAAGCCGCCCAGCAGGCGCAAACTTTTTTCACTAACAGCGGAATGACGGAAAGAAATTGGCGGGCTCTGTTAATCGCTGGAATGGCGAGCGAAAAACTTGTCGACCTGGACAGCGCCCGGAATGATTTCAGGATGGCCAACGAAGCATTCTCGTCGTTGGAACAAAAATGGGGCGCCGACACTTTCAAAGCTTACCAGGCGCGTCCTGATACTCAGTTCTACCGAAAAGAACTGGAGCAACTGAGCGCATTGATTCGGTAGGCCAAACCTCAAACTCGGTTTCACAAGAAAAGAGGAGAACAATATGGCAACAAAAAAAAGCGCGAAGCTGGCTATTGGCAGCGATCCTCCGGTTTTAGTCGGAGGCGGAGGTTCATCCTTGATTTGGGTTAATTTTAATGAAAACCAAACCGGCCAAAACCCGAACGGCGTTTCTGCAAACGCCCCATCGCCTAACACGAAGAGCAAATATTCTTGCTCGAAAATTACGAACGTACCGGTCCGTCTATACTTTAACGATGGCACAACTCCGGGTGCGGCAGGTGAGCAGCCTCTCCCTATAGCTGATAACAAGAGATGGTATATCCGGTTCGCCGTGCCTGGCCCACTGCGACGCCGCAAAAAGGCTAAGAAGAAATAGCTTCGACTTTCGCTCGCAAGTCGCGAAACAATCGCA
>DASYPX010000364.1:0-4333 GCA_036006125.1 Pyrinomonadaceae bacterium | reverse complement strand
CTCAGATACTGCTCGTCGATCTTTTGCGCGTACAGCACCACCGCCAAACCGCCGGCGCTAACGTTCACAGTATGGCCGGCGACAGCGCGCATGTGTTGCACGCCGCTCGCGCCCGCTGCCGCTTCGCGCAGTAACACGCTGAATTCCAGCCGCGCTTGGAGGTTCGCATCAAGGCGCGGAGATTGCCGGCGCTCTTCAGGGTTAGGTGCCACTGGGGGTGTCCTCGTGTCCGTCAGATTCAATTGGCGCTCACCGATTCGAGGCCAATTTTGTATTTCTTGATCTTACTGTAAAGGCGCGGCCGATAAATGCCAAGCATATTCGCTGCTTTCTGTTTATTGCCGCCGGTTCGCTGCAAGGTGCGCTCGATGACAAACTTCTCGATATCTTCGAGCGTCATGTTTGGTGGGACGTCCCAGGCCATCGCCGGCGAGACTGTTGATGGCGCACTGCCGTTGTCGAATGGCAGATCCGGCGGTTCAATCAGTTCACCCTTCGCCAGCAACACTGCGCGCTCGAGCACATTTTGCAACTCGCGCACATTGCCGGGCCATGAGTGCGCAAAAAGGCGCTGATAAGCTGATTGCGAAAGCCCGCCAACCGGCCGATCGTACTTCTCCGCATAGAGTTTGAAGAAGTGATCGGTAAGCAGTTGAATATCTTCCATGCGTTCCCGCAACGGCGGCACGTGGATCGTGATTGTGGAAATTCGATAGAAAAGATCATCACGCAGCAAGCCGTCGCGAATCGCGTCTGCCGGCATGCGATTCGTCGAACAGATCAAGCGAAAATCAACCGGGTAACTTTTTTCAGAACCTATTTTGCGGCAAGTCCGCTCCTGCAGCACGCGCAAGAGCTTCGGCTGAAGTTCCACCGGCATTTCGGCGATTTCGTCCAGCATCAGCGAGCCGCCGGCGGCGTGTTGCACTAACCCTTCCTTGTCCGCGTGCGCCCCCGTGAACGCGCCCTTGGCATGGCCAAACAATTCCGACTCGATCAGTTCTTTTGGCAGCGCCGCACAGTTTACTTTGATGAACGGCTTCTTCGCGCGAAGCGAATTATAATGGACCGCATTCGCGATCAATTCCTTACCGGTGCCCGATTCACCGACGATCAGCACGTTCGCGTCGGACTTTGCGACGGACTCAATCGTTTCATAGATCGTCTGCATCTGTTTCGACGAGCCGATAATGTTGAAGTATTCCGCGCGCGTCGAAAGTTGGCGCCGCATATTTGCGGTCTCCGCCATCAATTCGCGTCGCTCCAAAGCTTTTTCAACCAGGGGCGACAGCTCTTCAAAGTCAAATGGCTTTTCGACGAAATAGAATGCTCCCGACTTGATGGCCTCTACTGCGGATTGCACCGAACCATAACCTGTCACCACGATCACTTCGGTTGTGGGCCTCGCATCTTTCATGTGACGCAACAATTCCAGGCCATCCATATCGGGCAACTGCAGATCGCAAATCACCAGGTGATGTGCGCCGCCGTCGAACAGATCAATTGCCTCTGTTCCGCTCGAGCTGACATCGACGGTGTAGCCTTCCTCAGTCAGATGTTGGCGAAGAGAATCGCTCATCATCGGTTCATCATCGACAACCAGAATCCGAATATCTTTGTTCTTCGCTTTTGTCATTACTCTTTCTTGCTCCCTTTGTTTATTCGGAGAGAGGTAACTTCACCTTAATTGATTCGTTGTCAAAATCGACAACGCCACCGTGCGCTTCGATGATCCGTTTTGCGAACGCTGCGTGAATTCCGGGCGCCGATGCACTTGATGGGCGTGCGAGTCCGGTCCATTCGACGAGTGCCATCGGCAATCGCTGACTTGAAAGGCGCTCGAGTTTGAGCGTTACTGTTGCGTCCCCCGCACGGCGCGCCAGCGCTTCGCGCGTTAACGCGCTGAATGCTTCGGCCAAAGCATGAGGATCGAATGCCCCACTGAGCTTCTCGTCCTTTTCTGGACTGGATGCAGTGACCAACGGTCCGCTAACGCGGTAAGCGGGATCGTGAACTGCCGAGTGTGCGATTGCCCGCAGGTCCGATTTCGGCTGTCGGCGCAAATCGAGGGGTTGCGCGTACCGCACCAGCGCCGCCATTTCTTTTGCGGCATGATCCAGACCCGCTACCAATTTCTCCACGGTTTCGCGCTCCGTTGTGGTGTTTTCATCACGATCGAGCCGCTTTCTCAGATATGTGGCGTATAATTTGAGTCCGTTAAGTTGGTTTTTGAGATCGTGCACGATTCTGAGCGTGGCTCTACCCAGATCTTCGAGGGCTTTTGGATCCGGTTGCTTGGCGTGTGCGAATTCCATCGGGAAGCGGAATGGTAAGGGGAAAGCTGTACGAAATAAACCCAAGAGAGTTGTGAATTTGTGTCGTGTTTTCAATCGTCGCCACAACAGTTGCAAACAATCGTATGGTAGTGGTGCAATCGCGCGACCATTACTATTGCTAACATGCGTCAGAAAGCAACATTTTTGGTCGTTGAGGATTTCGAGGACAGCCGCTTCATGATGCGGCAGTTACTTGAGATGGCCGGTCACATAGTTGTTGAGGCCACCGATGGTGAACAAGCCGTCAGGGTCGCACTTGAGGAAAAGCCCGCGATTATCTTGATGGACTTGAGTCTGCCCAAACTCGATGGACTGGCGGCCACACGTGAGATCCGACGTCACAAGGGATTTAGCCACGTCCCGATCCTGGCGATCTCTGCGCATGACGGCGAGGAATCACGCGCCGCGGCATTAGAGGCCGGATGCGACGAATATGTGACGAAGCCAATTGACTTCGACCAGCTCAGCACTCTCGTCCATCGGTATCTCTCGAAGTCTCACTAAGTTAGATCCATTTGGTTGTACCGTAATCGCTCGCGGACTGCCCGATTACGTGGCAATCGAGTCTGTCTTTATCCGGGTGCGGTGCGCCGCTTCAGTTGCATTCCGCTGGCACAACCCTTGATGCAGTTTTTGAGTGTGAGTTCCTGCGGATCAACCCTTGCTTTGCAAGTTTGGCAAGAACCACCGAGCGAAGTAACCACCGGGCCTCACGGAAAAGTTAGTTAAAGGAGCGCACTATGTCTGACCGAGCGCGACTCGGCAGCGTGGACGAGCCGATTATGAACAGCGAATTGGACACCTCACACAATCGCGTGCGCCTTGATCAAGGCGTCATAAAAAAAGACCGGGTCGGTCCGGAGTTTGTCAGACAAATGACACATGAACTGCGAACGCCGCTTAATGTAATCATTGGATTGTGCCAGTACCTGGAACGCGATCAGCAAACGCCTTTGAGTGAGCGGCAGCGCGATACAGTTTCGCGCATGGACAGGAATGCCAACGCGCTGTTGACGACAGTCAATCGGCTGCTCGAAAGTCTGCGGACCGGCAATTATCATTAACTATACCGACTTCGCGAACATGAACGAGATCAGCCGCGGCGGCTTTCCCTCGTCTTCTTCGTGCCACCACTCATCGAGTTTCAGCAATTTCATTTCATTTGCCTCAGCCGCCTGAAGAAAATCAGTGATGTGATGCTGAAACGCGGGAATCTGCGTCGTCGCCTCCGCCTGTTGAAACCGGGCCTTGGTTCCCTGGTATTGTCGAAACGGGTGAAGTTCACAAACGAAAAAACCGCCGCCGGCAATCAGCACGCGAGCTCCTTCGCTGAATATGAAATATAGATCCTCGACGTGTTCCAAAACGAGGTTACAGACGACGAGATCAAAAAGATCATCGTCCACCGGCCAGCGTTTCGTGATGTCGGCAATTTCGAAAGTGACTTTAGCAGAGCTGACGCGCCAGCTTGCCTTCTCGATCATGCCGGCAGAGAAATCGAGCGAGTGCACTCGCTCACTAATGTCAGCAAGCAATTGCGTATTCTTTCCCGTGCCGCATCCGAGTTCGAGAACAGCTTTGCAGCGCAAGTTCTGCAACTCACCACGCGCCACCCGTTCGTCCAGGTCACGCGTTCGGTTCTTATCAGAATCGTACGTTGCCGACCACGCGTTGTAAGCGTCCTCAACCTTCACTCTTTTAATCGGAAGTATTAATCGACAGTGGCGATGGCCGGCGATTGCCGTCGAACGGCGCTCGCTGGAAGGGCGATGGTGCGGCTTGCGCGAACATATTGCCGCGCGAAGCGTAGTGCCCAGAGGCCAGCGCAAGCCAGACTCAATGAAAAATAGAAAAGGGCTTTTAGCGCATGCGGGTTCTCGTAAAAATAGCTTAGTCCTGGAGGATCGTACGTGTTCGCAGGCAGCGAAGGACGACGCAACCAGCGATGCATGTTAATGGATGAATAGTAGTTGAAGTGATACCGCTCTAGTTGATTG
>DASYPX010000363.1:0-8733 GCA_036006125.1 Pyrinomonadaceae bacterium | reverse complement strand
ACCACTTCTGAATCACCCCAGTTGTAATGCACCACTCCGCTGATCATGAACCCGACCAGTCCGCCCAATGCGCCGAGCGCTACGCCTCGCTCGATCCAATTCTCTTTGGTGAGTTGCCGCTGCGAACGCCACAACATCCGCGCATACAACGCCATTAGGATTAACCATGCGAGCAAAGCGGGAACGCCACGCTCGAGCGCAATCTGGAGATAGTCCGAATGCATGTGACCCATCGGCAGACGACCATTGTCGAACAGTCCCCACGCGCGCCAGTGCGCTTTGATCGAATCCATGCCGACGCCGACCAGCAGATGCCGCGGATTGCTGACGAGAAGATGTAGTCCTTCGCGTTGCACGGTTTGGCGCCAGCGGATTGAGTCATCCCGCGAATCGAAAAAGCCGACGTTTCGCTTTTGATGAAGGATGAAGGTTCCCGCGAGCACCAGTGGCAACGCGCAAGCGCCGATGACAATCAGGGTGCGCCAACGAAGACCGAGTACGGCGATGAGCGCGCCTGAAATCAAGAACGAGAGCCAAGATGCCCGTACAACCGTAAGCATGAGCGCGCCGCTAATCGCAAAGAGCACAACCAGTAGAATCAATGACCACTTGGAACGTTTGAGCGGCAACGCGACGAACAGCCCGAACGCGAGCGAGCCGAGCAATTGCAAGCTCTCGCTGTAAGTTGTCCAGTGATTAAAGAAACCGGTGGCGCGCCGATCGCGCCCGCGGCTCCACGACGCAACGCCAAGCCGCTCCTCCGCGGTCACGCCGGGCAACAATTTTCCGCGAGGAATTTCCAGAACCGGATTCCACTCGTATCGATAGATTTTCAGTTTGACTGCCTTCTCAGATGATGGCCGATCCAGTTCCGCGACCAATTGCTCGCTATTCCAAATTCTCTGCCCGTCAACTTCTTCGATTGTGTCTCCGTCGAGAATTGGATTGGCTTCGATTTTCGCGCGCGTTACAAATCGCGCAGCTTTTAGTGGGCTGTCCGTGCGCACGCCCTGAACTTTCACACCGCGGCCGATCGCGTACTGCGTGAAAGTGAATAGCGCCGAAAGCATCGTGGCCGCCATCAGCACTACGACCAGCAGTCGCAGAATCCGCGCGGAACCAATGTTCTCGGCAAACAGGTAGGCAATCGTGAAAAGCATTGCCGCGCGCAGCTTGCCGATCGAAACCATCGGCTCGTAGGAAAGAAACGACGAGATGCCAGTGAGAATGAAGAACGCGAACATCGCGTAATCAATCGGCGTGCGATGCAACGCCGGGCGCGGGAAAACAAAAAACCGCAGCAGCCAGAACAAGAGCCCGAGTGCCCAGGCAAATTGCGCGGCGGCAATCGAAATCGGCGCCGCGAAGGTGAACAGGAAAAGCGCCGCGAGAATCACGCGCTCCAGCCAAAGCCCGAGCGGTCCCGGGGCAATCTCACGCGAAAGTTTTGCGGTTGAATTCAAGACGTAGTGAATCGTTGATGCTTGCGAATGGCTGACAATTGCTTAGAATCGCCTGACGATTTTGGATTATATGCGAGTCTCGTGAAAACTTTTATTCACACTTGGCTTTAGCCAGGCGCAAAGGCGTTCAAGTTAACAGGGAAACCGTTTAGACGGTTTCCGGTTGCTGCTACTTGGTCCACCTGGCTGAAGCCAGGTGTGAATGATAAGAGCCCGATCCAAACATGCAACTAAAAACCTTATTCATCCTTATTCTTGTCACGTTCTCCAACAGCACGCCCGCACAGGTCAAGACGGTCCCTGAATACATCGGCGAAGCTACCGCCATGGCGAATCGGGCGAATGTCAAAACCGCGAACGATTACATCGATCGCAATCAACAAACCATTTTGCGTGAGTGGATCGCGATCACTGAAATCAACGCGCCGTCCGGACATGAGCAGCAACGCGCCAAGTACATCGAAAGTATGCTGCGACAGTATCACCTGGACGATGTTCATTACGATTCAGCCGGCAACTTGATTGCGGTGCGCAAAGGAACGGCCGGCAAGCCGGTGATCGTCTTCGACGCGCACATGGACACAGTTTTTCAGCCGGGATTGACGATCAAGGCACAAGTCCGAGACGGCAAAGTGTACGCGCCGGGCGTTGGCGACGACACGCGGAATGTCGAGGCGCTGCTCGCGACCATTCGCGCACTGGACGCGGCGAAGATCAAAACTAAAGGCGACCTGGTGTTTGTCTTCACGGTCGAAGAAGAAACGACCTTCAAAGGCGTGCAGGCTTACGTCGATGCGAACAAAGGAAAGATCGATCAATACATCGCGCTCGACGGGGGTTACGAAGGGTTTACCTACGCAGGCATCGGCATCAACTGGTATCGCCACCACTTCATCGGGCCCGGCGGCCATACGCGCTCACAGACCCCGCCTTACTCGGCGACGCTGCCGCTGGCGCGCGCCATCGATCGCATTTATCAACTGAAAGTGCCGACCAATCCGTCCTCGAATCTGAATATCGGGATGATCGGCGGATCGGAAGTCGTCAACGCCAAGGCCGCCGACGCATGGTTCACCGTTGACCTGCGTTCGACTTCGAACGATGTGCTCGCGGATTTAGAGAAGCAGATCGCAATGATTCTTGACGAAGAGGCTGCGAAAGTTGGGATGACGGTGAAGACTGACGTGATTTCAAAATCACCTGCGGCGGTAATTCCCGGCCATCGCGATTCCTACCTGGTACGCATGGCCGAAGCGGTACATCGCGTGATGGGTTTCGATCCGCCGATCGGTAACGCCGGCTCGAACAACTCGAGCGTGGCGCTGCTCGCGGGCATCTCTTCGATTTCTACCGGCTCCGGTCCATGCGACGGCTCACACAGTCTCGCCGAGAACTGCGAAATCGAACCGTTCTACAAAGGGATTAAGAAGACGTTGTTGTTGGAAGTGGCGCTAGCGGGAATTGAGTAAACGGAACACATCGTCCCGTTAGGGACGACATATTTATATAGTTCAAGACGGTTCTATAAACATTTCGCCGCTACGCGGCGATGCGCATCAATGGTTGATGAGGGGAGCATCTCAACGCCCTCCCTCACGGTCGGGCTACTGCCCCGACGCATCCACTCATTACTCATTACTCATCACTCATCACTCATCACTCGTACGTCACCACGCCCACGCAGACGCTTCCGTTCTCGGGTCCGTGCCGGCGCTGATTACTCCCGTCTTCGGATCGACGACGATAGCCGCCAGCGAGCCGCTCGACCACGGACCGGTGACGTGCAATTTATGACCGCGAGCCAGCAAATCGTTGCGCACCGATTCAGGTATGCGGGCTTCAACTGACAGATCTCCCGGATAGATCGTGTGTGGAAAAGGCGAAGCGGGAAACGCGCGCGTCAGCCACTTGGGCGCTTCGATCGCCTGCTGCACATTCATGCCGAATTCAATCATGTTGAGCAGTGCCTGCATCGTCAGCAGCACCTGCGCATCCGCGCCCGGCGTGCCTATCACCATGCGCGGCTCGCCGTCTTTCATCACCAACGTTCCCTGCAGAGTGCTGCGCGGCCGTTTTCCGGGCATGAGCGCATTGGCTTCGCCCGGATTCAGCGTGTAGTAATCACCGCGACAATTGAAGATAAAACCCAGGTCGCCCATCACCACGCCCGTGCCGAACGCGCTGTGCAAGCTCGGCGTGAAAGTGATCATGTTGCGCGCGCCATCGACGACTGCGATGTAGCTGGTGTCTCCTTCGTGACTCGCGTCGCCTTCGGTGGTGATCGTCACCGGACGGTGCAGTGGAGTTGCGTCACTCGTAAATTTTTCCGCGGTGCCTGGACGAAACGCGAGCGACGCGGCGGACTTGTCGATCAACTTGCGTCGTTCGGCCGCGTACTCTTTCGAAAGCAAGCCGGCGTACGGAATTTTGATGAAGTCCATATCGCCGAGATATTTCTCGCGATCCGCCATCGCGAGTTTGGTCGCTTCGACGATCGTGTGAATGTAGTCGGCGCTGTTGTGGCCCATCGCCTTGAGGTCGTAACCATCGAGCATCCGCAGCGCAAACAATTCGGCGGGGCCCTGGCTCGCGGAAGCGTTCTTGTAAATCTGATAACCGTGAAAATCGATCGACACGGGTTCTTCGACTTTGGCGGTATAGTTCGCGAAGTCTTCGTAACGAAATAGCCCGCTGTTAGCTTCAGAGAATGCGGCCATCTCGCGTGCAATGTCGCCCTTGTAGAAGCGATCGCGCGCAGCTTTCAAAGCCGCATGACGGCCTTTACTTTTGTTCAGGGTTTCGGCTTCCACGATCCGCCGCAGCGTCCGCGCGAGGTCGGGATTGCGAAAGATCTCGCCGGCTTGTGGCGCGCGACCGCCCGGGAGATACACCTTCATGCTGGTCGGATACTTGTGAAGCTTCTGCGCGGTTTGCAGCGCGCGCGCCAGCGAATCACCAACCGGAAATCCATTTTCGGCGAGGTCGATTGCTTCGGACAGCACCTGCGCAAAGCTCATCGTGCCCCAGCGATCGAGCAGGATGTACCAGGCATCGACGTCACCCGGTACCGTTGCTGACAATAGCGAATCATTGACCGGCAGCTTCCCGTTGTTGTGTTCTTTGTACCATTCGATGGTTGCCAGTTTTGGCGCCGTGCCTTCAGCGTTGATGGAATAGACCTTCTTTGTCTTGGCGTCATAGACAAGCAACGTCGCATCGGATCCCACACCATTCATTGCCGGGTCAACGATGCCCAACACGGCCTGGCCGGCGACGATCGCGTCGAAAGCGTTGCCGCCTTTTTCGAGAATCCGTTCGGCCGCGCGTGTCGCCTCGGCTTTCATCGACGCGGCGGCGAAATGCCGACCACGCACGACGGGTCTCATCGTTCGGTTGGCCGCAGCGGCGTCGGACTCACCTTCTTGTCCCATAGTCATCCCCACGAGCGAACACATTAACACTCCCGCCAACATGATCCGATTGATTGAGCGCATGAAACCTCCTCCTCAATTCGCCAGGATTGAGTTCGTGGTTAGTCAAATTCCCGCTTTGGTTTTTCCTGATCCGCGCCGACGTGTCCGGCTTCGATCTTCGCGCGCGAGTAATTCTCGCCCTTGATTGGGTCGCCGGCGATCCGCCGCAACATAGTCAGTTGGCCGACGTGTGTCAATGCGTCGGCGATGGGCCCCTGGAACATTCGCTCGCAACTCGCACTAAGCTCGCCCTCGGATGCGAGGTATTCATCGTAACTGGCGAGCGCGGCGTGAAAACGGGCGACCTCTTCATTCCACGGTAATGGCTCAGAATTGTGCCAGGTCTCGTTGCCCTTCGCTATGGACAGAGCCCAATCCAGTAAGTCGCCGATGTGCGCCAGAATCTCCGCCGGTGACCGCGTCGTGGGCGATGCTTTGAATGAAGCGAATGAGTCAGGCGCGTCGCGTACGGCTTTCGCACCGCGATAAGCAAGCGTGGCGACTGTGTGCCGCAGCATTTCACGTTTCGAATCGGTATTGGCCATTGATATCTCCAAAAGGTGTCGGGTGTCGGGAATCGGGTGCCGGGTATCGGGTGCCGGGTGTCGGGTGTCGGGTCTCAGGTGTCAGGTTTCGGTTGTCAGGTGCAAGACCCGAGACCGAGCCGACACCCGATACCCGTTACCCGTACCTATCAGTACGCATCTTCACCTCTCCACATCACCGGCAACGTCTGCAAAATAATCTTCATGTCCAACAGCAGCGACCAATTCTCGATGTAGTACAAATCCATGCGCACCATCTCGTCAAACGTCAGCCGGTTGCGACCCGACACTTGCCACAAGCCGGTAATGCCCGGCTTCATGTCGAGCCGCTTCCGATGCCACAACTCGTAACTTTCAACTTCATACGGAATCGGTGGCCGCGGCCCAACCACGCTCATGTCGCCGCGCAGCACATTGAGAAGTTGCGGCAACTCATCGAGGCTCGTCTTGCGCAAAAGCTTTCCGAGCCGCGTGACGCGATCGTCAGCACGAAGCTTATACGCGGGGCGCGCTGAGTCGCCAAGATTCGAGTCGGGCTCGCCCTTGATGAACTTCTCTTGAAATTCGCGATGGCGCGCGTCGTCGCTGCCGGCGCGCATCGATCGAAATTTGTAGAAGAGAAAAACGCGGCCGTCCATGCCGACGCGTTCCTGCTTGTAAAAAATCGGGCCGCGTGAATCCAGCTTAATCAGCAATGCAATCAGAAGCCAGAGCGGCGCCAAGACGATCAACGTAGCCAGCGTGACCACGATATCGGACGATCGTTTTACGAAGCGCGCGGCGCTCGACAGTGGCGAGCGAAACAGCGTCACCATCGGCAGCGATCCGACTTGATCGATTTCCGTCTTGCTCGGCAGACAGTTCAGCAACGTCGGTGCGATGCGAAACTCGACGCCCCGGCGCCGGCCCGTCTGAATCATCACGTCGAACAAAACTTCGCCCGGCACTTTCGGATCAGAGATGATTACTTCGTTCGCGCCGGACTCGCGAATCGCTTGCGGCAATGCACTCAAGTCGGCGACGACCGGCACGCCTTCAAACGTTGCCGATGTTCCCGAAATATGGCCGTTTTCGACCAGCCCGATGACGCGATATCCAAGTTCCGGCCGGGCGCGCATCTCGCGAATGCACAAAGCTGCCTCCGGCCCACGACCGACAATCAGCGTTGGGATCAAGTTCACACCGCGACGGCGAATCGTAATCTGCGCGCCGCGCACAATCATCCGTAGCAGTCCGATGCCGGCGAAGGCGAGCACGAAATCAAGCACGAAAATCGCGCGCGAGTACGAGAAGGTGCGGTAGGCGATACCGCCGCGATACATAAACGCCCCGGCAACGATCAGCAGCGAACCGATCGCAGTCGCTTTGAAGACGCGCGCGATATCTTCAACAAACGAAAACTCGCCGCGCACTCGATACAGATCGTAATAACGCAGTAGTAGCAAGCGGATTGGAATAACGAGTGGCAGCAGCGCGCCGTAAGGCGCGAATGCCGCCGTCCAGGTGAACGCGCCTTGCGCATCGCGGTAGAACGTAGCTTCACCATGACGCAGCTTGAAGGCGAGGACAAACGCTGCAATTGCCAAAATAACGTCACTGATCGCCAGCCCGAACTTCACGATCGGCACGACCCAGCGTGGGGCGCGCGCGGGCACCCGCACGGCCTCAGGCGTGGTGATCGATTTGGCAACTTCAGCTCTCATCGAGGATCAGTTTTGCGACTTCAGCGCAGGTTTGCAGATTGGTGCGCTTCTCTCTGCCAGACTTTTTTTGCAGCGGCAAAGATTCGAAGTCGGTCGGTGACGTCAATTTTTGCAAACGTCCTTCGCCCGCCAACTGCTCATCAATCGCCGCCCATTTTCCCGCGTATATGCTGGCAGCGGGAACGCCTAACGCTGCGGCTTCGCGATTCATTGTCCCGCCCGCACTCACTACCAAATCCGCCGCGGCGATGAGGTTAGCACCATCCAGCGCTTCAGGCGGCATGATTACGTTCGGCAGTTTGTGTTTCTCGTATTCCGCGCGCTGAACGTTAGTGCGCGGCAGCAAGACGATTTTCGTGTGCGGCTGCGCGTTCAGGTGCGCCAACAATTTGTCGAACAAATCGTTTTCGAATCGATGATACAGGGCCTCACTCGCCGGCGGTCGGGCGACAATCAACACATCTTCGCTTGTGACGCCAAGGTTGCGCAGTGTTTCGACAAACGCCGGATCGGGCTGGAAATCCGCCAGGTAAACATCCTCTTTTAGTCCGGCGTATCTTTTCACTTTGCGCAGCGACGCTCCGTATTTCTTCAGCTCAGCGTTCGGGAAAGCTTGCGGCACGATCACGCGTGATGCCAAACGAAATGCCAGATGATTCGCCGGCTGATGCTCATAGTCCATCAGCGTTACGGTTTTTATTCCGAGCGCCGCAGCCGCAGCAATTTGCGCATACGAATTATGACTGACGGCGAGATCGAATCCGCGATCGCGTGCCCACTTGCGCAAAGCGGCCGCTCGCCCGACCAGATTGCCCGCCTTACGGGTCAACTTACCGCCGCCATGTCCGCCGATCACGTGCGGCAACAGGCCGGCCCTCGTTGCCAACTCAACCGTCTGCGCATAATCGCGTGCCGAAATTTCTATCTGATGACCCCGCGCGGTGAAGTCCCGGATTAGCGCGCGAAAAAACGGCACGTGCGGAGAGTTAGCGAGATCGATCCAAATACGCATAAACCAAGGCAAAAGGAAAAAGTAAAAAGGCAAAAGAGGACTGATTAAACAGTACGTCTCTTTGTCTTGATTACTATTGATCCAAGAATCCGCATCAGTTCTTCGGCTTCATCTCGAAGTTCAGCCAAGCGTTTCTCGGGCATAATCTTAGCCGCGATCAGAAGCCTCAGCCAGTAATGGCATTCACGAGCCTCTTTAAGTGCAATCGAGTTTTTACTAATAAAGTCAGGTCTACTCTGGCCGGCTTGTGCCTCTTCAATGTTTGCTCCTACTGAAGTCCCAGCTTTGAGGAGTTGGTAAGCCAGGGTTCGTGGAACCCCCGGCTGTTTGTCGAGATGTTGACAGAGCTTCACAATCCGCAGAGCGAACTCGAATGCCCTCTCTCTGATGTCTTTGGGAGTCGACATAGAATTCTCCTGGTTTTCTTTTTGCCTTTTTACTTTTTACTTTTGACTTCGATTAATCGCGCCAGCGCATAACTCATCCACGCCTGCGACCAGCGCATGTACTCGATTCGGTTCGTGTAGAAACGCTTTC
>DASYPX010000362.1:0-4812 GCA_036006125.1 Pyrinomonadaceae bacterium | reverse complement strand
CTGACGGTGCGGCGAAAGCTGAAATTGCGCGGAGTTGGAACTTGAATCTGCATGAGTTTGAGCCGTGTACGCTGCCAGAGTCAGATATGGTTTGGCAAGCGGTGCTCGGAGCCGTTCATCAAGCAACAGTTGCGGCATTGCCGCGAAGCAGGTTACCCTGCGGTCACCCCGTTCGCTCTTCTACGATTCCCCTTTACGAAGTGATCGACATACTTCCGGTCAGTTTGGGAGGAATATCTTTGTTCGGATTGAGCCCGCAACAGATCCTGTTTTTACTAATTCTAATCGTCGCCATTCTGTTGTTCATCACGGAATGGATTCGCCCGGACGTTGTCGCCGTGATGATTGTTATCGCCTTGTATGTGACGCGCGTCCTCGACGCGAAAGACGCCTTGTCGGGCTTTAGCAGCGAACCGGCGATTGTCGTCGCGGGCATTTTTGTTTTGAGTGCTTCGCTTCACGTGACGGGCGTATCCGACACAATTGGCGGTTGGATTGGACGTCTCGCGGGCAATAGCCTCACGCGCGCAATTGCCGTGATCATGCCTTGCGTCGCATTACTATCGGCGTTTACTCACCACGTGACAACCACGGCAATGATGGTGCCGATCACTCTCGACGTGTCACGTGAACGCAAAATACCCGCGGCCAAGCTGTTGATGCCGATGTCATTCGCCGCATCTCTTGGTACGGCAATCACGATCATCGGCGCGCCCGCATTTCTGATCGCGAGTAACACGCTCCAGCAGTCCGGGCGCGGCAGTCTCGGGATCTTTTCGATTGCTCCCATTGGGCTCGCGTTGTCGGCGGTAGGGACGGTGTTCGTTCTGCTCATCGGACGTCACCTGCTCCCGAGCCATGAAGCCGAGGAAGATCGCGGCAGCCATTTTCGGCTCGAAGATTACCTGACAGAGATTGTCGTAACAGAGAAGTCACCGCTGGTGGATCAGACCGTCGCCGACTTAAAGGAGAACTATCACTTCGATGTGCTGGGAGTATTACGCGGCGGTCGGCGGCTGCCAACGCCCTATAAGCAACAAGCATTAAGGAAAGATGACGTGCTGATTGTTCGCATAACTCCCGAAGAGCTGGTCGCGATCCGCGAAGAGCCGAACATCGAGCTGCGGCCGATTCGAGAGTACGGCGAAACAAAGGATGAAAAGAAGGTACCTGACGATGCCGATGCTCCTGAAGATCAATTTGTGCAGGCGGTTGTGGCACCACGTTCTGAATTGATCGGAAGAACATTAAGTAAGATCAATTTTCAGCGAAGGTATGGTGCGGTTGTCGTCGGCCTCTGGCGCAAAGACGGCTGGCTGGATCAGGAGATTTCCAAAGTGAGTTTGCGTGCGAACGATGTCCTGGTGCTTGAGGGCGATCCCGAGTCGCTCGCGACCGTCGCCAACGACCCCGCGTTCCTAATGCTCGTTCCTTTTCACGGCGATTCGAAGCCGCGACGCCGCGCTTGGGCGGCCGGGTTAATCATGCTGGCGACGATTCTGTTAGCAGCATTCAACCTCATGACGATCGAAATGGCCGCGCTCACCGGCGCCGTAGCGGTTGTCCTGGCACGATGCATAAGCATTCGGCAGGCGTACAGCTCGATCGACGCGCGCATTTTCGTGTTCATCGCAGGCGCAATTCCGCTCGGCGTGGCGATGCAAAAAACGGGGACCGCCACCCTGCTTGCCGGATGGCTGCAACACGCCGTCGGCGGCTGGCCGGAGCGGATGATTCTGCTGACCCTTTTTGCAGTTGTCGCGGTAATCACTCAGTTCATGTCTGACTCGGCCACGACGGCACTTTTTGCACCCGTCGCCGTCGCTTTGGCGCAAGCGCTTGGCCGTGCGCCCGAGCCCTACGTCGTAACCGTGGCGATGGCTTCAGTTGTGGCTTTTTTGACACCAATCGGCCACCACGGAAATCTTCTGGTTTACGGCCCGGGACGCTACAAGTTCGGCGATTTTGTGAAGGTGGGAACGCCGCTCACAGTACTTGCTGCGGTGGTCGTTGTGATGATCGCCCCGATGCTCTGGAGGGGCTAATTCCTGTATTCAAGACGTGCGGTCAAACTGCCACTTGACCGAAGAGACTGCCAGGCCTAGACTGAAGGTACTTACCAAGATGAATGGAAGGCTGTACTCGTTAGTTCCTATACACTTGGAGCAGTACGAGCGTGGAGTCATCACCGAGACCCCCTACAGCGTAAGGTGACTTAAGCACCGATTCCAGAATAAGCTGCCGGAGCTTTCCGGCGCGCGCTCCGTCGCCCCGTGGGAAAAGCCCTCGGGGCGATGTCGTGTTTAGCCGTCCTTCGAGGTTGGCTTGGATCGCAGCAGTGAGATGAGGACTGACGAAATTAGTACCACCGCTACGATTCCGAGCGCGATGTGCGTGGGAATTCCGGTTCGAGCTTTCACCCAATCGCCCGCTGACGCGAACCCGATCGCGGTTAATCCAGACCCGAGTAGTTTTGCGATCAGCGGCAGAAGCATTTTGATACCGATAAACCCCAGGACTATTCCGAGTCCATACTTGAGGTACTGAAACCTCTCGATTACACCCGCCAGTAGGAAGTAAAACGTGCGGAGACCGAGGATCGCGAAAACGTTTGAAGTGTAAACAATGAAACGATCCGTCGTGACGCCGAAGATTGCCGGAATTGAATCAAGGGCGAAAACCAGATCGGTAAACTCTACGACAATCAAAACCAGCAGCAGTAAAGTGCCGACAGTTTTGCCATCGACCACGGTGAAGAATTTACGGCGCTCGTAGTGGCGAACGATGGGAACGTAACGCGTGATGGATTTCACCACGAACCGATTTTCCGGATCCATATCAGCGTCCTGCGTGCTGAACATCTTGATGCCCGTGTAAATCAGGAAGGCGCCAAAGATGTAGATGATCCAGTGAAAGCGGTCGATCAGTTCCGTCCCCGCCACAATCATGATAACGCGCATCACGAGCGCGCCCAGTACGCCCCAGAACAACACCCGGTGCTGATACTTCGGCGGGACTTTGAAATACGAAAAGATCAGGACGAAGACGAAGAGGTTGTCGACGGAGAGTGAGAGTTCGATTAAGTATCCGGTAAGGAACTCGAGCGTCTTCTGGTGCCGGGCAGCGCCAAACATTTCCCAGCCCAGTGGCCCAGCCAATAAACCGGCGAAGATCAGGGCCAGGGTCACCCACACGGCGCTCCAAATCGCAGCGTCTTTGTAAGTTATTTCGTGAGGACGGCGATTGAAGACCCCCAGGTCAATCGCCAGCATGACCAGAATAAAAACACAGAAGCCAATCCATGCCAGCGTCGAAACGGCGATCTGCATCTATGACTCGTTAAAATATCATCGCGCAACCCACGGCGCAAAAACGGCCGCTCCGTCGCGAAGCAACACATGCGGCAAGTTGCCACTGCTTCGAGTCTCCTTTAGAATTCGTCGTTTCGCTGGTAGTGGAAGGTTTTATCTATGCTCAAACAACTCAGTAAACTCGAACGTACGCGCAACATTTTGATTCTTGGGTTCGTCGGGCTGATGGCCGTCAGTCTTGTCCTGTTTTTCCGGCCGAACAGTGGTGCAAGCCGCGTTGAGCCCACAAAAAGCACTCAAGTCCTGGCGGTCGTCGGTGGCGAAGAAATCACCGTTGCCGAGTTCGCAACCCACAAATTAAACCTGCAGGCGCGTTACAGCCAGTTCGGCGCACAGTTTAGTCTCGCGCGCATGGGTTTCACCGATGCGCGAATTCTGGATGAGCTAATCATGGCGCGCGTCATTGAGCAGGAAGCGAAACGTTTGGGGCTCGGCGCTTCCGAGTCGGAAATAAAAGATCGTATCGCGAATATGTTTCGTGATCCGTCGGGAAAGTTCCTGCTGGTCGATGCCTCCGGCAAGTTCGACATGAGCAAGTATCAGGAACGCGTCGGCGACATTCCCACGTTCGAACGAGGTGTGGCTCAAGACATCGCCAGAGAGAAGTTAGAAGCACTGATTACCGCCAGCGTGACTGTGTCTGAAGATGAAGTCAAAGAGGAATACAAGCGAAAAAATACGGCGCTCGATCTAACTTACGTTGCGGTTTCCACCAGCAAGCTCGCGGAAAAACTTACACTTAGCGATGATGAAGTAAAGGCTTATTACGACAAGCACAAGGGCGACTTCTACATCGGTGAACCACAAAAGAAGATTCGGTACATCTTTATCGATCAGGACAAGTCGGGACAGAAGGTGCAAATCTCAGATAAAGAGTTGCACGATGAGTTCGACAGCTTACAACCGCAGTACAAACAGGCGGGCGTCAAGGTCCAGCAGATTCTTTTAAAAGTCGCGCGTGAAGATCTGGATGAGAGTGTGAAAAAGAAGGCTGACGATTTGGTCGCCAAAGCGCGCGGACAATCGGGCATCGCAACGGAAGAGGCCTTTGCGGAGCTGGCAAAAGGAAACTCGGAAGACCCGTCCACGGCCAAGAACGGCGGACGCGTGGAGGGACTAGTGAAGAAGAACGCCAACAAGCCTGACGATCCCTACCAGAAGACATTGGAGATGCAGCCCGGGGAAGTCACTGACCCGATCAAGTACAAGAGCGGCTATTACATCCTGCGTCGGGGCGACTCGGTGCCCAAGACTTTCGAGATGGCCAAGCCTGAGTTACTCGTCTCGTTGCGCAACCGTCGTGGATACACCATTGCGCAGAAAATTGCCCAGAAGGCGGAAGAGCGGCTAAAGCAGACCAAAGATGCTCAAAAAGTCGCACAAGAGTTTGCCGCCGAAGCGAACATGAATGCCGCTGAGATGGTCCGCGAAACACCGTTTG
>DASYPX010000361.1:0-10319 GCA_036006125.1 Pyrinomonadaceae bacterium | reverse complement strand
CTCGGTGTCGATGCGACGCGCCGCTGCATCGAGGAGTGGGGTGGCGATCCTTCGCAAATCGGTCTGTTGATTGCCGCAACGAACACACCGGAACAGATGCTGCCGTGTTTGGCTTCGGAAGTGATGGCGCGCACACACGGTTTGCTGCCCCGCTCTCTGTCGACAGTCAGCATGCAATCGCAAGGTTGTTCAGTGATGTTGAAATCAGTGGAAGTTGCGCAATGGTATCTCGCCGCCAATCCGGGAAAGATGGCAATCGTGTTGATGTCTGAAGCACACACGCCCTACGTCTCCCCGTTGCTGCGCGACGAGTATTTTGGATTTCGCGAAGTTGCGCGAATGCGAAAGAACGGCAAGCTTGATGACGCCGGCTTCGAGAGCGAGCGAACTGAAACGATGCTCGCCATTCAATCAATGCTCTTTGGCGATGGCGCTGTGGCTTTACTGCTCGGCGCGGACCAGTCAGGCAAACCGACGTTCGGACCAATTTGCCACCTAACAAACGACTCGCCGGAAGACGTGCATCTGCTTACGATGGTAAGCCGTAGCTCGCACCCGGCTCTGAACGGCAAGCCGCAGTATTTCATGCGCCCGGCAGTGCCACAGCGGGGCGCGCATTATGCGGTCACCACCGTCAACGACGTCCTTCACAATCCGATGTCACCGGTATCTGATTTGAGCCAGGTTGACGATTGTCTGATTCATACCGGAAGCAAGAAGATTCTTGACGGCGTCTGTTCGCAACTGCATCTCGATACTGATTCGATGAAAGTGCACAAGTCTTACGACGTGCTCGAGAACTTTGGAAATCTTTCAAGTGCTTCAACCGGCTTCATGTTGGCAGCCAAAAAAGAATGGGCTGGCCCCGCGATGGTGGTTGGCTTCGGGGTTGGATTTACTGCCAGCGCCGGTTTGATGAGCATCAATTAGAGACACAGGTCAAGCTGAAAGGATCACGGACATGACGAATGCAAACTCAAAACAGAAGATTACTCGCAACTTCTCGCATTCCACGGAGAAAGGTTCTGACGAAGCGCCGATGGTTGTCACGCACATGTCCGGTTGGATCGGATCGAGCGGAGAGAGGACAACGATTGCGGCGTGGATTATTCCCACGCGTATCCCCGGTGCACATTAGATTGGAACCCCCCTTAACTATTCCCGATAGCATTTTGATTAGAAAGTTCAAGAGGGTAGTTAGATGGAGTTTGAAAGTATCGGCGAAATAATCGCCTCGCGCATGCTGCACGTCGTCGATGAACAGGGCAACAAGCGGCCGGTCAGCGTGTTCATCGGCAAACCTCAACCATCCGCGGATTCCTCAGATTACTTCTGCGCGTATCAAATAATCGGGATGGGCAACCAGGAAACCCAGATTGGACACGGCCGCGATTCCATTCAAGCTTTGAAAACAGCAATGATTCTGCTCGGCGCCAATCTTAACAATCTCAACGATGAAGTCGGCGGCAAGTTGGTATGGAACGGCGGGCCGAAAGGCGAACTCGGCTTGCCATAATTCCCGACAATCGTGCCGCTTTGAACTCCCAAGCTGCCACGGCTTATCATGGCGGTGATGAACCGCGTTCTCAAAGACTCCTACCATCGGACAATTCGCGACCTCCGTGTGTCGCTGACCGATCGTTGCAATTTCCGCTGCTTTTACTGCCTGCCGCACGGCGAGCCCCCAATTGCCCCGAAAGAACAGATGCTGTCGTACGAAGAGATCGAGTACGCCTGCGACATCTTTGTCGAACTGGGCATCCAGAAAATTCGCCTGACGGGTGGCGAGCCCATGATGCGCCGCGACATCGAACAGATCATCTACAAGCTGGCGCTATTCAAAGATCGCGGACTTGAGGACCTCGCGCTCACGACCAATGGTTACTTTCTGCCACACCGCGCAGAGAGTTTGAAAAAAGCCGGGCTTGATCGAATCACGATCAGCCTCGACAGCCTGAAACGCGACGTGTTCAAGCAGATGACTGGTGTCGATGTTTTGGATCGTGTGCTGGAAGGAATTCGCGCCGCGAAGGAAGCGGGACTTGAGCCCATCAAAATCAACGCTGTGATCGTTCGTGGCCACAACGCGGACGAAGTTGCCGATTTCGCGGCGTTCGCGCGCGAGCATGACGTGAAGATGCGGTTCATTGAGTTTATGCCACTGGATTCTGGCCATGATTGGTCGCGTGAAGATGTGGTTTCAGGACGCGAAATTCGGGAAAGCATTGACGCGCGATTTCCGCTCATCGCGGTCGATGGATTCCGCGGATCGAATACTGCCTCGCGTTTTCGTTTCGCCGATGGCGCGCCGGGAGAAATCGGAATCATCGCACCGGTGACCGAGCCTTTTTGCGGCGCATGCTCGCGAATCCGGCTGACCGCAGATGGTCAAATTCGCACGTGCCTATTCTCAACCGTCGAACATTCTTTGCGAGATGTCATTCGCGATGGAGCATCGCGTCAGGAAATCATCGACTTCATCGAAAGCGTGGTGATGAAGAAAGAGCCGCGTCACTTCATCAACGATCCCGGTTTTATCGCGCCGGCGCGCACGATGAGTTTTATTGGCGGGTAGTTTTAGGGCGGCGGCGAAGCGTATTCAAAGTCGTAGAAGTGCTTGCCGTTCTCGATCTTGATGGTCAGCTTTCCACTGATACCCTTCAGTTCCTCAGTCCCTGAACCCGGAACCACCGTGATTGTGAGATCACCCTTGCCGCTGGTCATCGTCGCCGAATGCTGAAAGATTAGCGTTCCGTTCCGTCCTTTCACGCTCCCCTTGAATTTTTCGATCGCGACGTAGCCGGCCGAGCCAGTGTTTACATCGCCGCCAGTCAACATCTGGCCGGTACTGGTTCCCTGCATCTCCCCTTGCCATTGCTTTGCGAAGGTCATACGGCCGACCGATTGATCTTCATTCTTGTTATCCTGCGGCGTCAGCTTTACTTCGAAAGAGCCGGTGGCGTGGCTGGTTATCGCAGTGCTTATAACCTGGCCCTTTTCGTTTTTCGTCACGCGAATTTGTCGCCCAATTTTCTTATCCGGTAGCAAACTCAGCGTGCCCCACATCATGTTCCCTTTGACGGTAAATTCCCACACGCCCCGATAACGAGGGGTCGTCACTTCCCCCGTCAGCGTGTTGTTTCTCGCATCGTATTTGAGATCGATGTCGCCCATGAATTCCGGTTTGCCATTGACGATCTTGTCCGCGCCAATCTTCACCTTACTCGCATCCGCCGGATCGACCGAGATGTGATAGACGACTTGCTCATCCTTACAGGCGCCGACCTCGCCGACACAGATCGATTCACCGGTCCAATCACCGGTGAGTGAGGATGCTTGAGCGCGAACGATTCCGGTCGCGAAAATAAGAAGGACTAAAGCGAAAACAAATGGCTGCTCATAAAAACGGGGGCAAGCCCGCCTTCCCAACTTGGAGTTTACAAAAGTTGTCTTCATCACCTACGGCGTGCCTGTCTCTGCGACGTTCCTCACCGGCGGTTTATTTCCCTTCACGTACTTGTCATACCAGTCCAAGTATCGTTGATATCGATCGCGCACATAGCTCGGTCGGGTGATACCGTGAAACTCGTTTGGATAAATCACGAGTTGTGTTTCCACGCCGAGGCTCCGCAACGCCTGGTACATCTGCTGGCCACCCTGTACGGGAACGTTGAAGTCACGTTCGCCGCCGAGAAACAGCGTCGGCGTCTTGATGCGATCGGCATGCAGGAATGGATAAGAAATCTTCACGTAGGTTTCCCACGCTTTGGGATTCCACGGCGGGCCAATTTCGTAGTCGTATTGAATGATGTACTGGTCCGTGCCGTAGAACGCCACCGTAAACGCGGTACCCGCACCACTGGTCGCACCTTTGAAGCGCGTGTCGGTCGCGATCATGTAATCGGTGAGGATGCCGCCGTAACTCCAACCACCGATCCCCATTCGCTCAGGATCGGCGACACCCATCGCGATCGCCTTATCGACTCCCGCAATCAAATCCTCAACTTCGTAATGTCCCCAATCGGCGAAAATCGAGCGCGAGAAACTCTGACCGCGGCCAGAACTGCCCCGGTAATTCACCACTAAAACGGCATAACCGTTCGCAGCAAAGACCTGACGTTCAGTCGCGAACGCGTGTTGGTCCTGACTATTCGGGCCGCCGTGAATGCGCAGCAGGAACGGGACTTTTGTCCCTTTCACATAACCCACCGGATAAGTGAGCAGGCCGTGCACTTCTGTGCCGTCTTTGCTCTTAAAATTGACTTCTTGAGTCTCGGGAATTTGCAGCTCGCTCATCAGCGTGTCGTTCTGATGAGTAATCCGGCGCAGCGCTTTTCCTTCCATTGCACAGATTTCGGTGGGCCGATTGTCGTCGCTACACAGCAGAACTGTGTGGCTGCCGCCCATCGACAAACTCGAAACGACTACCGGTGGGTCGAGCAAACGAGTGACACTGAGGGCTCCATCAAGACGTACCGGGTAAACTGATCGGTCGTCGGTGACCAGGAATGTACCCGTCACACCCTTGTTGCCCGCACGGAATCCGGAAACGCCTCGGTCCAGTTTCTCCGTTGCGACTACAGGGGCGGCGGGCGAGCTGCCATCCGGCCGAACAAACATCAAATGCTCCATGCTATATGCGCCGTATTTTCTTTCATCGCCCTGTAGGAAACCGATCCACTGTCCATCAGCGGTCCATTCCGGCCGTGATCGATTGGCGCGATTCTCCGGCGTCGTCAGTAGTTTTTCCGTCACGCCCGGTTTCGCTTCAGCAACATACAACTGCGCGGAGGGGTCGCGATCAGGATCGTCTGCATGATTACTCATGAAAGCGATCTTCGAACCGTCGGGCGACCAGGAGATCGATGATTCGTCCCATTTACTTTTGGTGAGCCGCTCGAGTTTCTTCGTCGCGATGTCGTAAAGATAGATGTATGTGTGACGCCCCGAAAGCAAATATCCCTGCACGTCCTGCTTATAGCGATAGCGATCGATAACAATCGGCTTGGGCGGCTTCGGTGGGACGCCGGGGGTTGGGGAAGCGCTGGGATCCGGCGCGTCCGGATCGGGGTCGCCAATCAGGACGGCGATGCGCTTCGCATCCGGTGACCATTCGTAACCCTGGAGACGGCCCTTGAAATCCGTCAGTTGGTAGGCCTCACCACCGCTGCGATCAAGCAACCAGAGTTGACTGCCGCGGACCCCGGGTTTGCCTGACGAACGCGACGACGTGAAGGAGAGATATTTTCCGTCGGGACTCCAGCGCGGCGATCCTTCACTATCGTTGCTGAAAGTAATCTGGCGATCATTCGTGCCGTCGTACTTCACCATCCAGATGTGCGTGTTGCTCTTGTCTTCCTTTGTGTCGATGGTCGAGACGGTGTAAGCAATCCAATCTCCGTCCGGCGAGATTTGCGGATCACCGACATTCCGGAAGCGCGCGAGGTCATCAAGCCGCAACGGGTGACGAGCGGTTTGCGCAACCGCAACGGTGGTGGCCAATAAGACGAATACCAGCAAGCGTGAAAAGTTTTTCGTATGCATACGTTCTCCTTACAACTTCGCCCAATCCCACAGACCCCATTTCAATTCGTCAGGAATCCCAACACCCGATTGCTTGAGCGTGAGCATGATGCTGCCGCGATGATGTGACTCGTGCGCAATCAAGTAGCCAATCATCGGCATTAAGCCGCGTTTGAAACTCGGGATCTTGCCGCCATCCGCCCAGGACTCGCGAATCGTGGTTTCGATAGCGTTGGCAGACTCCGCAAGAGCTGACTTCAATTGCTTCTTGTTGGGCGATTCGCCTTTCGCGAAGTGCGGCAGCTTCGCATTTCGATTCGTCTTCGACGTTATTTCCGCCCACGAAGTCCGCACCTCGTGCACGTGCGCCAATTGCCGCGCCACGTCACGTCCGCCACGTTTTGAGAGCGTGGCGCGCAGTGCGTGGTCAGAAAGCGCTTCGATCAACTTGAGAGTAGCACTGTTGTTTATGCGCCACGTCTCGACGAGCTGATCCAACATGGGTTCCGGGTTCATGCGGGTCTAAATGTTGAGGCGGGATTCTACTGCGAATCGAGCTTACTGCATAGACTCTTGATGCGGTGCGACTTTCCGGTTAATGTACCCGGCCAACATGAAGTCTGTCCGCACTATTACGGTTCTGATCACGTTCGTTGTCCTGGCATTTTCAGCATGCATGCGCGCGGGAAAGCAGGACACGCGCACGTTAACACTCGCGATCAATTCAGGCGTTGAAGGCGATGCCCTTAAGCAAGCCGCCCAGGATTACGAAGCGCAGACTGGCATCCACATCAATATCGCGGAATTTCCGTATGCAAACCTTTTCGAAAAAGAGCTGATCGATCTGAACGCCCACAGTGGCGCTTATGATCTGATCATGCTCGACGATCCATGGTTCCCGAAGTTCGCTTCACTCAAGGTGCTCAGCGATCTGACGCCGCTACTGCAAAAGCGGGGAAGGGGCGGGCCGGATGATGATTTCGTGCCGGCTTCCATGGCGCTTTGTCGTGAACCTTATCAAACCGGAACTTTGCTCGCGCTGCCGTACGTGGGCAATTCACAGTTGTTCTTCTATCGCAAAGATCTCTTTCAGAAAAATGCTTTGAAAGAACCGGCGACCTGGGACGACGTGCTGGCCGCGGCAAAAACCATTAGCGAGCACGAAACAAGCGGCGCGACTGGTGGCGGAAAGATTTACGGTTACGTGATGCGAGCCGCGCAGGGCAACGCGGCGGTGGCCGATTTCATGCCGATTTTCTGGGCGTTTGGCGGTGAAATGTTTGATGTCAATGGACAGCCAGCAGTGAACAGTCCGGAAGGAATCGCAGCACTGAAGTTCATGATCGAACTCGGTAAGTATTCGCCGCCCGGTTACGCCAGTTTTAACGCGGATGAAGTTGGCGCGCACCTTTTGCAAGGCACGGCCGCAATGTCGATTAACTGGCCGGCGTGGATCAGCTCGTTCAGTGATGCCGCGAAATCGAAAGTGATCGGCAAGATGGAATTCGGCCAATTGCCAGGCGCGAAGAATACCGGACGTGCGGAAATCGGAAATTGGCTGATTGCAATTCCGGGCGACGCCAAAAATGTTGAAGCGGCGATGGACTTTCTATTGTGGGCGACAAGCCGCGAACAGATGAAGCTTTCCGCGCAACGTGGCAACCCACCCACACGAAAATCTGTCTTCACTGATCCGGAACTCGTCGCGCGGTTTCCGTCATATCCGGCGCAGCTACGGTCGCTTGAAGGTTCCCGGCCGCGTCCACGTACCCCTCAGTGGAACGAGATTGAGAACGCGTTCGGGATTTACCTTTCCAAAGCGAACAGCGGCGAGCTGACGCCTGAGGATGCGATGAATCAGGCGAATGCTGAGATAAAACAAATTGTGGCGCGTGGAAAATAAAGAGGGTGTCGGGCTAAATCAGAATTACGTCTATTCTCCCTTCTCCCTTTGGGAGAAGGGCCGGGGATGAGGGGTAAAACTTGCGACGCTAAACTAACCCCCAAAACCTCTTTCTTTCTCAATATGAGAAAAATTCGACATTATCGAGGCGGTTGTGAGTTCGCCGGGTTAAAGACACTCGCTCGTGAGCTGCGAAAGGATCAAACTTCAGCAGAAGAATTACTATGGTCACGTCTCCGTAATCGGCAACTCTTGGGATTCAAATTTCGGCGCCAACATCAGTTTGGTCGGTATGTTGCTGATTTCTATTGTCGCGAAGCCCAACTTGTAATCGGATGCGACGGCTCCGCGCACGACCTAAACGAGCAGTGGAATCACGATCAAACTCGCGATGCATACATGGAATTGCAGGGTCTCAGGGTACTGCGGTTTTCAAACAAGATCGTCCTTACGGCCATTGAATCTGTCCTGGAACAAATCGCAGCGTATCTCGGTCCCGCCACCGAATCTTCTGTTGCTAAGGAAAGAAAATGAAAGGAGGGGTGCCGTCGTACTTTCGCCCTCACCCTAGCCCTCTCCCACAGGGAGAGGGCGTAAGAAGATCCGACAAAAGTCTAGCCATCCTGCTTTTGGCGCCTACTATAGCGGTTCTGCTCGGACTGACAGTCTATCCGCTCATCTACTCGATCCAGGTCAGTTTCCAGACTGAATCCGGCACGTTTACCTTCGCAAACTTCTCGCGATTGGTGTCTGATCAATTCTTTCTGTCGGCACTGACGCACACTTTCGTGTACGCGGTGGCCGCACTGACAATTGAATTTCTGTTGGGACTTGCGCTCGCGCTGTTGCTACACGGAGCAATTCGCGGCCGCAACTGGTTTCGCGCGCTGCTGCTGGTGCCCTTGATGCTTCCGCCCGTCGTCGTCGGCGTGATTTGGCGTTTGATGCTGAATTCGAATTTCGGAGCGCTGAATGGAACGCTCAAACGGTTTGGCATCGGTACTGACTCGCTCACGTGGACGGCGTCGCCAAAACTGGCGATGGTGTCGGTAATTGTCGCCGATGTGTGGCAATGGACTCCATTCATGTTTTTGATTTTGCTGGCCGGACTGCAGGCAATTCCGCAGGAACCATACGAAGCGGCGCTGGTCGACGGCTCAACCGCATGGCAGACTTTTCGCTACGTCACGTTGCCGCTGCTGAAGCCGGCGATCTTAATTGCGTTGTTGCTGCGCACAATCGATTTGCTACGCGTCTTCGATCACATTTTTATATTGACAGAAGGTGGGCCGGGGTTCGCGACAGAGACCTTGAGTCTTTACATCTATCGCACAGCTTTCCGCTTCTCGAATTTCGGGTACGCCGCCGCGATGTCGTTTGTATTGCTCTTGCTGACGAATTTGATTAGCGTGGCCTACATTCGCATGTTAAGAGCGCAGGACGCCTAATTGTTTTGAAGAGCGGGTCGCCGCAGCGACGCGCCGGCGCATCGCCCTGCTTGTCCCGAAGAATCGAATTGCGACGTTGGCAAACCCTGGTACGAAGGCGGCGCGCCGGATCATTGAACACAGACGCAGGCGCGAATTGAATTTCATGCGATAGATTTTGCGATAGTCCTCGCTCACGGTTTGCCGCGCATCATCTGTTGCCAACCGTCCCAGATGTCTGCCAATCGCGCCGGCGACCAGCTCCCCACTCTCGAGCGCCATCAACATCCCGCTTCCGGTGAAGGGATCGATAAACGAAGCCGCGTCGCCAATCGCGAGCAATCCCACTGCCGGCGCCGGTGAATGCCGCCCAAAGCTTTCCAGCGAAACGGCGAGCCAATCAGACGCTGGCTCAGCATGGTGGAGCGTGTCTGCCGCGCGGCGATTTTCGCAGACAACTTCTCTCATTAAACGCGTGGCGTCGGAATCATGCGCTCTCACGTCTCGCGCATTCACAATGAAACACAAATTGCTCGTACCGTTTTCAATAGTGCTCAGGCCACCGTAACCGCCACGGTAGAAATAGATTTCGCAGGCACCGGGCGCCACGTGCGTATTGGACAGATGCGCTTTGAAAGCTACCAGCCGTCGCTTTTGCAAACGAGTCTTGCTGCTGTGCGCTCTTTCGAACATACGCGTGAGCGCGCGGGTCCTTCCCGTTGCGTCGATTGTTATTGAAGCCGCGATTGTTTGTTCGGTTCCATTGTGTTTGAGCTTCACGCCATTGACGCGACCGTCCTGGATTACCAAGTCGACAACATTCACATCTTCTTGAACATCAACGCCCACATCGATTGCCTTGCGCAACAGACGTTCGTCCATCTCGGCGCGGCTGAGGCCCAGCGCAACGCCACCCGCGCTGAACCATATGCTCGGAACCGAAACATTGGCACCGTTCTTCGAATAAAAAACTGTTTCCGAAAGTTCCGCCGGATTGCCGGCAAGCATGCGCTCGGCCACGCCCAGACGTTCAAAGTGCGCACAGCATTCGGGCGAAATGAATTCGCCGCAGAGTTTCGGCCGCGGAAACTTCTTCTGCTCGGCCAACAGAACCCGCGCGCCATTACGCGCGAGATGAATTGCAGCGCTCGACCCGGCGGGTCCGCCACCGCCAATGATTACGTCGTAATCGAAGTTCTTGATCACAATTGGTCCCTCTCCCATTGGGAGAGGGTTAGGGTGAGGGACGAAGTTACGGCGAAAGTTACTTCCATATTCTTCTCTTCTCCCCTTCCGTGAGGCGAAGCCTCACGGAAGGATTAAATTCTTGCGAACTCGCCTGCTATGCTGCGCACCCTAACCCCAGCCCTCTCCCAACGGGAGAGGGAGGTTCCGCACTCAAAACCAGACGCGAGGGAAAATGTTCTTCCACCGTCATATTCTTCAGCTTAGCTTTGCCACCTAAC
>DASYPX010000360.1:0-10157 GCA_036006125.1 Pyrinomonadaceae bacterium | reverse complement strand
ACGTCAGGAAGTTCCTTGATGCGCACCGCCGAAACCTTCACCGTGTATTCGATTGTTTTGCCCGCCAGCCCTTTTGCGCTGAAATCCTCAGGATAATTGACGACGAACGTTTTCTCGTCATCCGCGTTAGTGCCCGTAAGGTTATCCGTGAGCGCCTGGACCACACCCTCGCCGCCCAGCACCACATCGACATCTTCGACGTTAATAGGTTCGGCATCAGGCTCGTCAACAAACACGCCGTGGAAATTAGCGGTGACCGTATCACCAACCTGCGCACCGCGATCTTCAACAGGCTGCAGCGACGCAGAGTTTTCGCGCAGTTGCGAAATCACCTGCTCGATATCTTCTTCAGTTACCGGTCGGGTTCGGCGGTCAACTTCAATCCCTTTGTACTTCCCGAGTTTGATCTCCGGGAGAACTTCAACGCTTACATTGAATGAAATCGGCTTTTGTCCGAGCTCGTCGAGCCCTTCACTGTTGTCGAGGTTCAGTTGCGGCTCGCCGAGCGGTTCCAGGTTATGTTCGCTAATCGCATGCTGGACGGCGTCGGGAATTATTTCGCGCAGCAGCTCGGTGCGGATTTGATCTTTGAAGCGCGTGCGCACCACGTTTCGCGGCGCGTGACCCGGGCGAAAGCCGGGAACAGTGGCGGCCTTCGCATATTGATCGCTAATGCGATCGTAAATCTTACGCACAGCATCGGCGTCAATTTCGATGTCGATCTGTTTTTGAGTCTGCGAAATTTCTTTAAGTTCAGTCTTCATAAAAATAGAGGCTAGAGGTTAGAGGCTGGAGACTAGAGCTCGAATCATTGTGGGCCCGGCGACTCATGTTCGTCGATTCTGAGTTTTGCTAGCCTCTAATCTCTAGCCTTTAGCCTCTAACGATGGTGCGAAAGGGGGGACTCGAACCCCCACACCTTTCGGTACCAGATCCTAAGTCTGGCGCGTCTGCCAATTCCGCCACTTTCGCAAACCAAAAGCGAGAATAACACAGCAGATCATTCGTTACAGAACGGCGAATCAATGACGCAACACAACGTGTCAGAGGCCGCAGCGGCAGAGAACGGTTCATATCACGTTCGCACCGCGCCGGGCGGCTACCGCTCGCTTCCCTGAAGATGCCCGAACCGTTTGATTAGTAAATAGACCGGGCCACTGATCGCGAGCAGCGCGAGCGCCCACAGGCTGTTCTTCGTGTCACCCGCAACTGCTCCCGCCAGAAAGGCAATCGATCCAATCGTGACGATGATTGTCGTCCAAGGGTAACCCCAGACGCGATAGGGCCGCGGGAGATCAGGTTCGCGCTTTCGCAGGACAAAAACCGAAATGAAGGCCATCGTGTAGTACGACACAAAAAAGAAAGCGATAACTGCAAGCACCTGATTGAACGTTCCGCTGATGATGAATAGCACCGCTACGATGGTGCTGATGAACAACGTCATCGTCGGCGTTCCGCCTTTGTTAACCGTCGTCCCGTGATGCGTGAACAAACGGTCGCAACTCATCGCGTACAAAGTTCGCGGCGCGCTCAGCGTGTAGGCGTTGATCGTGCTGAGCATTGAAACAATTGCGAGGGCACGAATCGAGGAGTCGCCATAGCGACCGAAAATCAGACTGGCCGCTTTGCCGACAGCAAGCGGTTCACCCGCGATTTCTGATAAAGGCATTACGTGAAGCAGCGCGAAGTTAACGAGAACGTAGATCGCGATGACAGACAGGACGCCGCCAAACATCGACCTGGTGACGTCGCGTTTGGGATCGCGAATCTCTCCGCCGAAGTAACAGATTCCGTACCAGCCGTCGTAGGTATAGAGCACGCCTTGCAGCGCGAGGATGATGGCCGCCAACAAAGCGAACCCGTGCTTCATCGACGGCGCGGCGTTGGTGGCCCGTGTGGGTTCGTGAAGAAAAGCTAACACGACGAAAGCTACAAAGACGACGACCTTCAACAAGCTCGTGATGTTTTGCGTGAAGCTTCCCCAACGAATTCCGCGCCATTGCAGCAGCGCAAAGAAAAGCACCACAGTGAGCGCGACAGCTTTCGGCTTGTTCGCAACCGTGGGGACCAGCACACCCAGGTATTCACCTACAACCATCGAAATAACTGCGAGCGTGGCGCAGGTAGACATCCAGTCGCTCCAGCCGACAATGAAGCCTGCGTAATTTCCCAATGCGCGATGCGCGAACACATAGAAACCACCCGAACGCGGAATCGCCGCGCCCAGTTCCGCAATCGAAATTGCGCCGAGTAGTGCGTACAGTCCGCCAACGATCCAAATGCCGATAAATAAGGTTGGTGTCGGAAGTTGTGTGGCGATGTCTCCCGGCGTGCGCAGAATGCCCATGCCGATCGTGCCGCCGATCGTGACCGCGAGGCCGAAACCTACGCCGAGTACGCGCAGAAGATGTCCGTGAGATCTTAAGTTGTGCATGCAGTCGCGAAACGGCGGGCTACTGCCCCGAACTACAACGTGCGCGTAACTTTCGAAAGTGACCGCGGTTTGTCAGGATCCAGTCCCTTCGCTTCCGCCAGCAGCGCCGCGAACAGTTGGGCAGGAATGATGTATGGAATCGGCGCGAGAAACTCGTCAATCTCGCGCGGCATGATGATCGAGCGCGAACACGCGCGCGCCGTTTCCAAATCAGCAGTGATGGCAAGCGTCTCAGCGCGTAACTCCTGAAGCCGACGAATCAAGTCACTGGTCCCGTCGTGCATCACGCCAGGCGGCGCAAACAGAAACACAGGAAAGTGACGTTCAATCATCGCGACCGGTCCGTGTAAGAAGTCTGCGGACGAAAATCTCTCGGCAACCACGTAACAGGTCTCCATCAACTTCAAGGCGAATTCGTAGGCGTTGGCGTATGCAAGTCCGCGGCCCACAACCACGCAGTTTTCCATGAACGCATAGCGCTGTACCAATTCAACAATGGCCGGCTTTTGTTCCAACGCACGCGCGGCAAAATCCGGGATCTTGTCGTAAGCAATAGAACTGCCATCGCGCGAGAGCGCGGCCGCCAGCATGTAGAACAGCATCATCTGGCCGGTAAAAGTTTTCGTCGCAGCGACCGAGCGTTCTTTACCGCCGTGCATCAACAGAATTTCATCGACCAGCTTCGTCATTGCTGAGTTTGACTCATTAGTGATGCCGATCGTGAAAGCGCCAGCGGCGCGCGCGTTCTCGAGCACGCAATTGATGTCCTGGCCTTCGCCGGACTGTGAAACGCCAATCACCAGCGCGTGCTTCAAGTTCAACTTGGCGCGATACAACGTGTGAACAGACGGAGCGGACAGCGAAACCGGAATGCCAGTAGTGATTTCCAGAAGATAACGCCCGAATAACGCGGCGTTATCGGAACTGCCGCGGGCGACCAGCACGATGAGATCGATATCTCGCGCGCGGACGGCCCACACGAGTCGCGCGACCTTCTCGCGTTCTTCCGCGATTGTCTGCGCGAGCGCGGCCGGCTGCTCGGCAATTTCGTCTAGCATCAGGGACATTGGCTTAGTCTGCTCAGGTTGAGTTTAGATGGCGGACTTGTCGGCCGCTGCATGCCGGCACAAGTGCCGACTCTAAACGATTTGTAATAACAACCGATATCAGGTAAATAGTGCGGCGCTCTCTGTCAGTGTAATCAGCAAAAATTATGTCCGTTATAAACCACCCCTGGCGCAGGCGACTAACTCTAACACGAACCTTCGCATCGCGAATTGTAATTGTTGGGGCGCTTTCGATTGCTTGCGCATCAGTTACTGCGCAGTCTCAGCGCATTCAGATCATTCCGGCGCCGAAGTCGGTCGAAACAGGTTCCGGTACGTTTCAGATCGATCGACGCACGCGCGTGCTCGTCGCCGACAGTAAGTCCGCTGACGATCGACTCGCAGTGCAGGATTTCATCGATGACCTAATAGCAACGGCAGACATTTCGCTCACAATTGGCAAAGGGCAATCTCGTTCGATCATGGTTGGTGAACTCAACGCGCGCATTATCGCTGAATTCGTGAAACGAAATGGCGTGACAGTTCCCGCCGATTTGAGTGGCGAGGGTTACGTCCTGATCGCGACCACGGATCAAGTGGTCGTCGCGGGAAAGACTGAAGCGGGAACTTTCTATGGTCTGCAAACACTGAAGCAACTCGTTCGTGGTAACGACGGGAGCGCATTCATTCCGGCGGTAAAGATCGTTGATTGGCCCACGATGCGCTGGCGCGGCGTCTCTGACGACATCAGCCGCGGGCCGGTGCCGACCGTCGACTATATCAAGCGGCAGATTCGCACTGAGGCGTTCTTCAAGTTGAACATGCACTCCTTTTATATGGAGCACACGTTCGCGAGCGAATCGCATCCGCTGATTGGCCCCGAAGGCGGATCGCTCACCGCTGCAGAAATCAAGGAACTGGTTGCGTATGCTCGCAAATATCACGTCGAGCTTGTTCCAGAGCAGCAGACGTTTGGCCATCTGCATAAGGACCTGCGTTTTGAGAGGTACGCCGACCTTGGTGAGACGCCGTATGGAGATGTGCTCTCGCCGCAGCAAGAGGGCACCTACAAACTGATCGCCGATTGGTACAAGGAATTGAATGAACTGTTTCCCGGACAGTTCTTTCACATCGGCGAGGACGAAACGTTTGAGCTCGGCGAAGGACAGAGTCGAAAGGAAGCCCAGGAAAAAGGTGTCGGCGCCGTTTATTTCGAACACCTGAATAGGGTGCGCGATCTGCTGAAGCCTTACAACCGGCGTTTGATGTTCTGGGGGGACATCGCGCTGCATCATCCTGAGCTCATCGGCAACATTCCGAAAGACATGATCGTGATGAATTGGCAATACGGCGCGCGCGACGACTTCTGGTCCTCGATCAAACCGTTTCAGGACGCGGGACTGCAACAGTTCGTTTGTCCGGGCGCGCAGACGTGGAACCAGATTTTCCCCAACACCGAAGCGGCGGCGAAGAACATCATCAATTTTGTGCGCGACGGTCAGAAGGCCGGCGCGATCGGAATGATGAATACCACCTGGGACGACGACGGCGAAGCGTTGTTCGACATGGCCTGGTATCCGATTGCGCTGGGCGCGGCCGCGTCGTGGCAGGAAGGCGCGCTTGATCGAACCCAGTTCGACGACAATTTCGCCTGGTCGTTCTTTCGCACTGAAGGGAATGACTTGACGGCGGCGTTGCTGGCGATCGGTAAAGCAGGTCCGGCAATCAGTGGCGGCGCCACGAGCGATGAACTCTTCTGGCGCGATCCATTCAACCCGCAGTTGGTGAATTTCGCGCGTACGAATGCAGAGAAGATTAAGCAACTGCGTTTGAGTGTCGAGGATGCCGAGGAGCAACTCATCAGAAATGACAAGCACGCGCGGCGAAATCGCTCGAGCATCGACGGAATGAAATTGGCTGCGCGCAAGTTCGATCATCTCGGACGTCGCTATGAAGTGATGCAGAAGTTCAGTGATCAATATTGGGACGCATACCTTAACCTCGGCGATCGTGTAAAGGTGCGCAAACTTCGTTATTACTCGGGCGCGATTTACAACAACCTGCGCGAAATGGCTGAAGAGCTTTCGATCCTAAAAGAGGATTATCGCAAGCAGTGGTTGGCCGAGAATCGCCCGTACTGGTTAGAGAGTGTGTTGGCCCGCTACGATCAGATGAGTTCGATTTGGTTGGCGAAGAGTAAGCAGATGGATGAAGCGCTGCGAAGATATGAGGCGACTTCGATCTTGCCGGACCCTGAGGAGTTTGGATTGGGCCCGCGCCCCGCGCCGCCATCGCAAAGATGATTTGTCCGCAGATTACGCAGATTACACAGATTAGGTAGGAAGGAAAGAGGCAAAAATCTAAAAAAGGAGCGAAGACATGTTAATCAGTACTCCCACTGAAAACGACCCGCGGACATTCGCGGTTATTGGTGCTGCAATGGAAGTTCATAAACAACTTGGCTGCGGCTTCCTCGAAGCTGTTTATCAGGAGGCGTTGGCGTTTGAGCTCGCAGGCAGGAGCATTCCGTTTAGACGCGAAGTCTCCTTACCGATCAAATACAAGGGAACGATATTAGTCACGGCTTATTGTGCGGACTTCATCTGCTTTGAAGGGGTTGTTGTCGAACTGAAAGCGCTTGCGCATATGAGCGGGAATGAAGAGGCGCAGGTAATCAATTATTTGAAGGCCACAGGCTATGAAGTCGGCCTATTGCTTAACTTCGGCAGTCGAAGTTTGCAACATCGTCGTTTTGTTCTTTCCAAATCTGTGGAATCTGCGAAATCTGCGGATAACTCTTATGCCTGAACAATCACAGCGGCTGGTTTCACTCGACGTCTTCCGCGGCTTGACGGTCGCCGGCATGGTGCTTGTCAACAATCCCGGCACGTGGTCGCATATCTATTGGCCGCTCGAACACGCGGAATGGAACGGTTGGACGCCGACCGACCTGATCTTTCCGTTCTTCCTATTCATCGTCGGCGTGGCGATTCCGCTCGCATTCGGAAAACGAATTGAACGTGGAGATCCGCGGCGCGCGTTATTCACCAAGGTCGTCATTCGTTCCGCGATCATTTTTCTGCTCGGCGAATTTCTCGCGGGCTTTCCATATTTTCATCTCTCGACGATTCGCATTCCAGGCGTGCTGCAACGAATCGCGGTTTGCTATTTCTTCGCAGGGTTGATTTATCTGACTACCAAAGCACGAACACAGGCCATCATCGCGGTCGCATTGCTAATCATCTATCACTTCCTGATGACGCGCGGTCATGCCCCCGGTCATTACGCCGGCGATCTCAGCAAAGAAGGAAGCCTGGCTTCCTACATCGATCGCACAGTGTTCGGCCCACACGTTTGGCGGCAGGCGGTTGTTTACGATCCGGAGGGAATTCTGAGCACGATGGGCGCGTTGGCCACGACCTTGTTTGGCGTACTGACGGGCCATTTGATTCGCGCCAAAGACAAAACCCAGATTGAAAAGGTGACGCTGATGTTCGTGGCTGGGATCCTGTGCATGATTGTCGGTTGGTGTTGGAATCCGTGGTTTCCGATCAACAAATCACTGTGGACGAGTTCGTACGTATTCTTTACCGGCGGACTTGCGCTGCAGTTTCTTGCGCTGTGCTACTGGCTTATCGACATGAAAGGCTACAAGTGGTGGACAAAGCCTTTTGTGATCTTCGGCGTCAATGCGATCGTTTTATTTGTCGGGACCGGCGTGATGGCGCGCTTGATGGGGATGAGCAGCGGATTCATGGGCCGGTTCAGTTCGCTGCTGCACATCACAAAACCGGACGGCTCGCCGCAAGCTCTGCAACCATTCATCTACAACGACCTGTTCGCGTCGTGGCTTTCGCCTAACAACGCGTCGCTCGCGTTCGCCGTTCTCTTCATTCTGCTGTGGCTGTTCTTGCTATGGTTGCTGTACCGGAAGAATATCGTCATCAAAGTCTAGATTTGGAGTGCGGTGGCAAGCGAAGCGCGACACCGCTTTGGATATTCGATAAATTAACTGGTCAACCCAAAGCGCCGTCGCCGCTTCGCTCTGCCGGCGCACTCCAAAAAAAAGGAGACACAACCATGCCAACTTACATTGCGCTTTTGAAGTGGACGAGTCAGGGAATCGCCAACGTTAGAGATAGTGCTAAGCGACTCGATGCGGGACGCGAGGCTTTCGCAAAAGCCGGCGCGAAGCTGCGGGATGCTTACCTGACGATGGGCCGATACGATTTGGTCATCGTGATAGAAGCGCCCGACGACGCGACTTATGCTAAGGCCGTGCTTGGACTCGGGGCGCAAGGAAGCGTCAGCACTGAGACGCTGAAGGCGTTTACCGAGGACGAGTACCGGCGAATCATCGGCTCGTTGTAACTAGTGCTGCTGGGAATAGGTTGCGGCTCGGCCGCCCGATGTGCGGAAGGCCTTTGGCCTTCCGAAACGCTTCCTCTAAATTGATGGTCGCGGCGAGGCTGAGCCTCGCCGCGAGCAATGAACTGAAGAAGACCGAGACGGTAAGGCAGAGCCTTACCGCACATCAGGCGGCCAAGCCGCAACGCCATTCAGTTAACAACTCTTTTTGGGGGCCCGCACAAAGTCCCTTTAGTCTTGTCAGGACAATATCCCGGTCCACGCAATACTCGCCCTGAGTTCACAGGTGTGCGCTGACCATTGTCGACTTCAATCCGGCCGTTCACGATCACGTAATTGATGCCGACGGGATATTGATTCGGCTCTTCGAATGTCGCGCGATCGATTACCGTCTTCGGATCGAAAATCGTGATGTCCGCGAAATAGCCTTGACGCAGCAATCCCCGGTGTTTCAATCCAACGTTCGAAGCCGGCAGTCCCGTCATTTTGTGAATTGCAAGCTCCAGCGGCATCAACTTTTCATCGCGAACATACCGACCGAGGATGCGTGGATACGTACCCCATCCACGCGGATGCGATTTCGAGCCCGCGAGCGGGCCGTCGGTCGCGCGCGCGCCGCTATCGGTGCAGATGCTGACAAAGGGTGATTTCAAAGCGGCTTTCATATCGTCTTCGCTCATCATGAAAAAGATCGCGCCGGTCTGGCCGTGATCGGCGATGATGAAATCAAAAAGCGCATCGAGCGGATCTTTATTCTGCGCGGAAGCAATTTCTGAAAGTCGCTTGCCTTGCCATTGTTCAAGTTCGCGATTCGTGACTGAGCCAATTAGGATTCCGCTCGGTCCGCCGCTGCCGAGATAAATGTTCTCCCAGTCCTTCGCGTCATTACTAATTTCCCATTTCAGACGTTTGCGAGTTTCCGCGTCTTTCAAACGCGCGACCATCTTGTCGGTGCCGCCTTCAAGGGCCCACGGAGGCAGGCACGCGCTCAACGAAGTACTGCCCGCAACATATGGATACACGTCCGCGGTGATCTTCAGTCCTTGCCGCCGAGCAGCCGCGATTCTTCCCAACATCTCTGGCATGCGTCCCCAGTTCTTTTTGTAAGCAGTCTTGAAGTGCCAAATCTCCGCGGGAATGTTTGCGCGCCGCGCGATTTCAAAAACCTCTTTCATCGAATCGTCAATCGCGTTTGCTTCGCTGCGCTGATGCGAGATGTAGATACCGCCGTACTGATGCGCGACCTTCGCGAGTTCAACGATTTCATCAGTCTTCGCGAAGCGCGCCGGCACGTATTGCAGTGAAGTCGAAACGCCGAGCGCGCCGTCCTTCATCGCATCAGCGACCAGCTGCTTCATCTGCTCGAGTTCCGCAGGCGTGGGCAGCCGATTGTCATAGCCGACGACGTACTCGCGCACCTGCGTCGCCCCGACGAACGTACCAAGATTTATCCCGGCACCTTGCCGGTCCAATCGTTTGAAATACTCGTCGAACGTGCGCCAATCGACAGTCAGGTTGTACTTGCGATTGAAATCCTCCTGCTCTTTCAGCACGCGATCGTTGACCGGCGCAATCGATTCTCCTTCGCCGGTAATCTCAGTCGTGACGCCCATCATCACTTTGCTCATGGCGCGCGGATCGATCAAAACGTACTGCTCGGATTGACCGAGCATATCGATGAATCCCGGGGCAACAACCTGCCCGCGGGCATCAATCTCACGCTTGGTTTTCGCGCCGGCCAGATTGCCGATGCGCGCAATTCGATCGTCCTTGATCGCGATATCGGCTTTAAAACCGGGACCTCCGGTGCCATCCACAACCTGGCCATTGCGAATGATGATGTCGTATTCAGGCGGAGTAGCGGTTGTTGTTTCGGGCATGTGCATGAAGCTGACGCTGATGGCCGTCAGGCAAAACAGAGCGAGCTGCAGTCTCATTCTTGTTAACCTCCGAGTCTTGTCAGTACCCGGAACGGTAGCGACAGGATCAAGATGCTTCTCGGATCATTCTTGATCCGGTCGCATCCACCACCCCACGCGGGCTGCCCGCGCGGGGACCCGTCCGCACCCGGTACCGACACCACGCGTATCGGAAAACGGCGGCGTTGATTATAATCGCGAATCTTTGATTTGAGTCCACGATTGAGGAGTTAGTTATTTGCAGCCTGTTGAAGCAACAAAATCAGTGACGATCGAGCAGATTGCGCGCGTGACCGGCGGCCAAGCCTCTGGCGATCTAGCCGCGCCGGTTACCGACGTGACGCACGATTCACGACAAGCGACCGACGGAAGCTTGTTCACGGCGGTGCG
>DASYPX010000359.1:0-4959 GCA_036006125.1 Pyrinomonadaceae bacterium | reverse complement strand
CAGGATGACTTCCAATTAGCACTTCTCCAAGTTCGGCGCGAATGTGTTCGGGACCGAACGCACCTTCTGCCGCGGCAATTACATAATCTCCAGCTTCATTCAACGCAGACTCACGACGATCGACGAACAAGGTCGCCTCAGCCATCGTCGCTGTGTCGAGTTCGCGGGCTTTGAATGAGTAAGTGCCGACTGCATTGATGTGCGTGCCGGGAGAAACCCATTCTCGCTGAACAACGGGCGTGAAAGAAGTCGTCGCGGTGACGATGATGTCGGCGCCGCGGATGGCGGCCTCGGCGGATTCCACGGGCTCAATGATGGGTGTCGAGTGTTGGGTGTCGGGTGTGGTCGAACGATAATCGTCGCGCAAGCCCCCGCTCAAGTTGGAGACGTTCTCCTCGGAGTTGGCTGGCGACTTGCCTTCGACAACACCCAACACCCTATCCCCAACACCTCTTTCTTGGGCGAAACGTTGCGCGCTTTCGAAAGTGCGAGCAGCAACGCGAACCCGCCTAATCGGCCGCACACATGCAATCGCTTCCAAGTGTGAGCGGGCCTGGACGCCCGCGCCGATAATTGCCAACTCGGTTGCATCCTCACGTGCCAACGAGCGCGTCGCGACCGCACTGACTGCCGCAGTACGAATCTCGGTAATGGCTGACGCATTCACGAGCGCGAGCAACTCGCCTGTCTCGCCACTGAACAAAAGTACACCGCCTTGATGCGCGTCTTTGCCAATCGTCGGGTTGTCAGGAAAGACGCAAATAGCTTTCAAGCCAAACAGAGGAGCCTCGCTCCGTTGAAACGAAGGCATCATGGCCATTACACCGCGCACATCCTGTGGCCGGAAGATTGTGCGCAACGGCATCTCGGCCTCTCCGCGCGCAAGCGCCGACAAGGCGTCTGTCATCACGTCGATACATTCGTGCATCGGCAGAAGCTGTTTTACCTGGTCGTAGTTGAGGATCAGCATAAATTGGTGTCGGGTGTCAGGTATAGGGTGTTGGGTGTCAGGTGTCAGGTGTCAGGTGTCAGGATTAGTTTGGATATCGGCCTGATACCCGACGCCCGACACCCGTTACCCGACACCCGTTACTTGACACCTGAATCCGCCGCTCGTTTCATTGCCGCCAGAGATTCCCGCGCGAATCGTTTCTGCAAATATCTGCTGATCGGGTAACCGATTCGTGCCAGCGGATGTCTGGGTTTCGAAAACGCGGACAAGTCATACCATACTTCGTCAGTTGTGGGATCGTGCTCCACAAGGAATCGCTCTTCACCTTCTTCCGAGTGGCAGGGCAAAGTACCGTACGCAAAGGCATATCGTGACGCTTCGTCGATCACGTAGACGATGCGAGAGATATTCACCGACCAGAATCCAAGATGGCGCACCACAACCGCTACTTCGCTTCCGACTTGAACAGAAGGATGCTTCGGAAACAGTTCAATCCAGTCCAAGTCAAACATCTTCCACTCTTGAATCGCTGCCTTTGCCGCGCGAAATGCTACAGGTCCGTGTCCGAGGACAATGTGATTGGAATCGATGTTGTATCCGGTCGGCGCTTCTCGATTAGTAACCCCAACACTTGCATATGAAAACGAATCCGTCTCGTGCTTCGCGAGCAAGCGCTCAAGAGCAGCGCGATCCGGTTTTCTCCACAGGAACACGCGCGGATATTACCCCACCGGCAATACGAGTTGACGCCAAATCCTCGGAAGCCTGTTTTTGTAACGATCATCCTTCCCGCCAAAATACGAATCCCGGCTGAAGATCCTGGTGAAAACGCTACGCGTCGGCAGTTTGCCGCGGACACATTCATTAGCGACATACAGAAGGTTTATCGCAGCGTTTGTTTTCTCTCTGATTCACAGCACGCGCAGCCGCGAAGACTCGCAGTCAAATTGAGTGCGGATTGAAAAAGGACACGCTTTGTGACTTTTATGTAACAAGCTCAAAAGGGTTAATCCGTTTGTCGAGAATCGCACTAGTACACGACTATTTTGTGCAAATGGGCGGCGCGGAACGCGTGGCCGAAGCTATGCACGATTCGTTTCCTTGGGCTCCGGTGTATACCACGGTGGCACTCCCGCAGAGCTTGCCCCATCGTTTGCGAAACGCCGACATCCGCACCTCGCTGCTGCAAAAACTTCCTGCGATCGAAAAAAAGTTTCGCCACTATTTCATGCTATATCCGTTTGCCGTCGAGCATTTCGATCTGTCTGCGTACGACCTGATTTTTAGCAGCGGTTCGGGCTACGCGAAAGGCGTCCGTCGCCGGCGCAATGCGATTCATGTTTGCTATTGCCATACGCCGATGCGTTGGGTTTGGCGTTATGACGACTACGTTGCGCGCGAGCGATTTGGTCGTGCTGCGCGCACACTTCTGCCATTGATGCTCTTCCCTTTGAAGAAGTGGGACCTGCGCGCGTCGCGGCAACCGAATTACTACATCGCGAACTCTCAGGTGGTCGCGGATCGCATCAAGAAGATCTATGGCCGCGAAGCTCACGTCATTCCACCGCCGATCGAAGTCAATCGCTTCCACATGTCGAATGAGGTTGATGACTACTATCTCGTGCTCTCCCGGCTAATGTCGTATAAGCGAATCGATCTGGCAATCGAAGCATGCAAACGTCTGAATCGCCGGCTGATTGTGATTGGCGATGGACCGGACCGCGCGCGTCTCGAGAAGATGGCCGACGATCGGATTGAATTTCTTGGACGCCAACCGGACAAGATCGTGAACTACTATGCAGCACGTTGTCGCGCCTTGCTGTTTCCCGGAGAGGAAGATTTTGGCATGGCGCCGCTCGAGGCGAACGCTTCAGGCCGTCCCGTCATTGCTTACCGTGCGGGCGGCGCAATCGAGATCGTACGGGAAGATATCACCGGCGTTTTCTTCGATCAGCCCAGCGCCAACTCGCTCGCTGAGGCTATCGAGAAATTGGAGGGTATGCGCTTCGATCAATACGCTCTGCGGCATCACGCGGAAAAATTCGATAGTTCAGTCTTCTCGTTCCGTGTACTCCAGTTTCTGGGTTCCGTCGCGCCGGCTTCCTGCTCTGAAGAGCTGCTGACGGGTGCCCGTTTGCTTTCGCAGAGTATCTCGCGCCGCGTGTGGCCCCGTTTGGCATTGGTCGGCTAACGTAACCGCTGCGAAACGTGCTGCCCACTTTCGTTTGTGTCGGCACTGTAAATCGTCCGTCGCATTTTCGTACTGTCCTTTACTCGCTTGGAATCCTCGCGTACATTCGAAGCACTAACCGCATCCCCGTTTGAGCTGCGATGGATTGGCATGTCGCTTGCCATCCAATTCACAGGTTTTCATTTGGAAGGAGGAAACTCGTGTCAAAGAACTTTCTTATTGCATTCGTCCTGATGGCGCTAACAGTATGTTTTGGTTGTCAGAACGCCTCGCAATCAAACGCAAACACGAACGAAAATGCTAACAGCAGCACGGCGGCGACGACGCAGCCGGGCGCGGATAATTCTGAAATCACCACATCGACGGACAGCAACGGCACAAAGACTGAGACGCGCGTCTTTCGCAACAATCCGAATGTCTCGAAAGTCGTGGTGACAACGCGCGATGGAAAGCGCACCACAACCGTTTACTCGAAAAACGGCGAAGCGAAGGAAATCAAAGACGACGTGGGCGACGCGCTGCATGCGACTGGCGACAAGATCGCTGAGGGCGCTGGCTTCGTAAAAGACAAAGGCGAAACTGCACTAGACAAAACCAAAGAAGGCGTAAACGAAGTTGGCGACAAGGCTGAAGACGTCAAAGACAAAACGACTAGTACCGCGAAGACTGTCGGCCACGAAACCAAACAAGGTGCGAAGACAGTAGCCAACAAGACTACGCAAGGTGCCAAGACAGTCGCCAACAAGACCGTTGAAGGTGCAAAGAAAACCACCAAGACCATCAAGAAAGCGATTCCTTAGCAATTGTCGCTTTTGAAATTGAAAAATATTTAGAGCGGCTGCGTGGCCGCTCTTTTTTTTGCGCACAGTCTTGGCGACGTCTGCTGCTGCCCGGTGCTATACTACGGCCGAACTCTTAGAACCATGGCAGACACCTCTCGATTCACAATCATTTGTCCCTGCTGTGAAGCGACTCTCAACATTGACGCGAACACCGGGGCATTGCTCTCGCATGAAGAAAAACAGAAACCACTCGCTTCGTTCGAAGGGTTAGTGAAGGATCTCGATAAGCAGAAACAGACGCGCGAACAGCTCTTCGCTCAGGAAATGAGTTCGATGAAAGACCGCGAAAGACTGCTTGAAGAGAAGTTCCGCGAAGCGATGAAGCGAGCCGACAAAGACAAGGACAAGGTTTACAAGAATCCGCTTGATTTGGATTGAGACCCGCCGCGTCGATGCACCGAAACCTCCGCTCGTTTCTTGATTCGCTTCGGCGCGAAAACAATCTCGTCACCGTCGAAGCCGAAGTCGATCCCTACCTTGAAATCGCCGAGATTCATCGGCGCGTCATCAATCAGGGCGGGCCCGCGCTGTTGTTCACCAAAGTGAAGGGAAGTCGCTTTCCGGTCGTGACAAACCTGTTCGGCACGCAGAAGAGAATTGAGTTTGCTTTTGGTCCCCGGCCCGAGCATTTCGTAAAGACTCTCGTGCAAGTAGCCGAGACATTGATTCCTCCAACGCCTGCGAAACTTTGGCAGCACCGAAAACTTGGGCGTAAATTTCTTCACCTCGGTACGCGCAACACCTCTCGCGCACCCATCACATCGGTAATTGATCGTCCGGCGAATCTGAAAGATTTGCCGGTGATAACAACCTGGCATGAAGACGGTGGCCCGTTCATCACGCTGCCGCTGGTTTACACCGAACATCCGGTAACCAAGCAGCACAACCTTGGCATCTATCGGATGCAGGTCTATGACGCGCAACAGGCCGGTTTGCATTGGCAGATTCAGAAAGGCGGCGGCTTTCATTACAAC
>DASYPX010000358.1:0-5347 GCA_036006125.1 Pyrinomonadaceae bacterium | reverse complement strand
ATATCTGGGTCGCGCGAGCTACGCCAAGGACAAGTCTCAGCGCCGCCTGCTTCGGCCGGGCATAAGAGAAATCATTCCGCTCGGCGATATTCGCGTTGTAAGTAAGAAAGTCAGCAAAGGCAGCCGGCTGGTAATTGCCCTCCAGGTCAACAAGAATCCATTTGAGGTCATCAATTACGGGTCCGGAAAGAACGTATACGACGAGACGATTAATGACTCACAGCAGCCGTTGCACATTAAGTGGTACAGCGATAGTTACATAACTGTTCCCATCTCAAAATAGGATTTTGCTATTCCTAACAACTAGCCAGTTACTTGCTCCACAAAATGGGCCTTGGCATTCTGATACCGTTAGGGTGAGAAATCCTAAACTTCCAGACCTTGCCGTGTCAGCTCTTCTTCGCCGGCTGCCCAAGCGTAGGGTTCCATGTGGCTTCGAACATCCGATTTTCCGCATCCACAGGTTTCTCGCTCATGTTGAGGAAGCTGAAATCATTCTTCCCATGAAGCGTATTGATATCGATGCCACGAGCTGCTTCCTTGCCAGCCGCAAAGCAATGAATGTTGTCGCGCGCGGGCGAGAGAGTGCTAATCCGGCCGCGAGTGATTGTTTCGTTGCGAGTTTCTCTTACCCGAAATGTCCGCTTCGAATCATAAGCCGGCTCTTCGCCAACGATCTCGAAGTTACGCAGACGTAATTGACCTTGAAAGCCGAGCGTACACACGCTGGCGTTGCGATGGTTATGCGGCGGAAGCAAAGCGCCCGGTTCCATCCGCCATTGAATGATCAAGAACGGTGATCCTCTGAAACTGGGACCAAACCAGACACGGCTGTCAACCGTAGTGTAAGGACCCAGCTTACTGTCAGGAATCTCACTCAAACGAGTTGCCAGAGAGCCGATTCGATAGAGATACTCGTCAACATTGAAAGCAGGGTCGGCATACAGTTGCTGCGCAATGGGAACGGATTGCTTGAGAAACTCGTCCCAGCTCAGCGCGCCCGTTGCGATCGCACTCGGCCCTTTCGCCTGCGTCCGTGCGAAAATCCCTTTCGGCCTTACTTCAAGCGCCAGCAAGGCGGCAGCGGTTACCAGTGACCCGCGAAGAAAGTAGCGCCGCTCATGAACTCCCGGAAACACTTCGACTTCTTTCGCCGCGTCGGTGGACGTCGGAGTGTCCACGTATGTTGTCGGTTGCATAAACTGCTCCTTCGATTCAAAAAAGTCAGTCAAGAAATACGCCTTCCTGGAGTTTTGTTGACCTGCCATTAGTCACTTCCAAGGGTCACCTTCTTGAATGACTGGCAATTGGTGAATGTGACTAAAGTCACTATCTCTGGTCGAGAGACCTGTACTAGAGTGAAGTCGCTTCCGTCGCGAGAGTAGTGATTACGAGATGAATTCACAGCCTCACCGCAAAACCTTCCTCAGTAGCGGCAACGTGGCGTTTGTGGTCGTGGTTTTAGCTTCCTACGCCTCGACCACTGCTGCATTGATCTATTCGCGACGTCCCATTGCTCTTTGGGAAATCGTAGTACTGTTGGCCGGCGCCACGGCCTATCTGATCGTCGGGACTTACGGGTTTTCGATCTGCCGCCGTTCAGAATCAAAGCTTGCCGCAGCGATCTACTTCGTAATCCAGTTATCGCTGGCTGCGGTCCTCATTCTCTTACGCGGCTCTTCGGGAGAGCTCTCATTGATCCTCCTCCCACTGGCGGGACAGAGTGCTTTGGTGTTGCCGCTGCCATGGATGATTGGGGTCTGTGCCTTGATCTATTTCACGCTCGTTATGCCTTTAATTCTGCGCAGTAGATGGATCGATGCGATTGTCATCGCAGTCATTTACGGTACCGGGATAGTTTTCGTAATCGTCTTCACGCGAGTCGCGGCGAGCGAGCGCCAGGCCCGCACCAAACTGGCAGAGGCTAACCAGCGATTGCGTGAACACGCCGCACAGATTGAAGATTTGGCTACCACCAAGGAACGGAACCGTTTGGCGCGAGAGATACACGACAGCCTCGGTCATTATCTGACTGTAGTTAATGTGCAGATTGGAGCAGCGCAGGCGATCATGGCGCAGGATCGCCCACGCGCCCTCGATCATTTAGCCAAGGCCCAGACGCTGACTCAGGAAGGGCTCGCGGAAGTACGCCGTTCCGTCGCGACCCTGCGTGCGTCGCCCACCGAGAGTCGTCCATTACCTGAAGCGCTAGCAGAATTGGTTGAGCACTGGAATGCCGCAGGACTGCGTGTAAGACTTGTGATCGCCGGACAGGTGCGCCCCATTCCTCCGCAAGCAAGTCTTACCCTTTACCGCGCCGCGCAGGAGGCCCTCACCAACGTCGGCAAACATGCGCACGCGACGAGCGCTGACCTGCTGCTGGACTATCGCGACGAGAGCCTGGTTCGTTTGCGCGTTAAGGACGACGGCGTCGGCAGCAATAACTCGGAAGGTGGATTCGGTTTGCTCGGTGTCCGTGAACGAGTCCAGCTTCTGAATGGCGTGGTCCACGTGCACACAGATGCAGGGCAAGGGTTTGCGTTGGAAGTGGAACTACCTGGATGAGGGAATAGGGGTTTGGGAGTAGGGTGTAGGTCACTGCTCCGAGGTCACAGTTAGGATTCAGAGTTGAGGTTTTGAGTTCAGAATTCGAAGTTTCAGAGCGCAAACCTCAGTTACTCAAATTACGTATCAACCGGAGTAAGCATGAAGCCGATCAAGATTCTTCTGGTTGATGACCAGCCACTCTTTCGTGAAGGCTTACGCACGCTGCTTTCGGTGCATGCTGATTTCGAAGTAATGGCCGAAGCCGGAAACGGTGCCGAAGCGATCCGCCTGGTGCATTTACTTGCGCCGGCGGTGGTCTTAATGGATTTGCAGATGCCCGTGCTTGACGGCGTAGCGGCCACGAGCCGACTGCATGCCGAGCAACCGGATTGCCGCGTAATCGTGCTAACCACCTTCGATGATGATGAAATGGTCTTTGACGGTTTGCGCGCCGGCGCCGTGGGTTATCTTCTGAAGGATGCGCCTTCAGAAAAGTTGGCGGAGGCCATTCGCGTCGCGGCGCGCGGAGAGACGTTTCTGCAACCGTCGGTGGCCGCGAAGGTGGTTGCCGAATTCGCTCGCCTAAGCAATCGGAAGGTAACCACAGCATCGGCGCTCGGGCCGCTTTCCACACGCGAACTCGAAATCCTTCGGCTGATCGCGCAAGGCGCCAGCAATCGAGAGATCGCCGATGCGCTCTTCCTGGCCGAGGGCACGGTCAAGAATTATGTAACGAACATCCTCGGGAAACTGGACGTCCGTGATCGCACGCAGGCTGCGCTTAAGGCAAAAGAGAGCGATTTGATTTGAGTGGGAGCTAGGTGAATGTGAAATTGAATCCGACGCCTTCAGGGTCAATTTATTCCGTTTGGCACGTCGTCCGGTGGCGTTGCCACCGGCTATTAAATTCGTTCGCTTCACGAACGGAAACTCACCTTCCCAACTCAATCGCAAATTCCTCCCGCAACACGTCCGCGTACTCCGACTCATTTCGCAGAGTTCGTTCCGTGCGCTCGCCATCTGCGGAAGTTATGATGAGACGCAAATCGCTGAGCGAGATCCGCCCGCCGGCTTCGGTTGCGCGCGAACAGATGCGATTCTGAGTGAAATGCGATTGCGGCGACGTCTGATGGTAGGTGCACATCTCGGCATAATCCTCGTAACCGTACGGTTGTAGCGTGAACCGATATTGGGGCGTCCATTGACCCGCTTCGCGCCGGCTGAGCACCCGATACTCCCCATCCGAGACAACGCGATAAGCGTGATTGCCCTGCACCTGTTCTTTTTCTGCGTCGAGCAACAACGGTTCCAGAAACGAATCGCCGAAACCTACGTCCGCCAACCAACGTTGTTCCAGCTTGACCATCAGCGCCATGTGATCGAAAGGTTCGCTGAAGCCGCCCGTTGCATTGGCAACTTCCGCCGAAAGCATTGTGACGTCAAAACCGAGCGCGCGCAGCAGTGCCGCGAACAGACCGTTACATTCATAACAGAAGCCCCCGCGACGGCGTTCGATGATCTTGGTAAAGAGCGCATCATCATCAAGAACGATCGGCTCGGAGTTATGAATGCTCAGGTTCTCAAAAGGCACGGTGCGCAGGTGAGCAACTTGCAGCGCTCGCAAAGTTTCGGCGGTGGGAGCGAGCTGACCTTGATGGTTAATGCGTTTGAGATAAGCGTTGAAGTTCACGTCGGCCGGTTTTCATCAATTCGCTACCGCCACCTGAAACTGCTCCAACTTCCCGTCGGGCATCTCGTACGTCCAGGCGCGAACGGCCTTGTTGTTCGCGAAGCGAATGATGTAGTTCCGGTAGACCATGCCGCCGCGCAGGTTCTGGGCGGTTTGGTTGAAGGATTCCCACTTGCCGAGCGGGCCGAGGCTGTTCTTGAAATCTTCCAAAGCCTGTTCGTCGAAGTAACCGTTCGCATTGTCGGTGAAGAGCGAGCGATCAATCTTGCCCTGCTGCAATCCTTCGAAAATCTTTTTTGCCTGCTCGAGCTTTGCGGGGGTCGCCGGATCGTTCGTCGCAAATAGCAAAGGTGGAATGCCTGACGCAATGGGGCCGGCGGCGCCCGACGCATCCTGATTCGTGAGCACGACGACCGCGGCGCGATCATCGGGGAACACCAGGTTTTGCGCGACAAAGCCTGAGACTTCACCCCCGTGCGACAGCGCCGGACGGTTGACCGCCATCGTGACAGTCACGCCAAGGCCGTAGTTTGTGCCAACGCCGTTCTTCAGCAGAACTTCCCTGCCGAGTTCCGCATACGACTCAGGCTTCATTAGCTTACGTTCAATGATCGAGATGTCCCACTTTGCCAGGTCCTCTGCGGTCATCGCCAACTCGCCCGCGGCGAATAGCCAGCCGGTTCCCTCTTTCGGCGCGACGCGCAGAGGCGCGAGCGCGAAGCGCATGTAGCCAGTCGGATCGCTTTCAGTCAATCGTGACTGATCGATGTCCATGACGCTTGTCATGTTGAGCGGCTTGAAAATGTTCTGTTGCAGGAACTGAAAGAACGGCAGCCCAGCGACCTTCTCGACAATCGCGCCGGCGATCACGAAGTTCGTGTTGCTGTACTGCCACTTCGTGCCCGGCTCGAAATCGAGCGGCTTCTTCGCCCACGTGTCCATGATTGCCCGCGCGGTCGTCGGAGAGAGCATCGGCTTCATCACGTAATCCTGCGGCCAGTAGTCCTGATAACCCGACGTGTGCGAAAGCAGTTGCCGAATCGTGACTTCATTTGCGCGCGTCAGATCAGGAAAGTACTTCGCGACTTTGTCGTCGAGCGAAAGCTTCCG
>DASYPX010000357.1:0-12959 GCA_036006125.1 Pyrinomonadaceae bacterium | reverse complement strand
GAAACTACGTCTGACGAAAGGCAGTGCAATCGTCGAAGCCACCGGTGTGGCGGACATGAATCTGGGCGTCCAGGTAACAACGCCAAACGCGACTTTCACGATTATTCGCAGTGGCATTTATCGGATCAATGTTGAGCCGCAAGCTTCCGAGTTGGCAGTTTACAAAGGGCGTGCGAGCTATGGCACGGACAAAGCTGAGGTGTTAAAAGGTGGGAGCTTCGTTCGGGTTTCAAACGGAGCCGCTGAGCTGGCTAAGGTCCCAAAAGAAAAAGATAATTTTGAAGTGTGGAGCAAACAGCGCGCCCAGCTCCTCGCCAAGGCAAATGAGAGACTGTCCCGCAGAACGCTGTATGGCTATCTAAATGACCGCCGTTGGGATTCGTCGTTTTGGGGGCCGCGACGCTTCGGGCTGTGGACTTTTAATGCGTCGTTCGGTTGCTACACATTTCTACCTTTTTACTACGGTTGGAGTTCGCCGTACGGCCATTACTACGGTAGCTATCTCTGGGCGGGCGGCTACTACGGCGGCAACCCAAATCCGATTATCGTGAATAACCAGAATCCTCCAGGCACCCAGTCGGGACCCAATCCGCCGGGCGGAAGCCCTGGCATAACTCCGGCAGGTGGTGTTGTCCCCGGTGGTGGCCCCGTCGGACCGTCATTAGGAACGGGCAGCAACGGCGCACCGCGCGATCCGGACTCTGGTGGCCGGGCCGTCACCAGACTGCCACGCGATCCACAACTCTAACGGCGATTCGCGAAGAGTTGCTGAAGCTCTTCATTCACAATCGCGACAATCTCTGAACGTGGAAGACCCGCGAGGGCGAGATGAGTTAGGCTCGCCCTCAATGCTTTTCGCAGCTCTGGCTCAGTCTGTTGAGGTATCTGACGAGAAGTTACGAAAGCACCGGCTCCGTGCCTAACGCGTACCAGTCCCTCTTTTTGTAGCTCTCGGTACGCGGCGGCGATGGTGTTCAGGTTAACACCCAAGTCGTCCGCCACCTGTCGAACAGGCGGAAGGGCTACGCCCTCCTCCAACTCACCGCGAGCAATTAATATCTTGATTTCCTCAGCAATTTGGCGGTAGACCGGCCGCTGATCGGCTTCGTCAATCGTAATGTACATAGTCGCTAGACAGTATACAATTCGAGAGAAGCGGCAGCAATAGGGATATAGTTATCTACAAAAATGATCACTCGCCTCGGGTAGACTCAATGCCCACCGGTCTTAGTATCTTTGTCGCTAAACGGTCTGTTAGTATTGCTAGGCCAGTGTTGCTGGGCCGTTCTATTACCATAGTGGTAACCTCGTTAAGCGAAGGAGCTTACTAGGCTCCCCTCGTGCGGCTTCGCCAAGCCCCAGAGGCTGCAGCATGAAATCCTCCAACCAGACGAGATCTCCACAACGCGTTTCCGTCACAAAGTGGTCTGTGGCGGCTCTTATAGCCGGCTTCGGCTTTGGACTGCTCGGTCACTTCTCGGGCGCTGCAGTGTTTTCAACGTTTGGGGCTATCGCCAAGCCGATTGGAGATGTCTGGATCTCGGCCCTGCGCATGCTCGCCCTGCCTCTTGCATTGGTGCTGACGCTTTCTGCGATTGTTGGATCAAGGGCCAAAGCCGTAGGCGCACTTGGAACACGGGCTGTGGTGCTCTTCATCGTACTCTTGATCACCGCTGGTTTGTTTACATTAACGATAACGCCTGTGTTGCTGAGTCGCTACTCAGTCGACCCAGCCACGATTGCCGCCATGAACACCGGAACGGCAATCCCAGAATCAATCAGTAATGCCAACCCAACCTCAACCGGAGGCTGGGTAGGCATGTTGGTGCCCCGGAACATTTTCGAAGCAGCCGCACGTGGTGACGTCTTTCCCCTGCTGGTCTTTGTTATCTTTTTTGGACTGGCAGTCACGCAGCTTGCGGATGAACACCGCGCCCTCATTGCTCAAGCAGTGCAGTCCCTGACACAGACAATGCTGGTGATGGTCCATTGGCTGGTCATTGCGACCCCAGTAGGAGTCTTTGCGCTTAGTTATCTGCTTGCCCTGCACGCTGGAGGCTCGTTAGCGGGAATGCTTGGCGTATATCTGCTGTTGCAGCCTACCGTCATCCTGCTCATCATGATACTGCTTTATTTGCTCAGTGTGACTATCGGCCACACCACCCTCACCAGATTTGCCCGCGCGGTCGCCCCGGCGCAGTTAGTAGCCATCAGTACGCGTTCATCCGTGGCCGCTCTGCCGGCGCTCATCGAAGGTGGTCGCCGCCATCTGCGGCTGCCGGAGGCTGCGACCAGTTTTGTCATGCCGCTGAGCGTGTCGTTATTTCGCATCAGCCACATGATTTCACCCTTCGTTAAGCTGACGTTCCTGGCCCATATATATGGTCTAACATTGCGCCCTGGGGTGGTCCTGGCATTTTTCGTTTCAGAGATTGCCTTCAGTTTAAGCTCGACAGGAATTCCGAACAGTGGCGGCGGTCACGGGTACAGATCGGTTCCGATTTATCTTGCTGCCGGAATTCCAATTGAAGGGATCATTATCCTAGAAGCCGTGGCGACAATTCCCGACATCTTTGACACCGTCGTCAATGTCACCGGGCAAATGAGTACAACAACCATTCTATCGCGCGCGAGCCGTTTGCGTGCCGAATCGGCCACCACGGACGTGGCTGAGCCACTGACCGAAGTCGTCTGATGACATTAAGAACAAGGCAATGATCTATTTCATCGTGCCGGCTGCAGGCGCGTTTTCCATATGCGAAGTTGTAAGCGAGGTGAGACCGGCGCTTGCTGATCGCTTTCGCATAATCCACTACGAGGATCTTTTCGCCCAGAAGCAATTTCATCGCGGCAGCTATGTGCTGGCAGCTCTTGACCAGCTAAGCCCGACGATGCGGCAGCTCGTTTGCAGTCTGCATGAGCAGTTAACGGCTGTTGCGGGCGTGCGCATTCTCAATCACCCACAAAGGTCTTTGCAGCGGTTTGATTTGTTAAGCAAGCTGTATGAGCTGCGGCGCAATGATTTTCGCGCAGTCCGCGCAAGTGACGATTTTACCAAGCTTCGCTATCCGGTTTTTGTGCGTGGTGAACGATCGCATGACGGTGCGCTCACGCCGTTGCTCGATTCACCGCGTCAGGTGGAAGCGGCAATTGGAAAAGCAGTTATTCAGGGGCGTCCATTTAGCGATCTACTCGTCGTCGAGTTCTGCCCGACGGCCGACGACGAGGGGCTTTATCGCAAATATGGGGCATTTATTGTGGACAAAAGAATCATAGCCCGACACATCAACCAGGGAATGCATTGGATGACTAAGTGGGCCGATGCCAAGTTTACTGGAGAGCTAATGCTCGCCGAACGCGACTATGTTTTTAATAATCCTCACGAATCGGAACTTGCCGAAATCTTCCGCATTGCAAACATAGATTATGGCCGCATCGATTACGCAATGAAGAATGGACGGGTTCAGACGTGGGAAATAAATCTCAATCCCACTATAAATCGCGGACCCGGCCCTCGATCTCACACGAGCGCAGGCCTCCCGCCCGAGATTCAAGCGATTCGAAACGAGACTAAAGGATATTTCTTCGATCGCTTCCAGGAAGCATGGCAGGCGATCGATACACCTGTTTCTTTGGAACCCGTTGTGACGCTGAACTTGGATCAAGCGGCGATCAAGGCGGCAACCGCCGAAAGTGTGGTAAACGGCAGATTTCTAGCGAGTCTGAGAGCAATTGTTCGACCAATCAAGCCTGTCGTCGAGCCTCTGGCGAATCCGTTTCTCCGCGGAATAACCTCCTTGATGAAGAGTCGACACTCACGGTAGGGGCAGGTCGGCTTGCCATTCCATCGCAGTCTTTCAAGATTGCGTGTGCAGTCTTCAACCTTTGGAAACTTTTTGAGCACGTTTGGGAGACTCGCCATCGCTCGGGTCACTATGGATGAGAAAACCGAGAGAAGTCCATTCCGCCAACCGGGGCAAAGGAGATTTATCCCAGATGGCGGGAAGCGATCGTACTTGGTGGGAACATTCGCGTAGCGAGACAATTGACGACCTTGAATGAATGGCGGAGCGTTAGAGTAGGGTGATGATTTTTTGTAGATAACTACATCCCAAACAGCGGCAATAGTCATTTCCTAAGAGTCTCCGCGAGGTGGTAGGCCGCTTTCGCCACGCCGGCTACGCCGATGTAGTCGGAGACCGTATCACCGATCAAGAACAGATTATCGAAGCACGAAGAACGGTCGGCCCATGCCGGAGTGGGTGAGCCAACCATGCCCATTTTGCGGCGGACTGACTCGTAGAGGGTCTGTGGGGTTGTGGTTTCAAAAACTTCTGCTCCACTGGCAATCTCAGGGGCTGCGCGATGTAGACGTGACCAGATTTCCTCGAGCGCCGCCTGGTCCTGTTCGTCATGCCAACTTGCGTCCTGATGAAACGCGAACCAATCGTCAGTGTTAGTAAAGGAAGTCAGCGTCGCCGCGCGCTGGCGGGATGAAGTCGACTGATTTTTGCCGGTTGCGATGTTCAGCATCAGATGCGGAGCGGGAGCTGGGGTGTCCTCGGAGTCGACCACTAAGACCAATCTTGAACAAGGTAGTCGCGCGACGGCGTCCTCATCGAGCACCATGAAGACCTGATAGACACCCCAGGCACTCATTTGCCTGAGTTGCGCTGAAAGCTTCGCCGGCGTATATCGCAAGCCGATCAGCTTCCCGTACGTGTCCCAAACAGTGAGGTTGCTGACAATCGCCCGGGTCGCTGTCACACGCTCGCCACTTAACAGGTCGACACCTTCTGGCGCTCCGCTGCTACGGTAGGCCAAACGCAACACTGGGGAATTCAAACGGAGACTGCCTCCGCTCTGCTTAAAACTGGAGGCGAGACGATCTGCCAGAGAGTGAGCCCCGCCGTCGATTTCCCACATATCTCCCGTCGCCAAACTAAGAGTGTCAATGACGTGGGATGGTTCGGCACTCTCCAGCGTACGTTGTGCGAGAAATGAGAGTTGCGCGTCGATGAACGCGCGAAAGCTCACGCTTGTGTTTCTCAGAGAATCGAGATCAGCGCGCGAATCAAAAATCGCGCGCATGAACTGAACGGCTTTGTCGGCGCAATCCGGAAAAGCCCTGGCGACACTTTGTTGCAGCGCGTCGCGATCGGAACCAACCGGTACTTCTACGCCGTCCGGCAATCGCAACACGAAATTCTCTGTGAGTTTTGTGGCTTCCGGCGGCGTGACTGGCAATGCGTCAAACACGCGTTCCCAGACGCCGTCTGGTTCCCAACCGGAGAACAAGCCGAAAGTGGGATCAAATGATTGGCCAAGATGCTCGAACTTCGCCAGGCAACCGCCCACGTGTGACTGCCGTTCGAAAAGCGCGACATCGACACCACGCGCGGCCAAAAGGGCGGCCACCGTCAAGCCGCCGATGCCACCGCCGACGACAATTACTTCGCATTCCATCAGAGCAGCTTGTGAAACAGGCAGAGAAGAGCGGGAGCGGCATCAGGATGTGGGGTTTGGAAAAGTGAACGCACAAACGGATCGGCGACGATAATCACCGATTGGATACCATTGAAGACAAGATGAATGACGTAGCATGGCAGCAATCTGCCTGTACGCGCACGTATGAATGTAAGGACCAGACTCAGTAGAGAAATCGCGGCGATCGCGCCGAAATTTGGCCAGTATTGCAAGACATGCAGGCCCGCGAAGGTCAAGGCGACGATCGCAATCGCCGCGGCCACGCCGGCCGCACGCTGCAGCGCGGAATACAAAAGCCCGCGATAGATCACCTCTTCGACCAGTGGCGCAGTCACCGCGGCCACAAACGCCGTGACAATTGCCGCGCCGCGCGAGCTGCGCAGAATCTTTTCCAAGTCGGTATCCTGTCCGCCGAACTTGTAAATGATCGCCATGGCGAGCAAGAACAGAGCTACCGCCGTAGCAGTACTCTTCCAGAGGCCGAAGTTTGCCGGCCAACTAAAACCCAACGTCCTAAAGACCGAGAACTTGCCGACCCTGCTGGCGATTAGCCAGGCGACCAACAGAGTGAGCAAATGCGCTGGAATAAAACCGGCAACCAGAATCAGTACGAACGTTTTATCGTTTAGCAGGAGTTCCTTCGTAGGGCCACTCGCGCGATAGTGCGTCGCGATGTAAGGCAACGCGCACACCTGAGGAACTAGCCAAAGAAAAACTACACTGGCGAACCATGCGAGCGCAGCCGCCCATAATCTCCAGGGAGGATTGTTCGGATCAGTACCCAATGGTGCTTCAAGAGTGTTTAAGCTTGGAGTGGGAAAAGCAGCCGGGCCGGGCAAGGCGGAATTTTCGGGTATGTTCACGCGCGCCTAGTTTAGCTTACGAATCAGGTGATCGCCATTGCGAAATCTAGTCACCGTCGGCTTGAGGCTCGCCACGCTTTCCGTTGTACTGATCGAGTTTGCGATAGATCGTTTTGCGGCCGATGGCCAGAAGACGCGCGGCGCGCGTTTTGTCACCGGACGTGTAGTCGAGCGTTGCTTCGATTGCTTTGCGCTCAATTTCTTCCATCGAGGAAGGTACTTCGATTTCGAGCGACGTACTGCGGCCCTCACGTGCGGCATGCGCGCGTTCTGCTCGCAACATCGCTTCACGTTGAGACATGGCGTTCGTGATGGCGCTCGGCAAGTCATCGAGTTCGATTTGCCGGCCGGCGGCGATGATTACAGCACGCTCGATCGCATTCTCGAGTTCCCTCACGTTGCCGGGCCAGTCGTAACTGATTAGCGAGCGCAATGCTTCTCGCGAGATTCCCTGGACAAAACGTCCCGTACGCTGTTTGTAGTGCTCAAGAAAGTGGATGACGAGCAGGTGAATATCTTCCGGCCGGTCACGCAACGCGGGCAGCTGAATCGGAAACACCGAGAGGCGATAAAACAGATCGCGGCGAAAACTTCCTGAATCGACCGCCTGCTCAAGATTCACATTCGATGCCGCAACGATGCGCACGTCGGATTTCAGCACGTCATTGCCGCCGACGCGGGTGAACTCACCGTCCTGAAGCACCCGCAACAGACGGACTTGTGCGGCGAGACTCATTTCACCGACTTCGTCCAGAAACAGCGTGCCGCCGTCTGCTTCTTCAAAGCGGCCGCGCCGGCGCGCGCGCGCATCGGTGAAGGCGCCCTTTTCATGGCCGAAAAGCTCGCTTTCAAGCAAGGTTTCGGGAATTGCGCCGCAATTTAGCTTGATGTACGGCCGATCTTCGCGGCCCGAATTGAAGTGAATCAGGTTTGCAAGCAGTTCCTTGCCGGTGCCGGATTCACCTTGAATCATGACCGAGGTCTGCGTGTCGGCGACATTTAGCGCCAGTTCGATCGCGCGTCGAATCCCCGGCGCCTGACCAATGATGCGATCTTCACCGTAACGCTCGTGCAGCGCGTGTTTCAGTCGCATCACTTCGGCGGAGAGTTGATCGCGTTGCAGCGCCGTGCCGATTTGATCCGCAATGCCTTCAACCAAGGCAATCTCCTGGTCTTTGAATACCTCACGCGGCTGACTCCAAACCAGTCCCAGCAGTCCAAATGTGTGACTGCCGACGCGCACCGGCGACACAAGCGCGGCGCGTCCGCCAAGCGTCGCATTGAACATCATGCGGAGCGGCAGCGGCAGATCCGTTTCCAGCAACTTCAAAGTCTTGCCTTGCGCAAGCACATCAACCATTGCTGGATAGGCAGTGATATCAAGCGACTGCCCATAAGCTTCAATTAGTCCGCGAACGCTGTCCGTGACGGCATGAGGCGCCGCTTTGAACGCGGCAAGCCGAATGCGTTTCTCGGCTGAATCCAGAACGCCCAGCGCACAGTAATCCGCGCCAACCAGCGACAGCGTGCGCTCCATCACGCCCGAAGTCACTTCGCCAAAGTCCGAAACGCCGTTGAGCACATTTGCGATTTCAAGAAGCGCCTTCGTTGTTTCAGCTTCACGTTTTTGATTCGTATAGATGCGCGCGTACTGGTAACCGATCGCGAGCTGAGTGGCGATCGAAACGAGAAATGAAACTTCTTCGTCAGTCCAATGCCGCGGTGCGCGCGTTTGATGCAAGCCGATCAGACCGAGTACTTCATCGCCGAGCACGACAGGAACAATCAAAAGGGAACGTGTGCCGAGGCTCTTGGCGAAGAAGCGCACTTTGTGATCGAGTTCCGGCGAAGACGTATCATTGAGCCGAATTGGCCGTTTGATGTCGATGTATTCCGAAAGTGTCGCCACATCAACCGGGATGCGCGCGTCGAGGCTTGAAGGCACCGTATCAGCTGCTCGCCATTCCTGACTGACCTGGAGTTCGCCTTCGGGCGTGAGCTTGATGATGTCGCAGCGGTCGACCTCCATCATTTGACCGAGCTCGGCGACGATCACCCGCAGAAACGTGTCGAGATTGATCGAAGTCGGAAGATCACCAGCGAGCCGCCCGATGATCGATTCACGAGCTTCGTGGAGTTTCAGCTTGCGTTCCAGGGAGAGCTTCGGACCTGATTCTTTAGCAGGTTGCATTCGGGTCAAATTACGTTGCCGGCGACAGCTTGGTGCTTGGCGCGATCATAACGAACGGCGTTGGAAGTTGCAAAAATTCCTTTGCGCGACCTGAGCCTGACTTGCTGTCCCCGGACGCTCTCGTATAATCGACTCAACTGCAAACGTATGCCAATTTACGAATATCGATGCAAGAAATGCGGCGCGCATCTCGAAGTACTGGTGCGCTCGTCCGACAAACCGCCAAAGCGTTGCCGCGAATGCGGCGGCGCGCTTGAGAAACAGTTTTCCTCGCCGGCGATTCAATTCAAAGGCGAGGGTTGGTACGTCACTGACTACGCGCGGAAGGGCAGCGTAGCAGAAAAGGTCGAAAAGGAACTTTCCTCGGTGGACAGTGGTTCGGACAAGCCTGCCGGTGGCGATAAGGATAAGAAGAAGACGCCCGCGAAGAAAACCGACAAGGCCTAAGGAAACCGCAACGCCTGCATCCTTCATCTACGAAGTAATGCCTCGAACAAGCGGAAAAGTCAGCCATCCTGTCTCGGTCCGCGCTACTGCGCTCATTTTGACTGGTGGCTGTCTGATCGGCAGCTTATTTGCTCAGGCCGGCCGGCGTTCGCATCCGACGGGCGAAGGGGCATCGACGATCAATGTCGTCGCGTATCGTGAAAACGAAGCGGCGAATTCGATAACTTCGGGCGACATCTCGCTGTTCGACAACGGCGCTGAGCAGGAAATCAAGAGCTTCGTGCCGGATCGGTCCGCCGCGCGCATTGTCTTACTCGTAGACAACTCCCTTACCATCCGCGCTGATGTCGAAAAGTTGGAAGCCGCCGCGCTCGAATTCGCTTACGAGATTTACGACGGCGATAAGTTGCTGATTGTCGGCTATGACAACGACGCCGGGATTGTTTCCGATTGGACCGATGATGCCAAGAAGATCGAAGCGGAGTTGAAGGGCTTTCACAAGCAGGGCGATCCCCATTTGTTCGATGCGATCTCGGCGGTGGTAGAAGATGCGTTGCGGCCGCTCACGGCGCAAAAACGCGCCATCATTGTAGTCAGCGACGGCCTCGACAAAGGCAGCAAGACCAAATTCAGCCAGGCCCTGGCGACCTTGCAGCAGTTGGATATCGCAGTCTATTGCGTTCAGGCACAGGATCGCACGCGCGGCGCGATTCGGCGCGATGTTCCGAAGCCTCGGCAGGTAATCGACGATTTAGCGGAAGGCACGGGCGGGCGAATATTTCCCATCGACGATCCCGGTTCGGCGGCGAAAGTGATCTGCGACGAGTTGCGCAAGAATCGTTACGTGCTTTCGTACTTGCCCAAGAGCGTCGTCTCGAGCGAGCCGCGACGTCTATTGGTTGTCGGCGAAAAGGGAATTATTACGAGGTCGAAGACGATGCAGCCACCGGAGTGAGTCGCTGTATTTTGAAGAGTTGGCAGGCACGGTCTACGGGTCGCCCTTTTTTTTTCTCGAGTACAGGTAAAAAAGCGTCGCAATAATCGCGAGTAGAATAATCTCCCAAAATATGAAGACTGTTCGATCGAAGCGACCAAACTCGTCGCGCGCATCCTGATAGACGATGAATGTGCCGAACGAGATGCCGACCACCAGCCAGATGACCTGTCGCTTCGTGTCCCACATCGAATTAGGTCTTTGAGCTTTGGTCTTTGGCCTTTGAAAAAACTGAAGCCGTTTGCGAGTTCAGACTCATACTCATCCTGGTGAGAACGCGACTTTCATCGCCGTTCATGCCGGCCGCAATTTCCGCGATCCGTTCCGCTCCCATGCGCGCGTAGAATCCTTCCGCGTTTGGATCTGCAGATAATTCCAGAACCTCTGCGCCGCGTTCCTCAGCCCGACGTTTGGCGTGCTCGAAGAGGGCGCGGCCAATTCCCGTGCCCATGTGTTCCGGCTGCATCCACATGTGTTCAATTTCGGCGAGCGAATCGCTCAAGACGAGCGCGCAGCAACCGACAATCTTTTGGTCAACCAACGCCACAAATACTTCGTGCTCTGAGATGAATTCAGGCGTAATAGTTAGGTCGATTTTCCACTGCTCGATCCAGTCTTCCGGATAATCCCAGTGACGCTTGGCGGCATGTGCGATCGCCGTGAGGACTTCAGCGTCATTCGGATGCGCGCGGCGAATTTCGATCTTCATTGCTCGCGAGTCTAACACGACCTATTGTAGTAACCCGACCAGCAGGACTTACGTATTTGGTTGGTAGAATCCGGCGACGCTCATGGAACGCATCGTATTCATCGAACGCAACACCATACAAGCAACTTTCCGGCGGCCAAAGTTCGAACACGAGTGGGTTGAGTATCCGGAATCCTTCGCTGACCAGGTGGTTGAACGCATTCGCGACGCAACCATCATCATCAGCAACAAATTGTCTTTGGGCGAGCCGCAATTGGCCGCAGCGCCGAACGTAAAATTGATCGCGATCGCTGCGACTGGATCGGATTGCGTCGAGTTGGATTATTGCCGAAGTCGCGGAATCACGGTCTGCAACGTGCGCGGATATGCCGCGAACTCAGTGCCCGAACACGTGCTTATGCTGATCCTCGCTCTGCGGCGCAACCTTTTGGCTTACCGCAAAGACGTTCGGGAAGGGAAATGGCAGCAGTCGAAGCAGTTTTGTCTGCTAACTCATCCGTTGAATGACATCAAAGGCACCACCATCGGTATCGTCGGTCATGGGGCAATCGGCAAGTCGATGGCGCGGCTTGCTGAAGCCCTGGGTCTGAAGGTATTGCTGGCGGAACACAAGCATGCCCGCGAAATCCGTCAAGGCCGCACGAGCTTTGCGGAAGTGCTGAAGCAAAGCGACGTTGTGACGTTGCATTGCCCTCTGACCGAAGACACGCGCTACATGTTTGGAAGTGAAGAATTCGCGATGATGAAACCCAACGCGCTTCTGATTAATACGGCGCGGGGTGCCTTGATTCAGGAAGAGGCGCTGGTCAACGCGTTACAGTCCGGATTGATCGCAGGCGCGGCCGTAGACTGCTTGCGTGAAGAACCTCCTCGGAATGGCAGTTTGCTGCTAGACGTGAATCTTCAGAACTTGATCGTGACGCCGCATGTAGCCTGGGCCAGTGAAGAAGCGGTGCAGGCGCTCGCTGATCAAGTCATCGACAATATCGAAGCGTTTGTCGCGGGGCGACCACAGAACAGGCTCACCTGATTCGATGAAACGCCGCACGAGTGCGGGCGTCTAAACGATTCTTGAATCTAATACGCTTACGAGCTCGCCGCCTCGCTCGCAGGATGATCGACTTCTTCGGTGGTGTAGAGGTTGAGAATTTCCTTACCTTGTCGCGAACGTGGGTCGATGGTGCGCACGTGCTTGCGGCCCTTCATTTCCCAAATCGCGGTGACCACGCCGTCTTTCTCGACGGCTTGATAAGTTATTTCTTCTTCAGAGGGTGTTTGCGCGGGCGCTTCGGTTTGCGCCGCCTCGTTTTCTGCCATGAAAGTCTGAACTGCTCCTCGTAATCGTGCGGATTTGTTGTAAGCGGGATTCTGTCACAGCGACAGCGCAACTTCAACCGCTCGGCGCGCGTTCACGACGCCCCAACCCTGTCGGTCGACTTCGACATCGGCCACTCGTTCAGCAGTCGCGATGAGAATTCTCTTGATTTGTTGCGGCGTCAGTTTCGGATTTGCTTCGAGCATACAGGCCACGATCGATGAAACGATCGGCGCTGCGAAGGATGTCCCGTCGACATATTTGTAATGTTCGTTAATGACATTGCCTTCGCGCAGTTTGATGGTGATCAGTTGTCGCAGAAGCGGCAAACGAAGCCCGGCCGCCTGATCGATATCTTTGTCGACGCCCTTATTCTGTTTCATCAGCGCCGGCAGTTCTTCGTCGGACGCAGCGTCGAGTTGCGCATAGAGTTCAGCCTGTTCCGCAGTCGGCGTGTGCGGCAGAATTGGCGCGGCCACCCAGATTCCTGGGGCAATCACTTCCGGTTTTTGCAGACCATCGATCGTCGGTCCATACGACGATCGATACATTCCCCGTCGCGCGCGATCGAGTGAATTCTGATCGTCCAGTCCGCCCACGGCAATGCATGACGGTGCGCTTGCCGGCGGCAGCACGGGATGCCCCGGCATGTGGCCCGCATTGCCAACGGCGCACACGACAGTCAGACCTTCGCGCGTGCACTGCTCAACGGTCCTTGACAACTCGTTGGTGAGGTAACTTTCTTCGAAATCGCCGCCCGCAGAAATGTTCACCACGCGTATGTTGTGTTCGTCCCGATGCTCCAGGACCCATTCAAGGCCGCGCCGAATTTGATCTTCTGAGATCCGACCGGTAAGCCCGATCTTCACCAGCACCAAATCGGCATCTGAAGCTATGCCCCGATACAGACCCCCGGACAGTGCGCCACTGCCCGCGGCGACGACTGACGTCAT
>DASYPX010000356.1:0-10121 GCA_036006125.1 Pyrinomonadaceae bacterium | reverse complement strand
TGAGAGTCGCGGCAGCCGAAACTAAGAAGGTTGAAGCTACTTTGCTGCTAGCTAACGGAACGACAGTTCTGATCGGCGTCATCGCAGATTCATCGCAACTCGATTTTTCGACCAGCGAAATCAAAACAGTTTTCGATTCGAAGACCATTGAACGACTGCCTCACTGATTTATGTTTCATCGATATTCAACTAGAAAATTCCTGCTTCTAGCCGCCTTCGCGTTTGTAGTCGGCTTTCCGTTGATTACCCGCGGTCAGGACTCTCCATTTCCGCAGGCGACTGATCTGCAACATGGACCGCCGCTCACGAATCAGGAATATGTCTCGATGCTTTATCAGTTGCCGAGGCATCCGGAAGACCGCGATCGGATCGTCGATGAGATTAGAAAACGCGGCATCGCCTTCACGGTGACTCCGGGACTGTTGAGCTTGACTGCCACCAAGAGCGGCAACGATCCGGTTTTGCGACGCACGCTGGAAGAGGCGAATCGGCGCCGCGAAAATCCAGTTGGATCCACGCTTCCGCCGTCCGCGGAATCGGCAACGTTGTTAGAACAAACCAGAAGAGCGACTCTAGGCGCCGCGGGCACGATGCCCGACTATTTGGTTAAGGAACTTATTGTGCGATACGTGGCATTGGGTACCACGAAGAATTGGCAAACGACTGATCATTTGTCGGTGGCCGTGAGCTATCGGCAGACGGCAGGCGAGGATTATAAATTGCTCTCAATCAACGGAATGCCGGCTGCAGCGGATGAGGATTATGGAATAAGTCTCGGCGGCACCGTGTCGGCTGGCGAATACGTTACCGTCCTCAGCGATCTCTTCAAACCCGAAACACAAGCGGAGTTTCAGGCAGTCGATACTGATATGGTCAACAAACGCGCGACCATCGTTTACGAATACGTCGTCAAGCGAGAGTTCTCGCGACAAGGATTGGGTTGGGGCCGGAAAGGGAGAATCGAACGCGAAACCGTTGTCGGCTCGCGAGGCAGGATTTGGGTTGATCGCCAAAATTATCGGGTGTTGCGATTCGAATCTATCGCCACGGAAATCGAACCTGGTTTTCCAATCACGGCCGAGAGCAAAGTGATCGATTACGACTGGGTGACGATAAACGACAAAGAGCACCTGCTGCCATCGCGCGCCGTAGTCGAACTAACAGCTCGCGAGGGTGTGCAGACCGAACAGACGCGCAACGACATTCTGTTTCGCGGTTATCGCAAGTTCGGAACTGAAGTTAAGATCACTGACATCAACGAGAAGGATTTCCCCCCGGACAAACCGGAAGAAAGTGATTCAACCAAACAGCCTGCACCTCCGCTCGATTCGAAGACGCCTATTGATCCGAACAAACCGCCTCCAGTTCCGATACTGAAACCGAAGAAGCCTTAGCAATGGCCAACGCTGGTTTACGGCTACCCGAAAACGCACCGGGTGATTTCTTCGTTGACTCGACGTGCATCGATTGCGATGCCTGCCGCCAAATCGCGCCGGAAACGTTTTCCGAAGACGGCGACTATTCAATCGTTCATCAGCAACCGCGGAACGGCGACGAAATTCGCCGCGCTATGATGGCGCTCGTGGCATGTCCTACTGCCTCGATCGGAACGGTCGAGCATCACGACGCGCATATCGGCATCGATGCTTTCCCGGAGCTGATTGCCGAGAATGTTTATTACTGCGGCTTCAACGCAGAGTCGAGCTTCGGCGCCTGGAGTTATCTCGTCGTTCGGTCCGACGCCGCAGGTGGAAATGTGCTGGTCGACTCGCCGCGCTTCGCTACGCAGCTCGTTAAGAAAATCGATGCGATGGGTGGCGTGCGCACGATGTTTCTCACGCACAAGGATGACGTCGCCGACCATCGACGCTTCGCCGGCCATTACGCGTGTGAACGGATAATGCACGCCGACGACGGCGCAACACGTCTCGGCATCGAGCGCGTCATTAGCGGTGGCGATCCGCTCCGTCTTGACGATGATCTAATCGCGATTCCGGTTCCCGGACATACGCGCGGTCACACGGTTCTGCTTTACCAGAACAAGTTTCTGTTCAGCGGGGATCATCTGGCGTGGTCGCCTAATCGAAAAACACTGACCGCGTTTCGCAGCGCATGCTGGTACTCATGGACCGAACAGATCAAATCGATGGAGAGGCTACTCGACTACGAATTCGAGTGGGTGCTGCCCGGTCATGGCCGCATTCATCACGACACTGCCCCGAATATGCGAACTCACCTTGAGCGCTGTATTGATTGGATGAAAACGCGTTAAGATTGGCCCTCGTGATTGGAGGAAAGATGTCTTCAAAACTTTTAGTGACGCTTGTCTTCCTGGCGGTCGCGTTAACGGCAATTGCGGCGCAGGATCCGAACATGAACCATTTCGCCAAGGATGGATTGTCGTTCGACTATCCGAAGGGCTGGACGCTGGCCGATCAAAGCTCTCAGCAGATGCAGTTCCTCGAATTGAGTCAGGGTGAGGTCAACATTCGCATTCGTTCGCCGCGTGAGTATTTGAAAACCCCCGAAAAGGAAGCACAGGCGAAAAAGCTTTTTCAGGATAACTACGTCAACGATTTCTTCAATCAAGTTCAGCAAGCAGGAATGTCGCCGAAGCGTTCTGTTATCACCACCCAAATCGGCGGATCAGATGCTGAAGGCGCTCGGGTTCGTGCAGTTCTTGGCGGCGTATCGGGCGGAATGGACTCGTATTCTCGTATCGTTTCTGATCGTCTGATCAACCTGTCAATCATTGGCTCTGAACAGGACATCGCGAAGATAGCCGCCGCGTGGGACCTTATCCGCAACAGCATTAAAGTCGAGCCGCCGCCGGCAGCGAAATCGCCGCAGAAGTCCGCGCCGACACCCAAGCCTTAGTCGAAAACCCGAACTTCGTTTGGTAGTATAGGCGGCCTCGTTAGCAACAATTTTAAGTTGGCCTGGAGCGAACAACGTGATCATCGGACTGCCCAAAGAGATCAAAGACAACGAATATCGAGTAGGCCTCACCCCGGCGGGCGTGCGCGCGTTGAGTGATGCAGGACATCGCGTTCTGGTCGAAACCAAGGCCGGCGCAGGTTCGGGATTCGAGGACGAACTGTATCAGCGTGCCGGGGCGACGATTGTCAATTCGGCTGATGACGTTTGGGCGCAAGGCGAAATGATCGTCAAGGTCAAGGAACCGATCGCGCCCGAGTATCCGCGCATGCGCGAAGGCCAGTTGCTGTTCACGTATTTACATCTCGCGCCGGACGTGGAATTGACTGACCAGTTATTGCAACGAAAGGTTTCGGGCGTCGCGTACGAAACAATCACGGATCGTCGCGGCACGTTGCCGTTGTTGACCCCGATGTCGGAAGTGGCCGGTCGCATGGCGATTCAGGTCGGCGCGCACTATCTGGAGAAAATGAGCGGTGGTGGCGGCGTTTTGCTCGGTGGGGTTCCCGGCGTGCCTGCCGCGCGCGTAGTGATCATCGGCGGCGGTGTCGTCGGCACGAATGCCGCGAAGATCGCAGTCGGTATGGGCGCGCACGTCACGATCATCGATAACAATCTCGATCGGCTGCGCGAACTCGATGACATTTTCCTGTCGAAGATTTCGACGCTTGCCTCGAGCGCTTACATGATTCACGACGCTATCTCTTCGGCGGATCTAATCGTCGGCGCGGTGCTGGTGCCGGGCGCGGCGGCGCCCAGGCTCGTGACCAAGAGCATGCTTAAGGATGTGCCGAACGGCGCAGTCATTGTGGATGTCGCGGTCGATCAGGGCGGTTGCGTTGAGACAACACATCCGACGACGCACTCGGCGCCGACATATTACGTCGAAGGCGTACTTCACTATTGTGTCGCCAATATGCCGGGAGCGGTGCCGCGCACTTCGACCTTCGCCCTGACAAATGCGACCTTGCCCCATGCATTAAAGCTCGCGAACCTGGGACTCAAAGCGGCAGTGCGGAAGGACGACGGATTGAAAGCCGGCGTGAACACCTACGCCGGAAAGCTAACTTATGAAGCCGTTGCGGTTTCCCAAAACAAAAAGTACACGGCCCTGGATGAGTTGCTGTGACGAATTAGTGCGACGATTGCTGTAGCAGTTTCGACAGGCAATTCGTCAATTCGTCAGCTTTAACTGGCTTGTAAAGAAAGGCGTCGATCGGCGCGTTCACTGCGCCGGCGGCGCTCTTATTTTCCTGCCCAGTTAGCAAGACGATCGGAATCTTCGAAAGTCTGTCGGTGCCGCGCAGGAACGCTGCGAGCTGCTGTCCGCTTAACTGCGGCATGATTGCGTCCGTCACAACGACGTTAACATCTGACGACAGCGCGAGCTTCATCGCTTCCAGTCCGTCGCCCGCCGCGATAACTTCATAACCCGCACGCTGCAAAGTCACTTCGAAATATCGTCGCAAGGAACGATCATCTTCGACCAGCAGCACGCACGGCTTGGACGTCTCGCCGTCAGTGACCGGAGCGCCCGGTTGCGATGGTTCGGGGTGATCCATAGTTGCGTTGTGAGTTGAATTCGAGGCGAGTCAAACCAACTTTGATTTAAGTAAAACGAGAGTAAGGCCGTGGCAATTGCTTGTCAACGCACCACTCAGGAATGACCGAACAGTTTGCTATACTCTCTGGTTCGTCACCTTCGCGCGATGCTCACTATGTGACCCCGCTGACGAAGTTTTTCCATGTACGAGTTTGCCGTCACACCAGCAGTAACCCAAATTCGACGCCGCGGTGTCGAGATTTGCGGCATTTCGCCGGGCACGATCGCCGCGGAGCTTGAGCTTGAACCGGGCGATCGCGTTATGCGCGTCAATGGCCGCCTCGTGCGCGACTATCTTGATTTCCGGTTTCACACTGCCGGCGAAACTGAGCTCACGATCGATGTCCGCAAAACCACGGGCGAGGATTGGGAGCTCAACATTGAGCGTGATGAATCCGAAGATTTCGGTATTAGTTTTGAGCAGATCGTTCCGCGTCAATGCGCGAACGAGTGTCTGTTCTGTTTTTGCAAAGGCAATCCGGAAACGGCGCGGCCCTCGCTGTTCGTGCGCGACGAAGATGTGCGGTTGTCGTTTCTCTACGGTAACTACACCACACTGACTTCGATTACCGAAGATGAAATGAAGCGCGTGATCGAGCAGCGGCTGACGCCGCAATATGTTTCAGTGCACGCGACCGACCTCGACGTGCGCGCTTACCTGCTCGGCATCGATAATCAGCGCGCGGATATTTCGGGAAAGATCCAGCGGCTGATGGACGCGGGCATCGACATCCATGCGCAGGTGGTGCTCTGTCCGAAGATTAACGACGGAGAAATCCTCCGACGAACGATTGAAGATCTCGCTGATCTTCATCCGCGCGTCACGAGTGTGGCCATCGTTCCGCTCGGTTTGACGAGATACCTGAACGATCCACGACTGACGCCGGTGACGCCAGAATTCTGTCGCGAGATCATTCGCGAAGTTTCCGAAATGCAAAGCAATCTGCGTAAGCGTCTCGGGACAACGTTCGCGTTTCTCGGTGATGAAATTTATTTAAAGGCGGGCATGCCCATTCCGTCGCGAAGACACTACGGCGATTATCCGCAAATTGAAGACGGCATCGGCATGGTGCGCAGCTTTGCAGACGATTTCGAGCAGATAATGCACAACCTCGAGTGTGACAAAAACGGGGGAGTAGCCCGACCGTCAGGGAGCGCTCAGCAAAAACCTAATGGCACGATCTTCAGTGGAACGCTGTTCGCGCCGGTGCTGCGCGAGGCGATCGATCGATACAACCATCGCACAGGAGCGGAGCTTATGGTCGCGCCCGTCGTCAACGATTATTTTGGCGGTGACGTCAGCGTTGCCGGCTTGCTTACGGGTGGTGATTTTCTCGCGGCGCGGGCACAGGTGCGCGGAGACTTTGTGATCATTCCGCGACTATCGTTGAAGAGCGACGAGCCAGTCTTTCTCGACGGCGTTCGCTTCGAAGAGTTGGAGCGTCAGTTCGACAGGCCCGTTCACGCTTTCGACTTCGATCAGTTAGCATCGTTTCTGCAAACGAAATCTGCTGCATGTCCGCAATAACTCCAGGCAAAAAGATCCTCGACGTTGGCTGCGGCTGGAACAAAATTCCGGGAGCGATCGGTCTTGATTCAAATCCAAAAGCACATGCCGACATCGTTCACGACCTCGGCGCCATTCCTTATCCTTTTCCTGACAATGAATTCGACGAGATAGTTTGCCGCCACGTCGTCGAGCACGTTCCTGACGTGATGGCGCTCGTGACTGAGTTGTACCGGATAGCTAAACCCGGCGCGCACATTCGGATCGTCACGCCGCATTACACAAATCCCGACTGGGCCACCGACCCAACGCATCGCAATCATTTCAATAGCTACTCGTTCAACTGTTTTGTCGAAGATCGCCAGCTTTTTCCGTTTTACACGGAAGTTCGCTTGAAACCGATTCGCACCTACGTTTCGCTCGCAAACCTCTGGCGTGCGTTTGGCATGGAATTCATCGTTAACCTCGACCAGCGGTGGCCGGCTTTAAGGTTCACACGCAAATTTTGGGAGTTTTACCTGAGCATCCCTTTTCGCGGTAAGGAGCTTCAAATGGAGTTCGAAGTCGTGAAAGGATGACGACCTGATCCGCGTTTGATTCTCATGCCTAAGCGAAGTGTCGTCGACCGTTCGAAATTCAGCTAAAGCTAATCTATAATCCGCAGGCGCTCCCCCCAAATAGGTGTCCTGTCGTTATTTTCCCGAAATCCAGGTTTTGTTAAGGCAAGGAATCTAATCATGAAAAAGGCTCTAACTCTCATTTTGATCGCCGTTACAGGCTGTGGCGCGGTCGCGGCGCAGACTCAGCAACAACAACCAAACAAACCTGCCGATGATGTTCTTCGCATCACGACTGAACTCGTTCAGGTTGACGCGGTGGTTGCCGACAAGAATGACCAGGTGATTCCGGATCTGAAACTGTCTGACTTTAGTTTGTACGAGAACGGCAAGCGTCAGGAACTAAAATTCGTCGAATATGTCGGCGCGGATTCCAAGGCGCGCGTGGACGGCAACGTCGCGGCCGCGGTTAGTGGCGACTCGGACATCGCGCGAAATCTGTCGGCCACGGAAGTGCACCATGTGTTTGCCTTCATCGTCGATGATTTGACGATTCCCGTTGCGGACATGTCGACGGTCCGATCTGTTCTGAGCGATTTCGTTGATAAGCGAATGGGTGCGGACGACCTCGTCGCGATCGTGCGCGTGGTTGGCGGCACGGGACTGCTGCAACAGTTCACTTCAGACAAACAACTGCTCCATCGTGCGATACAGCAACTTACGCCGAGCACCCATCCATTCTCTGCTTTCAACGATCTCCAGGGACTCGATCGATTCGATCCAATGGATTTCATGGCCGGCGGCGGCGGCGGCGGCGAGGTCGGAAGCAAAACCACCCCGGCGAAGCCATCGGTGGCAACGACAATCGATGACGAAGTGACGCTCGATGGTTACACGCGCGGCTCGCGCGCCTTATTTACTTTGACGGTTGCGGGTAATGTGATCGACAGCATGCGATCACTGCCGGGCAGAAAGAACATGGTACTTTTTTCGGGCGGCTTACCTATTTTTGAATCAAACCAGTCTCAAGTTTCCATTGATGGAGCGCCGATCACGATTCAAGAAACGAGCTCACTTAGTACGGGTGTGAATTATCTTCTCCGCCAGCTAACTGATCGGGCCAGTCGTGCCGGCGTTGCAATAAACACCATGGACGTGCGCGGATTAAAGGCTTCGCGTGGCGTCTCGTCTTTCACCGACCCGGGCAACGAAGCGAAGAGCGGCCTCGGTCGATTCGATTCGGGCGGCGCGACCTTCGGGCGTGCGCCCGATCTCGCTATATTTGATAATACCGGTCTTGACACGCTCACCGGCCATCAAGGTTTAGAAGCACTTTCCGACGCAACCGGAGGAGTCTCAGTCGCGAACACAAATGATTTTGGCGAAGGACTCGATCGGGTACTCGCGCGCAGCAGCTATTATGTTCTGGCATACAAGCCGACCGAGCCGTTCGACGGAAAGTTTCACAAACTGCAAATCAAAGTAGATCGACCGGGTGCGAAGGTCTATACGCGCGTTGGTTACGTTGCGAAAGCTGATGACACAACAAAACCTCTCACGAAAGAGCAGGCAATCGTTCGCGCGGCGATGGCGCCGTTAGCAAAGCGCGAGGTCGATGTGTCGGGTGCAATTCAATATCGCTTTGTCCCTCAGAACCGTGCGGTCATTGATGTTAACCTGCGCATCGATGCCGGCAAGCTTGATATCAAGCAGGCATCCGACGGCAAATATCAGACAGCGCTCGACGTGGTCGGGTTTGTGATTGATCGGTTTGGCAAAACGGAAGCCGGCTTCAGCGAAACACTCAGCGCAAGTCTGACGCCAGACGAATACAAACGCGCGGTTACCAACGGGATTGGGTACATGGGCCGGGTTGAACTGACTCCCGGCAGTTATCAATTGCGCGTGGCGGTGCGCGAGACGGCGACCGGAAGACTTGGAACATTATCGCGCTATCTCGAAGTGCCTGATATGAGTAAGAAGCGCTTTACTGCAAGCAGCGTCTTTTTACATGCAATTACTGCAAGCGCGGGCGCGAAGGCTCAACCCGCGCCGTTGACCGCCCTGCGGCAAATATCTCGCAAAGATGATCTGCGTTTCAGTGTGGTTGTCTACAATGCAAAACTTGATAAAGACAAACCGCAACTCAGTACGCGGCTGACGATCAGCCGGCCGGACAAGGTTATTTTTCAGGGACCGATCGAGGGTGTAGATCTTCGCGGCGCCGACACTTCACAGGCAATAAGAATCGGGCAGATAGGTCTATCGAAGCTATCGCCTGGCCATTATTACTTAACGCTTGAAGTGACCGACAACCTGGCCGACAAAAAGAACCAGACGCTCGTGAGGGGTATCGACTTTAGTGTCATAGATTGAGAGCGTTTGCGTCGTACGAATCCGAAATCCTGTATCCGAAAAAATGAATCCGGCTTCCGTTTTTCTGTAAATAACCCGGTCGGCGGAGGCGCCGGACGCCAAAGTGCCGGGAAATGCTCGGAATTCTGAAGTTTAGGGTCAAAGTTGGCTGACGGGAGCGTCCGACCTGTCATTGGTATGTTTCTTGCCATTCGGAACAAGGCTTCCCAGGCTCACGCGAGTTTATGAACTTTTGGCAACCGTCATTCGCCCCCAGCGCCAATGTGGCGCATTCAATTTACAGTGATTCAGATCGGCAGTAATTTCCGAGCGATACATACGAAGAATGCGTGGGCAAGACTTAGTTCGCCTATTCAAGAACATTAACCCAGGAGGTAAAGATGATTAGTTTTCCGAAAGCTAAAAGCGTGTCACTTGTTGCGACATTGGCGCTGGTTCTTACAGCAGTGTTTGCTTTGTCCGCAAGTAACGCGATGGCCCAGGCGACAACGGGCTCCTTACGTGGCGTTGTTACCGATGTGAACGGGGCCGTGGTTCCCGGCGCTTCTGTTACGGCCAAAAACGAAACGACCGGAACCGCTACGCCGGTGACTACGACGAATGGCGACGGCGTTTTCGAGCTGTCTGCGCTGCCGCCCGGTCCTTACACCGTCACAATCGAAGCCACCAACTTCAAACGGTCAGTAAATACTGGCGTGCAGGTTAAGGTCGGTATCGTCAATCCGTTCGATGCGAAACTCGAAGCGGGCAACGTTTCTGAAACGGTAACCGTGGTGGGAACCACAGAAGAGATTGTGCAGCGCGACCAGTCGCAGATCTCCACGACCGTTGAAACGCGGAAAGTTGAAGACTTGCCATCGAACGCAGCCGGATCGGGATTGGACACCTTGGCATTGTTAGCGCCGGGCGTCTTCCCGACAAACAGCGGTGGCGTGAACACGAACGGCACGGGCCTGAACGTTAACGGCAATCGCGCTCGTTCGAACAACTTTCAGATCGATGGATCAGACAACAATGACTTGAGCGTTGCCGGTCCAGCCTTGTTTGTCGACAACCAGGATCAGATCCAGGAGCTCCAGATAATCACGAACAACTTTTCGGCGCAGTATGGTCGCAACCAGGGCGCGATCATCAACTACGT
>DASYPX010000355.1:0-9627 GCA_036006125.1 Pyrinomonadaceae bacterium | reverse complement strand
AGTGACAGCGATTTGGCTGACGCCCTGGTACGATAACGTCAATCATCTCAACGAACGCGAACAGTATCCCGATCGTCCAGGGGAGCAGAAACGAAAGATCACGGACTATCACGGCTATGGTGCCGTCGATTTCTACGGGGTGGAAGAGCATTTCGGCAGCCTGGCGAAGCTCCGCGAGTTGGTTGATGCTGCGCATAAGCTCGGAATCAAAATCATTCAGGATCAGGTAGCTAATCACACGGGCCCTTATCACGCCTGGGTGAAAGATCCGCCCACCCCGACTTGGTACAACGGCACGGAAGCGAATCATCTGGCGAATGTTTGGCAGACCTGGTCGGTGCGTGATCCGCATTCCACGCCACAAGTTTCGCGGGAAACCCTTGAGGGTTGGTTTGTAGATATCCTTCCGGATTTGAACCAGAACGATCCGGAGTGTGCGCGCTACATCGTCCAGAATACGCTGTGGTGGATTGGCGTCACCGGAATCGACGCGATTCGGCAGGATACGTTTCAATATGTGCCGCGTACTTTTTGGCGGCAATGGATGGCCGCAATCAAGCGCGAGTATCCGAACCTGAATGTCGTCGGCGAAGTTTACGATGGCGACGTCGCGCACACCTCGTTTTTTCAGGGCGGCCGCGCGCGTTATGACGGAATTGACGATCGGTTGGACACTCTATTTGATTTTCCGCTGATGTATCCGATTCGCCGCGCCTTCGCCGAAGGAAAAGACATTCGCGAGCTCCCGCGCATTCTTGCGAGTGATGCACTTTACCCGAATCCCAGGGTGCTGATTCCTTTTATCGCGAATCATGACACGAAACGCTTCATGAACGAGCCCGGCGCGACTATTGAAGGATTACAAATGGCGCAAACTTTGATCATGACGATGCGTGGCACGCCACAGCTTTATTATGGTGACGAGATTGCCATGGAAGGTGGCGACGATCCTGACAATCGTCGCGATTTTCCGGGTGGGTTTCCGGCGGATGGAATCGATGCCTTTCACACTCGCAATCGAACACAGGATGTCGTGTTTCAACATCAGAAGCTGCTGGGAAAACTTCGAAAGGAGCTGGAGCCGTTGCGTAGCGGAAACCTAATTAATCTCGTTGCCAAAGAGCATCAATACGTATACGCGCGCAACACACCGACGTCATCTGTACTCGTCGCTTTCAACAACGACGCAAAGAACGCAACGTTACAGTTCGATGTAAGCGGGCTGAAACTGCCGAACGGTGGGACGCTGCTCGATCGGTTGGGAAATGTGCGCAATGCGCGCGTGACTAATCGAATAGTTAGATTCGAATTGCCGGCACGAACGTCGGCAATTTTGGTCGCACAATAATAAGCAAATGCGTCTGGACTGCTCACTGTGTACGCGTGTCTGAGCAACGCGAACAAGTCCGCTAAACGAAACGGGCGTGATGGCGTTAAAGACTAAGCCTTTGTCGGAGCAAGTTGCACTCGTCACCGGCGGTGGCACGGGAATCGGTCGCGCATTGACAGAGGTACTGGCAAACGCGGGCGCATTCGTCGTGATTGCGTCGCGCCGCCCTGATGTTCTGAAGAGCACTGCCAATCAAATCAACGAGCAGGTAGGAAGCGAACGCGTCTTTGGACGCGCCGTGGACCTTCGTGATCGCGGCCAAATCGATTCGCTGGTTTCCGACGTTGTTAAGCAATTTGGCGCCATCGACATACTGATCAATAACTCAGGCCTCGCGGTTCCTGAGACAGTCGATCAAATTACCGAAGACGGTTGGGACCAAGTGTTGGAAACGAACCTGCGTGGGGTAATGCAGCTCGCGCGCGCCGTGCTGCCGCACATGGTGAGGAACAATTTCGGCGACATCGTGAATATCTCTTCGCAGGCTGGAAAGCATGGCTACGCCGACGTGCCGTCCTATTGCGCCTCAAAGTTCGGTCTGCTGGGTTATGCGGAAGCGCTGCGAGATCATGTGCGCAAGACCGGCGCGAACATTCGCGTGTTCAACTTGTGTCCCGGACTGGTCGATGTCGAGAATTCTGCGCCTGATGCAGAGCCGAAGCCGGGATTCATTCACGTTTCGAACATGGCCCGCACGTTGATGTACGCGCTGTCGCTGGATCGAAATGTGGTGTTGGAAGACATAAACGTCTACGCGAGATAAAGGAGCGAGCATGAACAGACCACGCATGAGCTTCTGGCAAATCTGGAACATGAGTTTCGGATTTCTCGGCATTCAGTTCGGCTGGGGCTTGCAGCTCGCAAACATGAGCGGCATCTACACGTACCTTGGCGCGAAGCCCGAGCAGGTTCCGATCCTCTGGCTCGCCGGCCCGGTCACGGGTTTGCTGGTCCAGCCGATTATTGGATCGATGAGCGATCGCACATGGAATCGACTTGGCCGCCGCCGTCCTTATTTTTTGACCGGAGCGATCCTCGCGAGCATTGCCCTCTTCTTCATGCCTGATTCTTCCGTGCTTTGGATGGCTGCGGGGTTGCTCTGGATTCTGGATGCAAACATCAATGTCAGCATGGAGCCGTTTCGCGCTTTCGTTGCTGATAAACTGAACGTCGATCAACGCACCGCCGGGTTCGCGATGCAGAGCTTTTTTATCGGCATTGGCGCCACCCTTGCGAATATTCTGCCCTACATTTTCCGGCGCATGCATGTCGACGATCGCGCCGCGAACGCGACGTCGGCTGCGCCTGTCATTCCGGCGAGTGTTAATTATTCGTTCAAGATCGGGGCGGTTGCTTTTCTCATTTGCGTGCTCTGGACGGTGATCACTACCAAAGAGTTTCCGCCGGAGAACCTGGAAGAATTCAATCGCAAGCGAAAGGAACGCAAAGGCATCGGCGCGACCATTTCAGAAGTCACGGATGCGTTGCGCGCGATGCCGGTGACGATGAAGCAACTTGCAGTGGTGCAGTTCTTCACGTGGCTGGGATTGTTCTGCATGTGGATGTTCTTTGGTTTGATGACTTCGTATCACGTGTTTGGCGCGACGAATGAACACGATCCGCGCTTCACTGATGGGCAGGCCTGGGGTGGCAATGCATTCGCGGTTTATTCGATCGTTTGTTTCGTCGTGGCGTTTCTGCTGCCGCCTTTGGCGCGGGCAACCAGCCGCAAGATGGTGCATGCGGTTGCCTTAATTTGCGGCGCGATCGGATTGCTTTCTGTCTACGCCATTCACGACAAGACGATTCTGCTGGTGACGATGGTAGGAGTCGGCATCGCCTGGGCGTCGATTCTCGCCATGCCTTACGCGATTCTTTCCGGCGCCATTCCCGCAGCGCGGATGGGCGTCTATATGGGCATCTTCAACTTTTTTATTGTGATTCCGGAGATTATCGCGTCGTTTGCGTTCGGTCCGGTTATTCGCGCGATCTTTGGACCAGACAACCCGCGCTCGCCGATGTTCGTCGTGATGGCTGGCGGGGTGTTTCTGTTGCTGGCGGCGATCAGCGTGCTGCTGGTCAAAGACGTCGCGGACAAGAACGTGCCCGAGGCCGCAGTCGTTGCGGGTGACAGCAGCGAATTACTCACGACGCAAGAGTCCGCGCAGCCCGTTCCGAGCACCGGATTGATTGATGAGGACTAATCTGATTTGAATCGAGGAACTGCAAACTTCAAGCGACTTTGTTTACTGCTCGTCATGGCACTGGCGATCAGTGGCGGAACGTTTGCGCAATCCAAAGACTTCTCGAACGTTCCAGCTCGTTCCTCTCGTCCATGGGTCCGCGATGGAGTGATCTATCAAGTCTTTCCGCGTGCCTTCTCGCCTGAAGGCAACTTCAACGGCATCACTTCACAACTCGATCGGCTGAAAGATCTCGGCGTTACGATTCTGTGGCTCATGCCGATTCATCCGATTGGGCAGGAGAAGAAGAAGGGAACAATCGGTAGTCCATACGCCGTGCGCGATTACTACGCAATCAATCCGGACTACGGGACCAGGGATGATCTCAAGCGGCTGATTTCCGAGGCGCACAAGCGTCGATTGAGAGTCATCATGGACATCGTGGCGAACCATACAGCGTGGGACAGCGTGTTGATGAAGCATCCGGATTGGTACAAGCACGACGCCAATGGAAACATCACCTACCCGTATGACTGGTACGATATCGCCGCATTAAATTACACAAATCCGCAACTCAGACGATACATGATCGACATGTTGAAGTACTGGATTCGAGATTTCGATCTCGACGGATTTCGTTGCGATGTCGCTGGTGAAGTGCCGACGGATTTTTGGGAGAGCGCACGCGCAGAATTGGACGAGATCAAGCCCGATATCTTCATGCTTGCCGAAGCGCACAAGCCGGAGCTGGAAGTTAAGGCCTTCGAGCTCGATTACTCGTGGCCGCTGCACAGCGCGCTGACAGACGTTTTGCAGGGACGCGCGGCGGCCACTAACTTACGCGCCGCATGGGAAAAAGAATTTCGCGAATGGCCACGCGGCGCTTTGCATATGCGTTTCTCGGACAATCACGACGAACGCCGCGCGATCGCGCGATTCGGCGAACCGGCGGCATTAGCGGCATCAGCGATGATGTTCACCCTCGATGGTGTTCCACTGATCTACAACGGGATGGAGGTTGGCGATACTACAGAGTCAGGCGCGCCCGCATTGTTCGAGAAGCTGCCGATTTTTTGGCAAATTGCTGAACGACGGCCCGAGTTCCCACGCTTCTATAAGCAAATCGTCGCGTTGCGAAACCAGTACGACGCGTTACGTGTCGGGTCGGTCGAATGGCTGCGAAATTCAGACGAGTCGCGAGTTGTCTCGTACACGCGACAGTCAAATGATGAAGAGATCTTAGTCGCAATCAATTTCTCGAATCGGCCGTTCTTTGGGTCGATCGAAGTGGCGAACGGGCAATCGTTTCGGGACGTTACGCTCGATGTCGGTTCGCCGCTGCCGCCGGACGCGCCCGCGCCTGAGGTCGCAAGGCGCGCGCGCCGAAATTCATTGCCGGCGATCGCTATGGACGCGTGGGGCTATCGCATATTCATCCGGCGCCCGAAACCTTGACGCCCAGCTTTAATGGCCAGTGCAGACAGGACAACTGATCGTCTAGTGTTCGCCGTGGATCTCGGCGGCACACATCTTCGCGCCGCGACAATCGACGGGAAAGGCCATATTCATTTTCGCTTAAAACAAAAAACCCCAGCCACAAATGATCCTCAGGAGATTGTTTCAGCACTGATCGCAGCGGCGCGGGTCTGCGATGAGCGGAGCGCGTTGGAAGGAAAATCGATCGGATCAATTTCGATTGTCGTGCCGGGTACGGTTAACGTCGCCGCCGGTAAGATCCTGACGATTCCAAATGTGCCTTGTCTGGATTCATTTGAATTAACTACGGTATTGAGAAGTGACCTCGGGAGGCCGGTAATCCTGGAAAATGACGCAAACGCCGCGGCCGTCGGAGAGATGTGGCAGGGCGCCGCGCGCGGCCGCCACACGATTGTGTGCGTAACCTTAGGCACCGGTGTCGGCGGCGGCATTATTTTGGATGGAAAGCTGTGGCATGGCGCGAATGATTCGGCCGGCGAAATTGGACACACGTGTGTTGAGCCTTTTGGTGGTGTGGCGTGTGGTTGCGGCAGTCGGGGCTGTCTAGAGGTCTACGCCTCTGCGACTGCGATTGTCCGCATGGCACGCGAAGGACGACCACGTCATCCTTCATCACGCCTGAATGCAACCGATCAGCTGACCGCGGAGAGTGTCTTCGTCGCAGGCAAAGCAGGCGACGCGCTCGCCGTCGAAGTATTTCATCGCATGGGCGACTACCTCGGCATCGGCTTGGCGAACCTAATTAATATTCTGAACCCCGAAATGATCGTAATTGGCGGTGGTGTCGCAAATGGATGGGAGTTGTTTGAGCAACACATGCGTCATCAAGTGGACGAGCACGCGTTCCCGCTGCCTGCATCAGAAGTCAAAATTGTGCCGGCCGAATGTGGCGACGATGCCGGTCTCTTAGGTGCCGCCAGATTGGCGTTGAGCCAATCCGATAACTAGGTCGGCTTCTTGCGCATTCAATGAAACGAGTGATCATAATTTTGGTTGCGCCGGTAATGTTTTGCGCCGCAATTCTCGCGCAGGAAATCGACGTTACACGCTTACAAAAGATTGGCGATGCCATCAGCTTTACGCGCAACGAAAACGGCATCACGATCAGTTGTCGCGACAATTCGCAGGCGCAGTTGACTGTTCTGGCTCCCGATTTGATTCGCGTTCGCGCCGCGTTTACTAAAGCCCTTCCCACGAAAGATCATTCCTGGGCAATTGCCAAAACCGATTGGCCGAAAGTGGCATGGTCTGTTAAAGAGACAGCAGATGCGATTATCGTTAGCACGTCCGAAGTTGAAGCAGTCGTGCACCGTTCTCCCTTGTTAATCGAATTTCGCGACGCGCGCACGCACAAAGCAATCAACAGCGACGAGCAGCCGATGAGTTACGACGGACGTGGCGAGTTACGCTCAATCATGTTCGACCCTGACGCGGGGACGTTCGTCGCGGCGGCGAAAAAGCTCGGCTTTGACGAACACTTCTATGGTCTTGGAGAGAAGGCGGCGCACCTCGACAAGCGGCGTGGCTTTTTTGTGAATTGGAATTCAGACACCCCGGGCTACACACTCGGTCGCGATCCTATTTATCAGACGATTCCGTTTTACCTCGGGTTGGAGAACGCCGTCGCTTATGGAATTTTTTTCGACAACAGTTATCGCAGTTATTTCGACTTTGGGCGTTTGTCGCAAGAGCGGATTTGGTTCGGCGCCGAAGGCGGTGAACTCAACTACTATTTTTTCTATGGGCCGTCGATCAAGAAAATTTTAAGCCGATATGCCCATCTCACCGGTCACATGCCTCTGACACCTTTGTGGGCGCTAGGTGTGCAGCAATGCAGATACAGCTACTATCCGGCGTCGATGGTCGAAGAAGTCGTGCGGCAATATCGCGAGCGCGATCTGCCGCTGGACGTGATCTACCTCGACATTCATTACATGAATGGCTATCGCGTGTTCACGTTTGACCCGAATCGTTTTTCCGATCCCCAAGCACTGACGGATAGGTTGCGGAAACAAGGCGTCAAAACCGTTGTCATTGTCGACCCAGGCGTGAAGTATCAAGAGCCGAGTGAAGGTTTGGGGTCGGCGACACCCTCCAAGCCTGAACTTCTGCCGCAGAACGATCACTACTACGTTTTCGACCAAGGCATGGCGGACAACCATTTTCAGCGGCGGAAGAGCGGCCAACTCTTCATTCCGCGAGTCTGGCCGGGCGATAGTGTCTTTGTCGACTTTACCAAGGCGGATGCCCGGAGGTGGTGGGGCGATCTGCATCGCGCTTATACGGACAATGGCATTGCGGGAATTTGGAACGATATGAACGAGCCGGCTGACTTTGTTGATCAGACGGGCAAGAACCAACGCGACGTAGTCAGTTACGACGAAGGTGAAAACTCGACGCACGCGAAGAATCGCAACGTGTTTGCTCTGTTGATGGCGCGCGCCACCTTCGAAGGCCTTTCGCGTCTGCAACCTGATCGTCGTCCGTTCGTCATCACGCGCGCCGGCTACGCGGGCATTCAGCGCTACTCGACGATGTGGACCGGCGACACAAACAGCACCTGGGACTCTTTGGCGCTGAACGTGCCGATGTTTACGACACTTGGACTTTCCGGTGAACCATTCGTCGGCAGCGACGTTGGTGGTTTCATTGGCCGCGCGAATGGTGAGTTTCTCGTGCGTTCATATCAAATTGGTTTTCTCGCACCGTTCTTCCGCAACCACCACGCGATTGACGGATACGATCAGGAGCCGTGGCGTTTTGGTAAGTATTATGAGGACATCATCCGCAAGTATCTGAAACTGCGTTACCAGATGCTGCCGTTTCTGTATACGACTTTGGAAGAAGCACACCGCACGGGCGTGCCTTTGTTTCGGCCGCTGCTGCTTAATTATCAGGACGATGCCAGCACCTACAATCTCGACGATGAATTCATGATCGGAGATGATTTGTTGGTCGCGCCGATCGTGAAACCTGACGTGACTTCTCGTTTGGTTTATCTGCCAAAAGGAATTTGGTACGACTTCTGGACGAACAAAAAATACGAGGGAGGCACGATGGTTCGGGCTGACGCGCCGTTGGAAACCGTGCCCATGTTTGTTCGTGGCGGCACGATCATTCCTTTTGGACCTGAGATGAAATATGTCGGCGAAAAGCCTTTCGATCCAATCACATTTTCCATATATCCCGATGAAAACGGCTCGGCTGCGGGGACCCTCTATGAAGACGACGGAGCGAGTCCGGCATACGAACGGGGCGTCTTCCGTCGCACGATGATTAGTGTGACCAGGCGCGCCGGCCGGTATGTCGCCGACGTGGGCGTCCCGGAAGGCAATTACAATCCCCCGGAACGAAAATTTCGTTTTGTAGTGAAAGCTACGCCGGCCGTTAGAGTTACCGTGGTCGATCGCAATCGATCAAAATTCTAATCGTTAGGTGGCTTATGACCTGGATCAAGACGATCTCTGTTGATGAAGATGAGAAGGTACGCAGTGCCGTCGAGGCGCAGCGCGAACTTTATCCCGTTGAATACTCGATTCCCATCCATCCAACGGCTGACGGTCAAGCTTCCCAGATCGTTGCGTCGCACAGCTTGATTCCTGACGCATTGCATCACGCGTTTGCGACGTTTGGTGTGCTGATGTCGCCCGATCTGCCGCTCACGCGCCGCCAGCATGAGATGATTACCACTGTCGTCTCAGTGACCAACCGTTGTCATTATTGAATCGAGTCTCACGCAGAGTTTCTGCGTCGCGTCACCTTGGATGAACCGTTAGTTAAGGCGCTTCAGGCAAACTATCGAACCGCGCCGATTTCGGATCAGGAACGCGCCATGCTTGATTACGTCGCGCAGTTGACACGCGACGCTACGCAAATCTCAAGCGGTGACCATATGAAGCTGCGTACGGCAGGCTTCGACGACCGCGCGATCCTGCAAATCACGTTGATCGCAGCATGGTTCAACTACATCAATCGCGTAGCAGATGCGCTTGGAGTAGGGAAAGAGGAATGAAAACAAGTGCTGGAAGGGAAGGCTGCGCTAATCCGCGGCCGGTGCAGGCACTGAGCCGAAAGCTGTGCTTATTCGTTATTTCTCTTTACTCGCTCGCCAAGCACAACTGAGGACGAGATGAAGGTCTTTCCGGCCAATGCGTCTCTGATCGCTTGTCGCAGGTCGGAAGCCATGCGTCGTTTAAGAACGTAGCCAGAGGCTCCGGTCCGCAGAGCCGCCTCCAGAAAATCGACATCTTCGTGAATCGTGAGGAAGAGAACTTTAGCTTTTGAGCCCCGCTGCTTTAATTGAATCGCTGTTTCAATGCCATTCAGCGCCGGCATCGAGATGTCGAGCAGACAAACGTCAGGGTTGAGTCTTGACGCTGCATCCAGCAGCGTTCGACCGTCTTCCACCGCCTCCAGGACATCGAATTCGGCTTCGAGATGACGCGTGACCCGGTCGCGCATCGCTTTGTGATCGTCTGCCAAAAGAACGCGCGGCCGCTTCATGGCCTCTCCCACTTGAAGATGATCTGCCAAATACAAATGACAAATGACGAGCGA
>DASYPX010000354.1:0-6811 GCA_036006125.1 Pyrinomonadaceae bacterium | reverse complement strand
ATCGCTGAGACCGTTCGATATAACCTGGCGTCCGAAGGGTTCGCCACGCGCGTGGCACTGACGGGCGAAGAAGGGCTGTCCCTCGCGCTCGATCGCAAAAACACTCCTTCCTTGATCATTCTCGACTTGATGTTGCCGGGTATGAACGGCATGGATTTGTGTCGCCGTCTGCGCAGCGAGGAACACACGCGCAGGATTCCCGTAATCATGCTGACAGCGAAGGCTTCAGAATCCGATCGCGTGGCAGGTTTGGATCTCGGGGCCGATGATTACATCGCCAAGCCGTTTTCGGTCCGCGAGTTATTGGCCCGTGTGCGCGCCGTGCTCAGGCGGGCAGATGAAGCAGCGCCCGAACTATACGAAGATGGTCATTTGACGATCGATTTCGAAGACGTCCGAGCTTTGTGCGACGGCGCCTCGGTGAAACTGACTAACAAAGAGTTCTCGCTGCTGTCCGCGTTGGCGAAGAAGCGCGGCCGCGTGATCACGCGCCAGCAGTTGCTTGATCAAGTTTGGGGATACAGCTACTACGGTGATGCGCGGACGCTGGATGTTCACATTCGGCGGCTGCGGCAAAAGCTAGGCTCGTGCGGCGATTGCATCGAAACCGTAGTTGGAGTGGGCTATAGATTTGTGGGGTGCGCGGCCGGCCCACAGGCGGCAAAAGAAGCAACGTCATGACTCGCGTAATTCTCGCCTTGTTTGTCGGCGCGGCGGTGGTGATGCTAGCCGCCGGGCTGCTGCTCCGGTCTCAGTTATTTTTCGCCTCGGGTTTGGCGCTCATGTTGGGACTCGCCGCCGGCATGATCATGCGACGCACAACTGGTGAGCGAAGCGCAGGAGCAGAAACCTCCGAAACACAACCCCTTCACCCGCAGTTGCTCGACGTCGCGCTCAACGAAATGCGGGAAGGTGTTGTGGTAATCGATACCGACATGCGTGTGGTCGCTTCGAATCGCGCTGCTGAAACGCTCTTCACAAAAGGCGATCCAAGACAGTCGCGGCTGACGGAACTTACGCGCAATCCGGCGATTTACGATGCATTTCTCGACGCAGTGCGAGGAATCGAGCGTGACGGTGTGCGGGTCGAAACTTATACCAGCGGTCACAAGATTTTCGACCTTCGAGTGGTGCCGCTGCGCTCATCGGACAACGCTGCCATCGCCGGCGCCGTGGGCGTGTTTTTCGACATCAGCCGTTTGGAGCGGCTTGAGATTGTGCGGCAGGAGTTCCTCGCGAATGTTTCTCATGAGTTGCGCACTCCGTTAACGTCGATTCTGGCGTCTGCCGAGACTCTGGAAACTTCGATAAACGGCAACTGCGATAGTGAGAAGAAGTTCCTTTCGATCATTCACAAGAACGCCGCGCGCATGCAGCGGCTGATTAACGATTTGCTTGAACTCGGCGCGATCGAAAATGTCAGAGTCGATGTTGAACCGATCCGATTGTTCCCGCTAGTCGAAGACATCGTGAACAGTCTTTCAGTTGGTGCGGCTGAAAAAAAGGTCACGCTACAAAATCTTATCGCTAAGGACGCCGAGGTCTCCGCTGATCCGCATCGCCTAATGCAGATGCTCACCAACCTTATCGACAATGCGATCAAATTCAATCGTGAAGGCGGAACGGTGACGATTGATCACGAACGGTCCAACGTTGACATCATTCGCGTACGTGACACAGGCGAGGGAATTCCTACCCAACATTTGGATCGGTTGTTTGAACGTTTCTATCGAGTCGATCGCGCGAGGTCGCGAAATCTTGGCGGCACCGGACTTGGTCTCGCGATAGTGAAGCACCTTGCGAGAGCGCACGGTGGCGATGTGAGCGTTACTTCAAGAGTCGGGGAAGGATCTGAATTCACGATTCGCCTGCCGCGTTCCACTGACAATTAATTCGTTAATGATTTATCACACGCCGCGATTCGAGCGGACGCAAAGCCCGTTGAGGATTGCGGAGAATCGATTCGGCCAACGCACGCAAGCTCGGCGGTATTTCTGCCATGGGAACTGTTTCTGGCTGGCATGGGAATCTCTCAAGCAGTTGAAGTTCTGCGCGACAGAAGTCGCACTCACCCAGGTGCGCGTCTATCAATTCCGCTCGCTGAGGCTGAAGGACCAGTTGCGAGAACGCGAGCAACTCGTCTGCGCACGGACAAGTAGCGGACTTCGCAAAAATCTTCACCGGAAGTGAGAGCAGGTTCTTCATTTCGGCACCCGTGGCCAAGTACTAGACATGACCAATAAACGATGTTTTCCACTCATAGCCGTCGATTTCCGCGAAAAAGTGCACAAGTGGCTGAAATGTAAAAACCTGTTGCTCATTTTACGGGCCGTTTGTTAAGATGCTTTTGGAGTGACTGAGCCGCGTTTCGCCGCTCGGCCTCAGTCAGCGCGGAGCTTCTTAATCGCGCTGATCCAAACCCAGCTTCACCGCTGGCCGACAGCAGAGAGTCGGAAAACCACCGTCTTACCGGGATTCAAAAACACAGACGTTAGACCTCGCGCCGAGTGAGGCGTTTGCTTTTCGTCAAGACGGCCGTTGCCCTGCCCACCCTCTCTACACGTCCGACGGTTCCCGCGACAAGCGGTCGCCCACGATAGTTTCAATACCCCATCGGGATCAGTCATCACAACCGTGAAATCAATAACTCAAAAGACCAGCTCAGAACCTGCTGTCAACGTTGCCGCTGACCTTCGGGCCAAGCGACTCGCCGAGCGCGCAGCCCGCGCCGGGCATTGGGTTGAAAGTCTGCGTAACTCCGACGTCAATCGCCTATGGGCGGAACTGCACCGCATCGTTAGCAACCACCCGCTCGTACGCGCATCCCGCAGCGCCGGCCTACTGATCGAAGAGGGCGCGAGCAGCGCCTACACCGACTTGACCCAGGAGTTGTTCGTGCAGCTTCTTACCAAAGCGCGCTTCCAACATTATCTCGACACAAACATGACTGACGCCGAGATCGAGTGCGAGATCGGTCAGATCGAGTTGACGAACCTGCTCACTGCCGAACTTCGCAAGCGCCACCCCGAAAGCTATCGGCTCGCCCGGCGCATCTCGACGCTGATTCAGTCTAGTTCAAATTTTCGACGTTTCGACGGTACCGAAGACCAACATCGCCGTTTGGCCGATCGTGTGTACGGGTTAAGCGAGTGGTCTGCTACCAAGGCCGGTCGCAATTCGCATGAGATGGAGCAGCGCGTCCATATGATTCCCGTTCGTCAGCGCGATACACGCATGGTTGGTTGTACCGGCGACGCACAGATCGTAATCAGCAATTCGGATCTCGAAGATCTGATCATCTCCGTTTTTGAAGCGATCGATGCGCCTGCTGATGTTCGAAGTCTTCGCGGTCTCGTGATGTCGCGTCTGCCCGTGATGGACATTTACCTGGTGCCGCTGGGTGGCGACGAAGGTGATGACGGGCCGCACTATGACCCGGCGGATTTGCGCGAGAACCCGGAAGAGAGCCTCCTCCGTCACGAGTCGCAACGCGAAGCTGCCGGCTCAGTCGACAAGTTCTTGATGAATCTGCACGCCAACGTGCGTGGCAAAATCAAGCAATACAATCGCATGCTGGGAGTGCTGTGGCATTGCTACTTGAGCCCCCATCACGCGACGCAATTGGAAGTCGCCGCCACCTTAGGCGTCTCCGATTCTTTGGTCTCCGACTATCGGCGACGCATCGAGCAGGAATTGCGCGCGTTGTCGTTTGCGGAGGTTGAAGAAGCGCGCATGTTCGAGTTGGCACTCCGTGAGCGCGTGCGAGTGATCGTGACACTGGGCGAAGATGCAGTGCTCGCTTAGTCCACGCTAATTGTTTTCCGAAGCAACTGTATCTGAGAAGCGCAGGATGACTGCGCTTCTTTTGTTTTAGGCAGGCCGGAACCGGCCCGACCAAACGCCAGTTACGATTCAATCATGCCGCGAAGTACGAGCGGAAGCGGGCAGGAGCCGCTGAAACTATTGTCTCGACCGTCGGCGTTAATCGTCACTCAGGAACGGCGGTCAGATTGATTCTTTTCTTATCGTGGCGGGCCCGGACATTACGGCCGCAGGGTCTTTGTTTCCTTCGCCCCGGCGGTCTTTATTTCCCGGCCCGCACCACAAAAAAGCCTAGCGAACTGAGATTGCCCCTCGTGCCGTAGGCATATCCAAACTCGATGAGTGTCGGCATTTCCTCCAAATTCTAACGGCCCGTCCCATCGCGGCAGCATTTTGACGTTCCTGTATTTCAGCGTGCCGACCAAGCTGGACCGCGACTGATGGAACGATGAGAATTATTCACACGGTGTACTTATTCCTTTCATCATCGCTTTCATGGTTTCATCGCTATTATTGTGGGTTCTGACGGTCCACCTTTCTCACCAATGATTTCCTGAAATCGATTTCGGATTCACCCTTTCTTCTCTCTGATTCACCGGTGCCCGGCGAATGACGGTTTTTGACACTTAACCACCCGCTCAAGTGGCCTCTCCAGCGACCTTGCCCGTTGCGGAAAGACAACCATTGAGTGATCTGACCCGGGCGCGAACGTCGCAGGCTGGCAGCCTGACACAACGCGCTCACGGAGACTGCAATGAAGAATCGAGAGTGCCGCCGCAAGTTTTACGTCCTTCCTCTGTTCGTCGTTCTGATCGCCACGTTCCTCCTGGGCGCGTGCGCGACGCCCGAAAAAGCCAAAGCCCAACATGTGGCGCGTGGACAAGCGCTGCTGAAAGACAAAAGGTTTCAGGAAGCCGTACTGGAGTTTCGCAGTGCGCTGCAAATCGACGACAAGCTCGCTGATGCGCACTGGGGATTGGCGAACGCGTACGAAGGCTTGCAGCGATATCAGGAAGCCTTCGACGAGATGCGCGAGACGGCCGCGCTCGACCCGAACAATTTCGATGTGCGCTTGAAGCTCGGCAACTATTATCTTGTCGGCGCGAAGCAATCACCCGCCGCACTGGGCGAAGCCGAAGGACTCGCCAAACAAATTCTCGAAAAAGATCCGAACCACATCGAGGCACACATCCTGATGGGCTCCGTCCTGTTCGCGCAAGACAAGAAACAGGAAGCGCTCGCTGAGCTGAATCGCGCCGTCGAGCTGAATCCGCAGCGGGTCGAATCCTATCTGAGCCTGGCGCGATTCTACGTGCAGACCAATGACATCGCCGGCGCCGAAGTGATTTACCAGCGCGCGATTTCCGTTAACAGCGGCTCCGCGACGGCGCACTACGAATACGGAAAATTCCTGGTGGGTGCGCAGCGGCTGAATGAGGCTGAAGCGGAATTTCAGAGAGCAGTCCAGGCCGAACCGCAAAATCGTGAAGCGCAGTTCATCCTCGCGAGTTTCTATCTCGTCAATAAGCAATTCGACAAAGCTGAAGCCGCGTACAAGTCGCTGGCGGAACTCGACAAGAACAAGCCGGAAGGCCGCTCCGTGCTCGGTGACTTTTACTCGTCAGTGGGGCGTCTGGATGAAGCGATTGCGATTTACAAAGAAGTTCTGACCAACTCGCCTGAGTACACGCAGGCACGCTATCGACTAGCTGAAATCATGCTGAACCGCGGCGATCTCGCGGGTGCAAAAAACGAAGTCGAAACTGTCTTGAAGAGCGAGAGCAAAGATCGGCCGGCGCTGATTCTTCGCGCTCGCATCGGTATGCAAGCAGGCCAGACCAGCGATCTGAAACTCGCAATGGAGGACCTGCGTGAGGTGCTGCGGCAGGAACCCAATTCCCGCGCCGGACTGTTCTTCATGGCTGAAGCGAGTTTCCGACTTGGCCAAATCGATCAAGCGCGCTCTTTTGCGACCGATTTGACGCAGAACTATCCAAATTACTTGCCGGCAAAGTTGATGGAAGTCCAGATCAATCTTGCGAGCGGCGACCCGAAAACGGCAATGAAGTTGGCGGCTAGCTTGCAGGATCGCCTCTCGAAAGCTGCGCCGGATCGCGACACTTCACCGCAGATGTTAGCCGAATTGAACGCCAAGACTTTGATTGCTCACGGATCAGCGGCGCTCCAACTGCGCGACACCAAAACGGCTCGCGCTGACTTTCTGGCCGCGCACGATATTGCGCCGGCCAGCCCCGACATTTACGTCGACCTTGCGATGGTGTCACTCGCGGAAGGCAAGGCCGACGAAGCGATCGGGTTTTATAACAATGCTCTGACGATTGACGGCGCGCATTTCAATGCGTTGGGTGGGCTGAGCAATATTTATGCGGCGCAACGGAAAACGTCTAATGCACACGCGCGAATCGACCAGGCAATCGCGGCGGAGCCGAAAAATGCTTCGCTGCATTTTTTGAAGGGTCGGGTCTACGGATTTGAGATGAACGCGCAAGCCGCTGAAGCCGAATTTCGCCGCGCACTCGAAATCGACGGCAACTATCTTGCGGCTTATTCGGCGCTTGCGGCGCTGTTCGTAAACACGAACCAGCAGCAGCGCGCAATCGAAGAATACCGTCGCATCGTCGAGCGGCAGCCGGACAATCCGACAATCTACACGCTAATCGGCATGCTCGAAATGAACCTGCAGAATATCGATGCCGCGATCGACAACTATCGCAAGGCCCTGTCCCTCGATCAGAACTCGACATTTGCCGCGAACAATCTGGCATGGCTCTACGCAATTCACGGTAAGGGAAATCTCGATGAAGCCCTGCGTCTCGCTCAAAGCGCAGTGCAATCGAACCCGGAAGTGTCTAGCTTCGTCGATACGCTCGGCTGGATTTACTACAAGAAGGGTTTGTATGGCGTGGCTGCCGAACAGTTACGGAAAGCTGTCAACGTTGATGAAACCGTGGCGCGCCGTAACCACGGG
>DASYPX010000353.1:0-8130 GCA_036006125.1 Pyrinomonadaceae bacterium | reverse complement strand
ATTCAGTTGTTGTCCGACGATGTTTTCATTGCCACCGAAATGACTTTGCCAGAAGGGATAAGTAAGAACTGTCAGGCGAGCGCCGCCTTGCTTGTCCTCACCTGCCTGAAATGTTCGTCCTTTGATTGGCTGCACGCCGAGTACCGAGAAGAAGTTCGCTGAGACGAGGGGAGCGAACACACGTTCCGAAGTGCCGTTGCCGTTCAGGATCGTGCCGCCGCCTGTGTAGGCGGCAATATCAACCACTTTGTTCTGCAGGTAATCCTGATAATCCGGGTACGAAAATTCGCGCTGATCAAAATCTTTCTGCGACGTGCGTTCCCACATGTGGTAAAGCCGATCCGGTTCCTGGTACGGGAGCCCTTTGATCATCGCGGCGTCGACAACGCTAAAAATCGCCGTGCTCGATCCAATGCCAAGCGCCAGCGTGATTACCGCGATCACGGTAAAACCCGGACGTTTAATTAGCCCTCTTAGGGCAAACTTTAAATCTTGAATTAACCCTTGCATTAATCCCCCTTTTTTCCAGCCACGGATCGATTTTGCGTCACGCTGTCTCACTCATATCTCAGCGCCACTAACGGATCGACTTTGGTCGCGCGGCGCGCCGGGATATAGGAAGCAACGAGCGCGATGAACGCCAGCAAGAGTGGCACGCCCGTGAAGATCACGGGATCGGTCGCGCCTACACCGTAGAGAAATCCGGCTAACACTCGGGTCGAAGCGACTGCCAGCAACAATCCCAGGCCGAGTCCGACAGCGATGACGAACGTCCCTTCGCGAAGCACTAGTCTGAGTACGTCCATTTCCTTTGCGCCCAGCGCCATCCGGACTCCAATCTCACGCGTGCGTTGAGCTACTGAGTAAGAAACGACTCCGTAAATCCCAATCGCCGCGAGCAGCAGTGCCAGCACACCAAAGCCACCCAGCGTCCACGCCGCCACGCGCGAGGGAAACAACGACAGGTCTAGTTGAGCGCGTAATGTTTTTACGTCGGCGATTGGAAGATTCGCGTCGAGCGCGCGGATCTGGGCGCGCACTGCGGCAACGACAGACTGCGACTCGCCCCGTGTGCGGACCACCAGAGTCATCTTCGGATCGTAAGATTGAAGCAATGGTTGATAGATATAAGGGTGCGGCGCCTCGCCGAGCGAGCGATACTTTCCGTCGCGAGCTACACCAATGACCTCAAGGAATGGCCCTTCCGGACCGCTGACACTGACCCGTTTGCCCAGAGCGTTTTCGCCCGGCCAAAGCATGTTGGCCAGCGTCTCGTTAAGCGCAACCACTCCGGGCGCACCTTTACGATCTGTATCTGCAAAATCGCGCCCGCGCACGAGCGGCGTTTCCATCGTCTTGAAATAGTTGGGGCCCACCACGTTAAAGCCGGTGCTGATCCCTTCATTCGTTTTCCGGTCCTTCTGCCCCTCTGGAAAGACCTGAAACTGTGCAAACGCGAACCCAAGTTGCGCGAACCTCACCATGCTTGCGCGCTCGACACCGGGCTGGGCTTCGACGCGCGAGAGCAGGTTGCGATAGAAGGTCTGTCCCTCAGATTCCTTGTAGCGTAACAGCTCAAGATTGATCGGTACGGTGAGCGCATGCTCTACGCGAAAGCCGGGATCGATTGTGTTCGCCCTTTGGAGTGAGCGAATGAAGAGACCCGCTCCGACAAGGAGCACTACCGACAGCGTCACCTGGGCGGTAACAAACGCGGTGCGCAGCCGGGAGCGACGAGCACCCGCGCGCTCCTGTTCACTCTTAAGCGCGGTCACAATGTCCACGTGCGAAGCCTGCAGAGCAGGCGCGAGTCCGAATATAATGGCGGTCATTACGGATGCGCCCAACGTGAAAGCAAGTACGCGCCAGTCCAGACCGAGATCGAGCGAAGCAAGCGGAGTCGCCTGTAGGTAAGTGATCAGTAAGTGGTTCGCCCACAGCGCCAGAAGCAAACCCAAGCCGCCGCCGGCAACACCCAGCAGCACGCTCTCAGTCAGCCATTGACGAACCAGGCGGGGCCGGGTGGCGCCGAGCGCCCGGCGGATCGCAGTTTCACGCCGGCGGCCGGCGGCACGGGCCAGAAGCAGACTGCCGATATTTGCACAGGCAATCAGCAAGACAATTAACACCACCACCATCACCATCCCCGCCAACGGTAACGCCTCTTCCTGATCGCGAGGATCCATTCCACCGCTCATGCGCAACAGTTGGACGCTTCGCAACGTCTCGTCGCTAACCTTTCCGCGGTAAGCTTCGGCAACATGTCGGGCGACGTTAGTCAGCTCGGTCTGGGCCTGATCGCGCGAGACGCCAGGTTTCAGGCGCGCGAAGACCGCCAGCCAATGGCTATCGCGTTCATGGAATCTGTTTGACACAGGGTCGGCTGCTCTGCTCGCCGCTGGCGGGTTGAGGACTGGCTGCATCGAAAGCGGCACCCACAGTTCGCGGTTGAGACCAACTTCCGTTCCGATAAAATCCTTTGGTGCGACGCCGACTACCGTAAATTCGAGACCATTCAGCGATATTTTCCGGCCGATGATATTCGAGTCCGAAGTGAAGTGTGTGCGCCACAGGTGTTCGCTCAGGACGACGACTGGAGCTGGGTTCTGTCCCTCCTCTTTAACAAAAGTGCGCCCTTTGAATGCGCCAACTCTGAGCACATCAAAATAGTTTTCGGTAACGTACTCGCCTTTGATCAGTTCCGGCTCGCCACCCAGTGCCAGACTGAACTCGTTCGTACCCGTGGCGGCCGCCATCCCTTCGAAGTTTTGCGTCTTATCTCTGTAGTCGAGATAGTCCGGGTACGAAATAGGCGCACGCAGCCACACCACGCTGCTCTGCTCTTTGACGATGGGCACTGGACGAATAAGGATGACGTTAACGACGCTGAAGATAGCTGTATTGAGACCGATACCCAGTGCCAGCGACACTACGGCCACCACCGTGAACCCCGGCGTTTTCCAGAGCATCCGCACCCCATAACGCAAGTCCTGCAATAGTTTCTTCATCGATTACTCGCTGTTCACGTCAATATCCACACGTCGCCATCTCATCCTGTCTAACTGCTCACTCGTATCTCAGCGCCACCATCGGATCGACTCTCGTCGCGCGCCGGGCCGGTATCAAACATGCAACCAGCGCAGTGATTAGAACGCCTGCGCAAACGGCGATGAGCGTCACCGCGTCCGTCGGATTTACGGCGAACAGAAGCGTCTTCATCCAACGTGTCAAAGCGAACGCAGCGGCCAGTCCTATGACGACGCCAATAACGGTGAGCACCAGACCACTTCTCAACACCAACGTAATGACGTCTTTCACCTGCGCACCGAGCGCGATGCGAATGCCAATCTCCTGCGTGCGTTGCGTCACGTAGTAAGCGGTGACGCCGTAGATACCGATCATCGCCAGCAGGAAGGCGGCGGCGGAAAACGCGCTCATCAACAGCATCGGCGCGCGACGTGGAGCAACTGACGTTGCGAGCACGTTGTTCATCGTGCTCACATTGAAAATGGCGGCGCCTTTTTCGAATGAACGAATCTGATTTCTGATGGCCGGGAACGCGCTGGCCGGATCGCCGTTCGTGCGAATCGCAAATGACATACTGGGCCAGGTGGCATCCTGCGCGTAAGGCACATACATTTGGGGCACCGGCTCGTCATCAAGCGATCGTTTTGTTTCGCGGACCACCCCAACAACTTCGCGCTCAAACTTTTCGCTGGGGAAGATATTGACGTGCCGTCCGATCCAATTATGATCGGGCCACAGTTTTCGGGCAGCGGTCTCGTTGAGGACTGCGACCTTCGGCGAACTGTCCGTGTCGCGATCATCGAAAGCGCGGCCGGCAATCAACGGGATCTGCAAAGTACGGAAATAGTCAGGCGAAACTACCAGATGAACCGTATCGAGCGCTTCTTCAACTTTGATCGGATGACCCTCCGGAATGAGTCCACGAAAAAGATTCAAGTTGTCCGCGCCCAATGGCAGGCTTAAAACCATCCCCACCGACTGCACGCCTGGAGTCGATTTGATTTGATCGATGGCCTGACTAAAGAACTGCTCGCGCTGTTTGTCCTCCGTAAATTTTCCTGGCGGAGACGACAGTCGAAAAGTCAGCACATTGTCCGGATTAATGCCCGAGTTAACTGAGCGCAGACGGATGAAGCTTTTGATCAGCAAACCCGCGCCGACTAAAAGCACAAACGACATGGCAATCTCTGTAGCCATTAACAGCCCTCGAACACGGTTGCGCCGGCTGGCGTTGCCGCGCGAACTCTCCTTCAAACTTTCCGCCTGATCCACGCGTGAACTCTGGAGCGCGGGGACCAAACCAAAAATCAAAGACGTCAACAGCGTCAGACCAACCGTGAAGATGAGTACGCGAGTGTCGGGTCTAATCTCGTCAAAGCGAGGACTGTTCGCCGGACTGATCGCGATAAGCAGCCGGGTTAACCAAATGCTCAGCAAAAATCCGGTTACTCCACCGGCGATCGAAAGGAGCAAGCTCTCAGTGAGAAGCTGCCGAACGAGGCGGAGGCGACTGGCGCCCAGTGCGCTTCGCACGGCGATCTCTTTTTGTCTTGAGGTCGCGCGCGCGAGTAGCAGGTTGGCAATATTCGCGCAAGCTATCAGCAGGACGAAAGCCACGGCTCCCAGCAGCACCAACAATGAAAGACGCAGCTGACCGACTAAACCTTCTTGCAGCGTCCTTATTTTTACGCCCCAACCAACATTGGTTTCGCTGTAGGTTTGCGCCAGACGTTGATTGATGGTGTCCATCTGCGCCTGTGCCTGCGGGACACTTGCGCCTGGTTTAAGGCGCGCGATGACATTCAAATAACGATTGTTGCGCTCCTCTTTTGTGAGATCGACTGCGAATGGGCGCCACGCGTCGGATTGCGCGGGGTAATCGAACCCTTGCGGCATTACGCCGACAATGGTCGCACTCTTTCCGCCGATGGATACCTGGCGACCGACGGCATTTCGATCACCTCCAAAACGACGTTGCCACAATCCATACCCAATCACCGCAACGTTGTCTTTTCCGAGTTGTGCGTCGCCGGGTTGCAACACACGCCCGTATAACGGCTGAACGCGCAATACATTGAAGTAATCTCCCGTGACCCAACTTCCGGGAACACGTTCGGTCTCGTCACCGTTTGTCAACACGAAACCGCTCGAAATAAAGCCGGCGATGTGTTCAAAGACCTGGTTTTGGTTTTGCCAATCCAGGATATCGGGGAGTGACATGTTCGATTGGGCAATGCCCCGTTGCGGATTGATGCCTTCAAACAGGACGAGCCGCTCCGATTCAGGAAACTGAAGCGGCCGCAGCAGGACCGAATTGACCACGGTGAACATGGCGCTGTTCGCGCCGATCGCCAGGGCGAGCGTGGCGATCGCAATCAGGGTGAATGCCGGTTGCTTTAACAGGCTGCGAATGCCATATCGAAGATCCTTAAAGAGAGTGTCCATCACAAACTCCAATCGTTCAGGTCTCGATAACTGACGTGGGGGCGCGTGGCGCGAACTGCGTCTGCTAGAACTGAAAACCGCGATCGCGCAGGTAAATCATTTGCTCAAGCGACTGATCCTTATAGCCGGTAGACCGCACCTTTTGAATGAAGGCGGCTGAGACACCATGGTCCGCCAGCCGTACCAATAGATCGACTGCTACATTTTCATAGCCGAGCGCTTTTAATTCGTTGATGAAGCGCGGGCGAACGCCGTGGTCCGCCATCTGGACAAGTTGATCGATGCTCAGCCCGCTGTAACCAAGCTCGACGAGTTCCTGTACGAACTTGCTGTTGACACCATGATCAGCCATCCGCACCAATTGATCGAGCGTAAGCCTGGAGTAACCGGCTGTTTGTAGGTTCTTGATAAAATCTGTATTCACTCCATGGTCTGCCGCCTTGATGAGTTCCTCTGGGGGCACCTTTTCATAACCCAATGCCGCGAGATTTCGGATGTATCGCAGGCCAACGCCGTGATCGACCATGCGGATCAGCAAATCAGCAGTCTTCACGTCATAGCCGAGCGTACGAAGCTCCCGCACGTATTCCAATCGCACGCCGTGGGTGCCAAGCCGTACGAGCTCGTCGAGAGTCGGTTGCTGATAACCTTGATTGCGCAACTCGTCGACGTATGCCAGGGCAACACCATGGACCGCCAACATGAATTGCTGTTCCGCGGAAGGGGTCGAGAATCCACGCTTGGTTAGCTCGCCCGAGAAGGTAGAACTGGCTGCGAATACAAAATGACCTGCTCCATGTCCTTCCTTAAACCACCCTTCAAAGTTGAGGTCGCCCGAATCTCGTCGCAACTGGAATTGAACGTTCCCGCCAGTCGCCGACATCACTTGTGCCGGCGTGAGGCCTGACAACTGCGTCAACGCAATGTCGAACGAGGTGTTACTGTTGAAGCCAGAATTGTCGTCGGGTTTGTTCTTCCCGATGTGATATCGCAAACTCAAATTAACTTTTTCAGACTGCGGCTTCGCCTCGATGAGCCATTGGCCTTCATAGGTTTGCTGGGCAAGCGCAGCCCTGTTCAAAAGGAAGGCCAGTCCCGCCACCAAGACTGTCGCGCCGATTAAGAGAGCTAACTTATTCACTCCCCGCAGCCGTCCAATTACTGCAGTGATGCGATTTGAAAACCGTTCAGTCTGTCTCATGTTTAGCCTCCGACCAGTTCGATTAACTATTCGTACCGAAGAGCGACAATCGGATCGACTTTCGTGGCACGCCAAGCCGGCACGTAACAGGCCACGAAAGCAACGGCCGCGAGTAGGATTGCTACTCCGGAAAATGTCATTGGATCTCTGGTGCCAACATTGAACAGCAATGAAGCAATGACTCGCGTCAGCGCGAATGCCCCGATCAATCCCAGGCTGACACCGATGAGCACCAGGCCCATTCCCTGTCGCACCACGAGCTTCAACACGTCCAACTGACGGGCACCCAGCGCCATGCGCACGCCGATCTCATGCGTGCGCTGACCGACTGAATAGGACATGACCCCGTAAACTCCCACCATTGAGAGCGCCAGGGCGAGTCCGGCAAACAAACCGAAGAGTCCTGCGCGATAACGCGGTCCGGACACAGCCAGCCCCAGCCATTCATCCATGGTCCTCACCGTCGCGATTGGTTGATTGGAATCGATCGCAGCCATCTCGCGACGAACCGAGGCCACGATTGTCGAACTATCGCCTCGTGTGCGGATCACTACGTTCTCTCCGGCTTCGAATGCCGGCATGTACATCGCGGGCAATGCAGGTCCTTCGAGCGACCGGTGGCGAATGTCGCCGACAATCCCGACGATCTCGAATGGTTGATTGCCGAAACTCATGACCAGACGCTTTCCGAGAGGCTCTTCGTTGGGAAATGTTTGACTCACCAGAGCTTCGCTGATGATTAGTACCTTTGCTCCGTCGCGCACCTCCTGAGCAGTGAAGTTGCGCCCGCGCAGAAACGGAATGCGTAGCGCGCGGAAGTAATCCTGATTGACGCGACGGAAGTCGTCATCGAAAGCCTGATTCGCGGCGCCGGCCGCGCGCCCTTCGACGGTGTAGGGCATGTCATTAGGTTGACCACTCAACGGCAATTCGCTGACCAAACCAACACTCTCGACCCCGGGCAAAGCGCTTACACGGGTCTGGAACTGTTCCCACAAATTGGATAGGTTTTCGGGCCTGTCGTATTTCTTTCGCGGCAGGTCTATCCGCATCGTCAGGACGTTACTCGAGTCAAAACCCGGATTCGTGTTTTGCAAACGGATCAAGCTTCTAATGAGCAAGCCCGCCCCCACCAGCAGCATGACGGCGACTGCGCTCTCAAAAATTACCAACAGACTACGCGTACGATTTCGTCGCGCGCTTTCGCTGACAGCGCGGCCGCCCTCTTTGAGTGTTTCGCTGAGATTCAATTTCGCGGTGCGCAGAGCGGGAGCCATGCCAAACAGCAATCCCGTAACCACCGACGTCGCCAGGGTGAATGCCAGCACCGTCAAATCAATTTTTACGTTTGCAGTGCTGGGAATGTTGGGGCCGCTTAGGGCAACCAGCGCTTGCACGCCCCAGAACGCCAGAAGCGTTCCCAAGACTCCGCCGAGGAGCGCGAGCATGATGCTTTC
>DASYPX010000352.1:0-9921 GCA_036006125.1 Pyrinomonadaceae bacterium | reverse complement strand
GCAAAGGTTCGCGTCCAGCACGTAGGGCCCGACAATCGCGCCCGTTGGGCATGCGTCGATGCACAGAGTACAACTACCGCATTGATCCGCAATTTCCTGATCGTCGTAATCGAGCTTCAGATTCAGCAGCAGTTCGCCGATGAAAATCCATGAGCCGAACTCATGCGTGATGACGTTGGTATGCTTTCCCAGCCAACCAAGGCCGGCCCGCACTGCCCAGGCTTTGTCCATCGTCGGCTGAATGTCGACGCAGATTTTTCCTTCGGCTTCCGGGTATTCGGCTTTTATCCCCGCCAGAAGATCGCGCAGCTTTTCGCCGACGACGTCGTGATAATCGTCGCCCCAGGCATAGCGGGAGACTTTGCCGGTAGATTGAGCGCCAGATTCTGAAGCCCGATTGTCTGTGGTTGCGTGATTGACCCGGTCGCGACCGCTCCCGGTACTGACACTGTGCTGATGCGGCGTGTAGTAATTCAGCGCAACGACAATCACAGATTTGGCGACGGGAAAGATCTTTCGGGGATCGCTGCGCTGCTCCGGATCGCGCGCCATGTACGGCATCTCGCCGTAGTAGCCGCGGCGGAGCCATTCTTCCAGCCGCTCACGCTCCTCAGTAAGCGCCTCAGCTCTGACGATTCCTATTTTGTCGAAACCCAATTCGACCGCGCGCGCTTTGATTTGCGTTGTCAGCGAGACGTTTTCGCGACTGCTCATCTTGGCTAGTTTACTTCCAAAGCTCTACAAAAAAATAAGGGGCGACTGATTGAGTCGCCCCTTGGTTCGGGTAAAAGTGTGCGTTTCGTTAGAACTGGAAGCGCACGGCCCACTGTACTTGGCGTTCGCGGAAGAGCGTGCCGCCCGCCGCGTTCACAGTTTGGAACGAGGTGTTGTAAACCAGCGTTGCCGACCCCGCAACCGCAGCCGTGCCGTCGACGCGCGCCGGGGCTCCAGTGGAGGTGTAAATCTGCGCATTCGCACCGGTGACCTGGGTCCGATTGAAGACGTTGAAGCCCTCAATCAGGAACTCAAGAGCGCGCGATTCATCGAAGCGAATACGACGCGAAACGCGCATGTCAACGTTCCAGATGCTCGGCAGTCTGAAGCTGTTCTTCGGCGCCAACGCGAAACGAGAGGAACCGTTTGAACCATTCTGTGAGCTGCCACCCTGCAGAGCACAAAGTTGCGTGCTGCCTGAGAAGCAACCTGGTGCCTGCGACGCGCCGGGAAGCGGAATGGTCGCCGAGACGCTTGGGTTGCCACCGGCGTTAAAGATTGGCACGCCCGTGTAGTACTGTAAGATTGGAGCGAAAGTCCAGTCTTTCAGGAACGGATTCTTCGACTGCGGTTGCCATACAACGTTCGCCACGAACTTGTTCGGCACATCAAGGAACGAAGTACCCGCTTCTGCGCCGGTGTCAAAAGCATTGAAGGTGTTGTTCCCAGTGGTAAACGTCTGTGAACTCTGTCCAGCGTCTTTTGCCGTCGACCGAGTGTAATTGACCCCAAACTGCAATCCATTAGTCAGACGTCGGTTGAATTGAAACACGCCGCCGACATACTTGCTCCAAACAACGCTGCGAATCTCGGTCATCTGACCCAGGCACTTGTTAGGACGCGCCGAAGTGATGTTGAGAGTCACTCCGTTAATCGTGCAGCTTTGCGTGCCACTCACGCCGTAAAACCACGGCACCGTGTACTGCTGACCATCATAAGGTCCGCCTGACAGGGTGTATTGGAAAAGGCGAGGCGCTGGCGACAGGTTAGTGTCGACGAACAACGGCAGCCGTTGGCCGTAGCTCAGAAGCAGCGATGCGGAAACTACAGTGTTCTTAGCAATCTCACGCTCGACAATCATGTCCGCCTGGTGAATGCGCGGCAGCTTGAATCCCTGCTGGAAAAATTGGATTGCGGGGGCCGACACGGTGCTGGGAAGCGATGCAAACGTGTTCGGGAAAACGGGACTAGCAGATCCTTGGCTTATGGATACGGCAAATTGTCCTCCCGGCATCGCCGTGTTTACCAATGTGTTGTAAATAGTCGAGGTGCCCATCAAACCGTAATAAACGCCGTAGCCGCCACGAAGCGAAGTTTTGCCATCGCCGGTGGCGTCCCAGGCAAAACCAACGCGCGGTCCAAAATTGGTCTTATCGCTGACCTTGACGTTGGTTTGCGTGACAGCCGGATTACCGAGGAACGTATCCGGGAACTGTTGATATTCCCAACGCAAGCCCATATTCAAAGTCAATCGCGGATGAACGCGCCAGTCATCCTGTGCGAAGAAATTCCACAGGTTCTCAGTAAAGGTAAACGCGGTACCGCCGAACGCCTGGGCATACGGCGATGTGTAGCATTTACCGGCCGTGCGGGTTGACGTGGAACAAGGAGTCGTAATTCCACCGGTTGTCGTGTAATTCAAATAATCAATGATGAAATCATTGATGTTGTTGTACGAATATGAGCCCGCATAGGTGCGCAGGTTGTCGGCCGTATCCTTGACATGGCTGAAGTCGGCACCAAACTTCAACGTGTGTTTGCCTTTGGTCCACGTCAGCATGTCGAACACTTGGTTCTTTTTCTCGTTCGGGTATTGTGGCCGCTCAAGGAACGTTTGTGTCCCGAACTCGAGACCGTTAGTCAGGAAAACATCTGGCACGCGCGTGCCGGCGGCAAAGACTCCTGGATATGCTGGCGCCGTTTTTGGCTCACCGGCTATCGGCTCCGTGCTGAATTCGTATTCAAAGTCACGCGACCATTGATAGCGCGCTTCGTTAATCAGCGTCGGGCTAATATTTGACGACAATCGCACGTTGACCGAATCATCGTCGACAAAGTCGTCGCCGAATGTGGCGCGGCCGTTGGTGTTCGTCGGTTGCGTTTGAATTCCGTTCGGCGAATCCCAACGGAAATAGTTGTACGTAACCGTCAGCGTGTTGTTCGCATTCAGGTTTACGTCAACCTTCGGCATGAAGATGCGCTGGTTGCCTTTACGGACGTTTGGTCCGGTTTCGCTATTCAAGAAATTCAACACGGAATTGATCTGGGCGTCGCTCAGGTTTCGCGATGCACTCTTCAACGACTGTCCGAGTAGAGTGGCAGAGCAGGGAACCCTCACACCGGTGTTAGCGTTGGCTGGTCCATTGATCTCTGTCGAGTTGCCGGTAGCGCAGAGGTTTGTCGTCAGCAGATAGGCTGGGCCGCTGAAGATCGCGAGACCCGGAAAGTCACGGCGAACCTCGTCATAGTTAAAGAAGAAGAAAGCCTTGTCTTTCTTAATCGGTCCACCAATATCACCACCAAAGGTGTAACGTCTGTCCTTCGGCTTAATTCCATCGCGACTGAGCACGCCGTTGTTAATCGAGCTAATGAACGCCAAAGGATTGCGCGCGCCCAAACGATTGTCGCGATCGTAAAAGAACACGTCGCCGTGGAACTGGTTCGAGCCGCTCTTGGTGACCGCGTTTGTGACGCCACCAGCCGCGCGGCCATACTCAGCCGAGTAGTTCGAGGTGTTCACCTGGAATTCGCGAATGGCGCGCTGGCTAATCACATAATTGATACGCGTGCGGCCACGTTCTTCCGAGAAGAACGCCTGGTTGTTGTCGCCGCCGTCTACCGTGTTGTTGTTCAAAAGACCCGAGATGCCACGGAAACTGATCAGGCCGAAGTTGCCGTCCGGCACCGTGCCCGGGCTGAGCAACGCGAAGTTCGACCAGCGCGCGCCGTTGATTGGCAATTCGCTAATCTGCGTTTGATTGACGTTGGTCGAAAAGTCCTGCTGGCTCGTGTTGAGCACCGGAGCTTCGGCCGTAACGTTGACCTGCGCTTCCTGCGCGGTCAGTCCCATCTTCGCTTCGATAGAGTTAGTCGTTCCGACCTCAACCACGACACTTCCCTGGGTGAAGTCTCCAAAGCCGGTGGCTTTCACAACAACGCTGTACGTGCCCGGCTGAAGGTTAACTATCTTTGCCTGCCCTTCATCATTAGCTGTCGCGGTTTCTTCTTTATTAGTTGCCAGGTTACGCGCCGTGATGGTCGCATTTGGCACGACCGCGCCATTCGGGTCAGTAACCGAGATGGATATAGCGCCGGTTGTCGTCGACTGTGCCATCGCTGTGAACGTGCAAAACGCCAGCACGAGAAGCGAGGCAAAAGTAAAACTGAGAAATTTACGCATATCAGGAGAACTCCTTAGAAAGTAGATTCGTGGTGACCACGCTGCGCGCGAAGCGGGGCGCACAGCAACTGAGACTTTCCGTGAATTTTAAAGCTGTTTGTTGCGAAGGAACCTCTTGGAACAAAACAGAAGGCGGTTTCTATCACGACGTTTATTAATTGTGCAAGACTAAAACCGTGTTTCCGTGGTGAAAAACTCATGAACAGGTCGGACTCGCGGGAGAGAAATCGGCAACTGTCGTGCCCTGCTCTGGTCAGACCAATGGCCGCAGTAAACCCGCTGTTTTCAACGCTCTTTTCGCATATCAGTCTAGCCAAACCCGGAACTTAACCGAGAATTTGGATTTTTTCTAAAATTCTAAAGGCGCTCGACGATCATGGCGATGCCTTGACCGCCGCCAATGCATGCCGTCGCCAGTCCATAGTGACCATTGCGCCGCTGCAACTCTCGCAACAGCGTAAGCACCAAACGCGTTCCGGTAGCGCCGAGCGGATGACCGAGCGCAATCGCACCACCGTTCACATTTGTCTTTTCACGATCGAGACCAAGCTCCTGTTCGACCGCAAGGTACTGGGCCGCGAAAGCTTCGTTGACCTCGACCAAATCCATCTGCTCGAGTTCCAATCCGGCCTTCTCAAGCGCCTGAAGCGACGCCGGCACGGGACCGATGCCCATGATCTCCGGCTCGACTCCTGCGTAAGCCCAACTGACGATTCGGCCGAGTGGTTTCGTGTTGTGCGCGTTAACGAAATTCTCTCCTGCGATTACGAGCGCGGCGGCTCCATCCACGATTCCGGATGCGTTGCCAGCAGTGACGAACCCATCTTTGGCGAAAGCGGGCCGCAGCTTCGCTAGACCTTCGAGAGTCGTCTCGGGCCGCATGTGATCGTCATGATCAAAGAGCGTCGAACCCTTCTTGTTTTTGATTTCAACCGCGACGATCTCGTCTGCAAAAAATCCGTCGTCGAGCGCGCGTTTCGCCGCTTGCTGCGAACGTAGCGAACATTTGTCCTGCTCTTCACGCGAGATTTCAAACTTGCGCGCAAGATTCTCAGCCGTTCCGGCCATTGGCGTGTTGCAGTAGGTGTCGAGCAACGCCACCATCAAGCTGTCTTCCAGCCGGCCCTGCCCTAAACCGAATCCCGAACGCGCACCGCGAATCACGTGTGGCGCCTGCGACATCGATTCCATGCCGCCTACCAAACAGGTCTGTGCCTCGCTGAGCTGGATCATCTGTGCGCCTGAAACGATCGATTGAAGCCCGCTGCCACACAGACGATTGACGGTGAGCGCCGGGCGATCGTAAGGAACCCCGGCTTTCAGAGCCACATGGCGCGCACCGTAAATCGCATCGCCTGAAGTTTGCAGCGCGTTACCGAAAATTGTGTGATCGATTTGTTCGGCCGCAACTCCGGTTGTCTCGAGCGCCGCCTTTGCGGCCGTAGCACCAAGGTCGATTGCCGAAATATCTTTCAAAGCGCCGACGTACTCGCCCATCGGCGTGCGTTTGCCACCAAGTATGAAAACATCCTGCGACATAAACTGTGTTGCCTTCCTACAGGTAAGAATTTGTTCGCTGTCAGAAACGAACGAGGCTAGCAAAGGCAGGTTCTGAAATCAATTTTGAGTGCGCCGCCAACGGCAGCGGTTTGGATTTTGCAACTAGCTAATCCACCGGACGACGCACTCCAAATTAGTCAATGAAGCGGTGCTTCTCGCGATAACGATGAAGCAACTCTTCGAGAAATCCTTCGTAGGTAAACGTTGCGAGATCGTACTGCGGCCGCAACTTAAAAAGGATCGGCAAGGCCACCCGCCAGGCCATCCATTGCCGTGGATAGTCTTTCAGGTCCCAGCGCCGGCGCAAAAAACTCTCGACAACTTGAATCTCAGTTTCGGTCAACAGATTCACGTCCGCGGCGAACGGCACGGGTTTCCACGAACGTCGCAAGGCTGGATCAGAAACGGGTGACGCGAACACCTCCGTGAACTCAGGGGCTTCCGCTTCGCGCTCGCGCACCACGACGGTGCCGGCGACCAAATCACCAACGCGCTGATCGTGGTCGGTCGCAAAAACCGAAATCAACCCGATCGAATAAAACGGCGACGGCATTATGTCGAAATTCCGCAAAAGATTTCGCACCATCGCCTCAAAGAAACCGATCGGCCGGCCATCTTCGCGTATCACACGCAGCTTAAGCCACCGCTTTCCCGGTGTCTGGCCGCGCCAAATCCATTCGAACAACGCGAAGTAGCCCGACATCAGCACGAAGACAAAAATAACGAGCAGCGCGATCACCCACTTCGGCGCGCTCGTCAAGCGATTTCCAAAATCTGAGAAGCCTTCGATGATCAGAAAGATGATGACGAGACTGAACAGCAAGACGATCTGAATCGTATGATCGATGGCGCACGCGATGAACCTGTTGCCGATAGAGGCGAGCGCAAAATGCAGCGGCACACGCTCAGGTGTTTCGATGACCAACGTTTCATCAGTGGTGATGATGGCAGACATGTTTATGACTGCGCCGCCGGGCTGACGGACGCACGCGCGAGTACCGTGGTAACTGCTTCAGGATAAAGTTCGTGTTCCTGCTCGAGGATGCGCGTCGACAATGTCTCCACCGTGTCGTCTGCGCGGACCGGAACCACCCGCTGCGCGACAATTGGACCACCGTCAAGTGTCTCATCAACAAAGTGGACGGTACAGCCCGCAACTTTCACGCGCTGCTCCAGCGCTTGCTTCTGTGCCTCGAGGCCCTTGAATGACGGCAACAAGCTCGGATGGATGTTCAGGATTCTGTCGCGATACGCTGCGATAAAGTCACGCGAGAGAATCCTCATGTATCCGGCGAGACAGATGAGATCGACTTGCCGCTCACGCAAAGCAGCAACGATTTCCTTGTCATGCGCTTCGCGTGCACGCCCGTGCCGTTCGATTACGACCGTTTCAATTCCGCACTCCTTCGCTCTTTTTAGTCCCGCCGCCGATGGTTGGTCGCTGATCACCACGGCAACTTCCGCGTGAGGAATCTTTCCTGATTGCGCCGCGTCAATTAACGCGGCCATGTTCGAACCGCGACCGGATATTAGAATTGCGAGACGGAATGTTTTGGCAGGCGAGGACATTTGCTCACGCTTTGCGGTCGCCGAGTATCTGTGCCAGGTGATGCTTCATGTGATCGACATAATCCTTCATCAAATATTCGAGGGTCACCGGCTCGGCTTTGGGCACAGTCTTGAATGCGATCTCCTGCAGCGTGTGCAGCGTGCACGGCGTACTCAATTTTGCCTGATCCGCGTGCATCATTAAGTGATGCAAGTGGAGATTGTAGGACCGCCACAGCTGAACTAAATCTGACCAAGCGCGCTCCTGATAATGGTTTGTCCGCACCCATCCGTCCTGATCATAACCGGGAAAAACGAGATCGTCCTTCAACTGGCCGACCACGAAGCGCGCGTGGTTGTTCGCCGCGGAATCAATCAAATGACCGATGATTTGTTTTGACGACCAGTGATCGTCCGCGCGGGGTCGCGCACTCTCTGATTCGTCGAGCTGCGTCAGTTTTTCGTAACCTGAATCGATCGTTTGCCGAAAATCGTTAAGCCAGTCGTTCATTTCCGCCTCCTAGTTCAAAGTAACGCGCTGATTGCCAGTGGCGATCCGTCCGATCTCGTAACAACTCTCGCCCGTCGCCTCGATGTGGGACTTGATCGATGTCGCGTCAGACTGCGCGCAAACGAGAATCATTCCGACACCCATATTGAAAGTGCGATACATCTCATGTTCTTCGATGCTGCCGAGACGTTGGAGCAACTCGAACACCGGGAGCGCCGGCCAGGATCCTTTTTGGATTTCCGCGTTTGTTCTTTCCGGCAAGATGCGCGGAATGTTCTCAAGCAAGCCGCCGCCAGTAATGTGAGCCAGGCCTTTTATCTTTCCCGAGTCCAACAAACCTTCGAGGGTTCGCAGATAACTTAGGTGCGGACGCAACAGGACTGCACCCGCGGTCCCTTGGGCTTCGTCGAGGTATGAGTCAACGTTGAAGGCCGCGACTTCGAAAAACAATTTTCGCGCGAGCGAGTAACCGTTTGTGTGCAGGCCTGCCGATGGCAAGCCGAGAATCACATCGCCGGCTTCAATGGTGCGACCGTCGATGATGCGTTCGCGATTGACAACCCCGACGATGAATCCCGCGATGTCATATTCACCCTCGGGGTAAAAGTCCGGCATCTCCGCGGTTTCCCCTCCCAGCAATACACAACCGTTTTCACGACAGCCGGTGGCGATGCCATCGACGACACTTGCAGTCACTTCGGGCTCCAGCTTGCCGGTGGCGAAGTAGTCGAGAAAGAAGAGAGGTCTTGCGCCTTGTACCAGGATGTCGTTGACGCAATGGTTGACGAGGTCGCGTCCCACCGTATTGTGCACTCCAGTTTCAAACGCGACCTTTAGTTTCGTGCCGACTCCATCTGCGGACGCGACGAGCACCGGTTGCTGCATCCCCGGAAACGCGCCGTCAAACATCCCGCCGAAGCTGCCGATGTCCGAAAGCGTGCGCGAGTTGAACGTCCGGCGCGCAAGCTCTCTGATTCTTTCAGTGGCGCGATTCGCCGCGTCGATATCGACTCCGGCGTCTGCGTAAGTTGCAGGTCTCATGGACTGGTGAATAGTAAATCGTAAATGGTAAATAGAGATCTCTGAATGCCACGTCTATTTACGATTTACGATTCACGATTCACTATTTACCCTTCTTCGGTTTTGGAGGCGGGCCGAAGTCACCGTAAGCAATGAATCCCGACCGCGACGAATCATCTTTGAACCCTTCACGACCGGCCCAGATATCCTCAGTCGTTTCCTTTGCCGGTTTGATTTCGTAGAACTTGCCGGAATCTGCTCTGCCTTTTGTCGTGATCGTAATCTCTCCCTGCAAATCCGTCCGAAACAATTTTATATTCGCATTCTTGAGACGATCCAACGTCTCTTGAGCGGGATGGCCATAGCGATTCCAACCGCCCGTCGAAATGATTCCTGCCTCAGGCTTCACGCGCTCGAGGAAAGCGTGCGTCGTCGCATACTTCGAGCCGTGATGCGCGACCTTGATCATAGTGGCTTTCAGCTCCAAGTCCGGTTTGCTCAGCAGGCGCTGTTCAGTTTGCGCTTCCGCGTCGCCCATGAACAACATCGAGAAGTCGCCATAATCCAGACGCAGCACAATCGAATTCGCGTTCGGCTCGTTCCCGCCGGCCTTCAATTGATCAGCGGTGAAAAATGGTTCGCTGGGAGCGAGTACCGTCAGGATCGCGCCGCCGCCCAGATCGATCTTTTGTCCAACCTGTGCTTTCTGATAGTGAGCGCCTGATTTCTGCAAAGCATCCCTGTATTCGTCGAAGAACGCCGTGATGGTTTTCACGCGAGTCCTTCGCGGCGGAGGCGTCGGCGAGGGCTTCGCGCCCTTTTTCGTCGCACTTGGCGACGGAGCAGGCGTTGACATGTCGACACCATTGTCGATCACCGTTCCGACTTTGATCCCATTTAAGACTTCATCAGCGCCGCCAATGTGATCGGGATGCGGATGCGTGGCGATGAAGTAATCCAGCTTCTCGACTTTGTTTCGCTTCAGCGCATCAAGCACAACCTTTCCTTTGCCCGCATCGCCGGCATCGATCAGCGCGGACTTTCCACCCGGGGCGATAATCAAGATTGAATCACCCTCGATTGGCCCAACGTCGAGCACGGCAATCTT
>DASYPX010000351.1:0-16298 GCA_036006125.1 Pyrinomonadaceae bacterium | reverse complement strand
CTCAGATGGAGTGCCAAATGGATCAAGGTGCTGGTCGAGCGCCATCTCGCCGCTCGTCAGCGTGCCGGTCTTGTCGCTGCAAAGCACGTCGATGCTGCCGAAGTTCTGCATGGCTTCGAGATGCTTGACGATCACTTTCTTGCGGGCCATGTGCACCGCACCTTGGCCTAAAGTAACCGTCGTGATCATGGGTAGAAACTCCGGCGTCAATCCGACCGCCAGTGCGACCGCGAAGAGCAACGACTCCATGAAATCACGATGCAGTACAACGGCGACCAGGAGAACGAAGAGCACCAGCAGAATGGTCGTCTTCATAATCAGCAGACCAAACTGTTTCGTGCCTCTTTCAAATTCGGTTTCCGGCGGCTTGGTCGCCAGCCGCGTGGCGATGTCACCAAACGTCGTGTTCTTTCCGGTGGCCGTAACCACAGCGGTTCCCGTACCGCTCACGATCGAGGTTCCGAGAAAAACTTTGTGCGACTCATCGGCATTTTTTTGGTCGCGAGATCGAGGATCGACAGCAGCTTTTTCGGCGGGCAAGGATTCGCCCGTAAGCGCGGCTTGTTGCACATGTAGATCACGCGCTTGAATCAGGTCGGCATCAGCTGGCACCAGATCACCGGCTGCGAGTTTAATCACATCGCCCGGCACCACCTCGCGTCTTGGTATCTCAATCCATTTTCCGTCTCGCAAAACCGTAGCGGTGGGAGCAACTTCTTTGCGAATGCGATCTACCGCTCGTTGCGAGCGAAACGTCTGGATGAAGTTCAGCGCCACGCTCAACAAAACCATCAGCACGATGATCGAGGCATTAATAACTTCTCCCAGCGCGGCGGCAATGGCGCTGGCTACCAGCAAGATGATCGCGAGCGGATTGGCAAAGAGAAGCAGGAGCTGAAAGACAGTAGCAGTGCGTCTGGAAGCCGCCGGCTCGTTCGGCCCAAATTGTGCGAGGCGACTTTTCGCTTCAACTGAAGTCAGACCGACTGGTTTTTCGACGGCGGGCGAAGAAGGACTATTTGTAAGCGATTGGTTGGTTTTGGGCGATGACGGATCGGGTGTTAACACGACTGACGAAAACCCTGCAGCCGAAGCGAACTGGAGAGCTTGATCACAGTACTCGTTCGCGCGGCTTGCGGCTCTTGTCCCAGGGATCAGCGACGGGTAAGTCCGAGATTACCGTACCGTTGTCGGCGTGCGTTAGACGCGCGACGGCGCGCAAGGGGTTAGTCTCAAATTCGGCGACGCTGCCGGTAAAGGCAATCCGACCTTCATCAAGCACCATGACTCGCGTACGCGGAGCCGTTTCCGGCATCGCCTCCTCAATAATTACTCCGCTCGAGGATTGTATCGCGCGATGCGTAGCGAGGTACGGCACTTCATCAAGCTTCTTGGTGACGTATAGCGACGACATTCCGTAAAGATCACGGGCGCGAACAATGAGATCGAGCACTTGGATCGCAGTCAACGGATCAAGACCAGAAGCCGGTTCATCGAAAAGCATGATCGACGGCCAGCCAATCAGGGCGCGCGCGATTTCCAAACGCCGCTTCATCCCGCCTGACAACTCAAAGGGAAGCTTTTCCGCATCCTGATCAAGTCCGACAAAGCGCAGCACTTCCATTACGGACTTTTCAGTTTCGTCTTCGTTTACTCCGTGTTCGGCCGGTCGATAAGCCACGTTCTCGTAAACATTCAAACCGGTGAACAGCGAGTCCTCCTGAAAGACGATTCCCATCCGACTGCCGCGCAGCTTCAGGAGTTCAACCTCATCCAATAGTCCGACATCTTGCCCTTCAATGAGAACCTGTCCGCTATCCGGCTGCTCTAATGCTATAGCCAGACGCAGCAAAGATGACTTGCCCGAACCCGACACGCCAGTGATGAAGATCATCTCACCGCGTCCCAGCTTGAAGTTGATGTCTGACAAGACCCGCTTCTCATCAAAGCTAAGCGAGACGTTGCGAAACTCTATCGCTGGAACATTCTCTGTTTGGTTTTGTCGTGTCATTTCATTCTGTTCGACTTTCTAATCTCACATAAGGCGCCGCGAGGTCTCGCATCTCAGCGTAATCGCGATTCCCCCGTCGAAACCCGTTCCAGGTATTCGAGTAATGAAACATACGCTTCAACATACCTCCGTCCCGCTTCGACATCGTTCGGGTGGAACTTCTTCCTGGAAACCGTATTTCTGAACCGATCTTCGACCTCGGCCCGAATATTCTCAGGAAAGAATTTCACCAGTTCTTCTGGCGAACCGTTGTCAAGCGCTTTGTCGGCGGCGCGGATTACGGGATCGATGTTCGTGCCGGCTGGCTTCAGACCCGTGTAGGGCTGGCCTTCACCGGCGCGGTGAAGACGAACTACCGTCTCAAAAAAATATTTGTCCGCGAGTTGTCTCGCTTCGCGATTTAATACTCGCACGTGCAAGGCTAACCGGAACGCTTCTTTGACTTCGCTTTCATCTTTCTTGGACACCCAGATCAGAACGAAGTTGACGTTCTTAGCTTTCAGTGCCGACTGAGCTGCTTTTACAACCGGCCCATCCATCGTATCGCAGTGAGCAAAAGAGCTCGCCGCTGAAACCATAAGGACAGCCAATGCAATGCCCAGCAATTTTCCCAATCTCAAAGTCTGTGGCATTACGTTCTGCATAGGTTCAGTTTCCGTTTCCATTCGTTTTGTGTTTGCGTCTTCTGGTGCGAACGACTTCGACTGAACAGTGTGCGCGTGCCGCGACTGCGGCGGCCGTGCTGCCAAGCAGGAATCGTTCGAATCGGTTGGTCAAACCCGTCGCGCCAATGAAGATGCAGTCGGCCCGCCATTCTTCGGCGACTTGGACCAGGATCTTCTTCGGATCACCCTCAAAGACGTCGGCCATTGCCCGCAGGCCCACCCTCTTAAGTTTCCTGGCAGCGGCATCGACAAATCGCTGCGACTTTGTGTGCTCGCTTTCATTGAATGAGTCAACCGATTGTCTTAGTGGTGGTGCCATGCCGCCTACATAGGTCAATTCCAGCGGTTGATCGACCGTGACCACGCGCACTTCACTCTTCGCCGGCCAATTGCGCGCAATGATTTGTTCGAGCGCCTTCTCCGCATTGCGCGAACCATCAAGGGCCAACAGCAAGCGGACAGGAAAATCCGGTTCGTCCAACTTCCCGCGCGCAACGCGCACTGAGCAACGAGCCTCATTGAGCAGCCACTGCGAAATGCTTCCGAGAACTAAACGGCCCAAAGCCGACCTGCCATGAGACCCGGCGACGATCAGATCCGCTTTCCACTCTTCCGCCTTCGCAAACAGTTCCCAATTCGGCGAACCCCAAACACTTTCGTGCTTTACTTTCCATTTGGGAAAGTTCGCCTGGAATTGAGCCGCAGCTTTAACGGCCATCCCATCGGCGTCTTTCACAGCCTGAGAGGCAGCCATGTACTTTTGTTCTAGTCCCAGCGGACCCGTCGCCGTGCTCGCCATCTCAACGATCTCATATGACGAAGGTGGCGGCGGTGGCAGCCAAACTTCGGCGACTGACATCACCAGTGCCTCGCCTTTTTCCGGTAAGCCCGCGTGGGTCAGATCATCCAACGCCGCATCCGCGCACTTAGAACCATCATAGGCAATCAGCAGTTTCATAACTCACCTCCGCAGCTCCCCAAATCCATAGTTTTTGCAGTTCGAGAAACTCAACAATTACAGGGCAAGCGTCATACCTACTGAGAAGACCTGAAAATAATGAGGTCTCGAAAAGACGTCTTTTCAGGGTGAGCAAAAGTACGCATTGGGCACCCAAAAACGCGCAAGAAACATGGGTCTTCCCTAAACCAGATTCAGCAAAGTTCACCCTTCTGTGATGGCATAAAGGATGCCGCTTAATTGCCGATGCGAGCTATGAAGGACCCAGGATTAAACAGCACGATATCGCAGTCCGGACTTACGAGCGCGGAAGCGCAGATTCGGCTGAAACAGCACGGCCCAAACGTTTTGCCGGTGACGCCGCCGGTCCCACTGTGGAAGCGCTTCCTCGATCAATTTCGCAGTCCGCTGATTTACATTCTGCTCTTTGCCCTGGGAGTCGATCTAACGATTTGGTTGGTCGAGGGACATTCGAGTTGGCCACTCGAGTCGTTTGCCATCGCGCTGATCCTTCTGCTCAATGCCGGACTGGGTGTTTATCAGGAAAGCAAAGCTGAAGCTGCGCTCGCGCGCTTGAAAGCGCTCGCGGAATCTCTTGTCTGGGTCAGGCGCGATGGACAATTGATCCATTTGCCGTCGGCAGATCTCGTTCCCGGCGATGTAGTCCGCATCGAAGCGGGCGATCGCGTTCCCGCTGACGGAAATCTGATCCGCGCCGAAGCCGTAATGGTGGACGAGTCAGTCTTAACCGGCGAGTCGTTGCCGATTGAGAAATTGATCGGCAGCGAACTTCTGAGTGGCACTCTGCTGACACGCGGCAAGACGTACATGGAGATTAGTCACACCGGCGCCGCCAGCGCTGCCGGCAATCTGGCCGTAATGATTGGCGCGATTGAAGCGGAACACACTCCGCTGGAACGACGCCTGCGAAAATTTGGGGCACAGGTCGCGCGCTGGATTCTTCTACTCGCAGGCGCGATCGCAGTCGGCGGAGTCTTTGTCGATGGCTTCTCCAACCTCGATCACGTATTTCTGTTTGCGGTAGCGCTTGCGGTAGCCGCTGTTCCTGAAGGCCTACCGGCTGTTCTCACGCTTACGTTGGCGCTTGGTGTCGAACGCATGGCGCGAAAGAAAGCCGTAATCCGTCGCCTGAGTGCGGTCGAAGCGCTCGGTTCAGTGACAGTGATCGCGACGGACAAGACCGGCACACTTACAGAAAACCGAATGCGCGTCAAAGATGTCGATGCCTCGGACACTGCCCTCGCCCTGCGCGCGATGGCGTTAGCGAACGACGCCGAGCACGGTACTAACGCTGGCGATCCCATGGACTTGGCGCTGCTCGATTTCGCCATAAAGAGCGGTGTTAATTTCGCGGAACTGACTTATAGCTGTGTACGCCAGAGCGTCTTGCCGTTCGACAGCTCATACAAGTTCATGCGAGTCACGGTTGCAGAAAACGGAGAGCTGGTCAGTTATTTGAAAGGCGCACCGGAAGTTCTGTTACAGCGAAGTCAATTGTCGGATGATGAACGCCGCAGTTGGGAAGAGAAAGCCGAGGGTTACGCGCTGGAAGGATTCCGCGTGCTGGGTCTGGCTCGGCGCGCAGGTGAAGGCGATGACGAACTAACCTTTCTTGGGTTGGCGTTGGTTTGGGACCCTCCGCGCGCGGAAGTGCCGGAAGCAATCAGGCAGGCGCGTGAAGCTGGGATCAGAGTCGTGATGGTAACTGGCGATCATCCCGCGACTGCCGTTGCCGTTGCGAACGAAGTCGGCATTCCGCCCGGACGGGTTATTACCGGAGTTGATCTGGAGAAGCTGTCGGCCGCAGATCTGAACCATGCAGTGAAAGAAGCAAACATCTTTGCGCGCGTGGCGCCAGAGGACAAACTGCGATTGATAGAGACGCTCAAAGCTAACGGCGAGATTGTGGCGGTGACTGGCGATGGTGTAAACGATGCGCCAGCCCTCAAACGTTCGGATGTAGGGGTGGCGATGGGCCAACGTGGCAGCGACGTATCGCGCGAAGTAGCCGATCTGGTTTTACTTGATGACAACTTCGCAACCATTGTTGCGGCGATCAAAGAAGGTCGCAACATTTATGAGAACATCCAGAAGTTCATTCGCTTTCTCTTCTCGACCAATCTGTCTGAAACGTTGATTGTGGTGATGGGCGTAGTCGGCTCTTTCTGGTTGGGTCTGCACGACGAAACCGGACGTTTGCTGCTGCCTCTAACTGCATCGCAACTCCTCTGGGTCAATGTCGTCACTGATGGCCCACCGGCTCTGGCCCTGGGCTTGGATCGCGATGCGGGCGTACTGCGGCAAAGTCCGCGAGATCCGAAACAGCCGCTCCTCGACTCTCATTCGCTGCGTTTTATCCTGATAACCGGCACCTTCAAGGCGTTGGTCGGCGGGGCGCTGCTCATCGGCTTGCCACGTTTCGGTTACAGTCTTACCGCAACGCGCACGCTGCTCTTCCTTTACATGACAATTGGCCAGTTGATGTTCGCGTATCCGGCGCGCCGGATCGTGGGCAGACCGCAAACAAATATCGCGCTGCATCTGGCCGTCATTCTTGGTACAGGTCTCCAATTAGCGACTGTGTTCGTGCCCGGTCTGCGGCTCTTATTGGGAGTAGGAACACCCGATTGGTTCGGTTTCATTTGGTTGGCTATTGCGATTCTGCTGAGTTGGGGCGTCGCCGAGGTTTACAGCCGACTCACTACAGGATCGGTGTTCGTGTCGAGGATTTCTGAAGACCTCTCGAAGGGAATTACCGCAGCGCCATCAATGCGGCTCGATTCTGAATCACGAGTTCTCCATTAAGTGCACGTATGAGGCGCTCGCGATAATTGCTTTGGAGCATTTCGGCTTTTCGACCTCTCCTCAAAAACTGGTGTTCGCTATGGCAATTTCTCTTCCGCATCTCTGAAGAAGTGCAGGGACAATTCGTTTGGCAGTTACTTGACCGTGGTCACCAGGATTGTGCCGGATTGGCAAACGAACTTGCGTGAGAGTTCATGCGTGAACTGCGGTGCGTGCGTCGATACCTGTCCAACGGGAGCGTTAGAAGATAAGTCCATTCTCGCGCGTGGCGTGCCGACGAACAGGACCACAACAACCTGCCCGTACTGTGGCACCGGATGCGAGATGAAAGTCGGCACGAAAGAAGACGTGTTGATTTCAATTGTACCCGTGCTCGATGCGCCGGTCAGTCGTGGACACCTTTGCGTCAAAGGGCGCTATGCATTCGATTTCGTCTCGGCGGGGATCGCATTACCAAGCCAATGATTCGGAGCGTAAACCCTCGCATTCGTTTGTGGAAAACCTCCCAAAATTCGGCTGGCTAACCCCGACTCTCCTAACAATCGAGCGATCTTCTACCTGCGCGACGGTACAAGCATTGCTACAAATGAAGTGAAAGGATGGTCTCGTCATCATGCGCGAGACAATCACACTCGACCATCACGCTGAGCACGCGTGGTTACATTTCGCGATTCGGCTGATTGTCATCCTCCTGCTAATTCTTCTATTCCTCGTACTCGTTGGGGATTCGTTAGGTCAGGCGCTGAAACAACCCTTGACCCAGGCTGAAGTGTGGGAAGCCGAACGACGTTTGTGTCAGCTGGGGTATTGGACGGGGCCGATTGATGGAGTTTTTGACAACGGGTCAAAGCAGGCGCTTATTGCCTTCCAAAAAATCGAGCGTCGTAAACGAAGCGGCAAGCTGACGCGCGACGAACTGGAAGCGATTAGATTAGCCAGACGGCCAGAGCCTGTTGATACAACCTATCCACACGTAGAAGTCGATCTCGCACGGCAAGTGCTGATATTCGTCAATGAAAAAGGTAACGCCGCGAGCATTCTCCCGGTTTGTACGGGCAACGAAAAACTCTATCTGGATGGCGAAACTTGGGCGCGGGCTCACACGCCGCGCGGAAAGTTTCTCGTCACTCGCAAGATAAAAGGCTGGCGCTTGAGCAGACTCGGACGGCTCTACTATCCCAACTACATCCATAACGGCATCGCCATCCACGGCAGTCTATTCATGAACACTTATCCCGCTAGTCACGGCTGCATCCGGATTCCTATGTTCGCCGCGAAAGATCTAAGCGAGATGGCGCCGGTCGGCACCATTGTGGTTATTTACGACCGCTAATATTCGGAGATTTCATGCCGAACGCAGAACGATACTCAGCTGAGTTAATCCAGAGAATGGATTTATCGGAACGTCTCGCCGTGTTCCGCTTTCGGGTGGCAGAACATCCAACGTTCATCTCCGGCCAGTTCGCGACGATCGGCATCAATTTGAATGGGGAAGTTATTGAAAGGCCTTACTCGATTGTCTCGTCACCTTTTGAACCATTCCTGGAGTTCTTCATCGAATTGGTTCCGGAGGGCGACCTGACTCCAAGGCTGTGGGAATTGAAGTTAGGATCGCGCATCTTGATTCGCCCGCGCATCGTCGGTCAGCTTACCCTCGCGCCCACAGTCAAACGACACTTGATGATGGCTACTCTCACCGGCATTGCGCCGTTCGTCAGTATTCTCAGAACTCAAGAAATTGAACGGCGGCGGGGATACGTATCGGATGATCGGTTTTTGCTCATTCATGGCACGAGCCAGGTTGCGGACTTCGGTCCTTATCTCGACGAACTACGACAGTTAGCACAAGCCGGGTCATTTACATATGTTCCAACGGTTAGCCGGCCGTGGCAAGAACCTTACTGGAAGGGTGAGACGGGTCGTGTCGAGGACATTGTGCGCAAACACGCCGACACGCTAGGCTTCAACCACTCCAACTCGATCGCGTACGCGTGTGGTCATCCGCGCATGGTTGAGAATGTCAAAGACATTTTGGCGCGCGCAGGCTTTCAAAAAGACCAAATCAAAGAAGAGGAGTACTTTCAAATGGAGGATTCGGCGTCTCACATTTATGTAGCAGGAAACAAACGGTCACCGACCCTCGCTAACCAGTCGGTTGGAATCCCTTAAAAACCAGCCACAAAGACCTGCGAATGACCTCTCGTTACCAGCACCTGAGTCCCTCTTTTTTGGCTGAGGCAGTTGGCAAATTGAACGCGGTATTTGGCGCCGGTTCGTTACCAAGACTCAGATTGATCGCAGGTAAGTGCTTGAAAAGAAATGGCAGCGCATACGGGACTCGAACCCGTGATCTCTGCCTTGAGAGGGCAGCGTGTTAACCAACTACACCAATGCGCCGTGAAGTTGGGATTATAGAGTCGCCGGAACGAGGCGGCAAGTTCAACGCGATCGTCGTCCACCGCTGCGCTTTCGTGAACTCTTATTGACAAACTGCCACGAAGCGTCAAGCAATTCCTTCAAAGCTGCGGGCTGAATCCGCCGCAAACGTACGAGGACGCACGGATAATTGATGTAGTGTGGCGCTACGTAATAGGTTTCAGGAGCATCGGCGAGCAGTCCGTCACGTTGCTCATAATCGATCCGAACCGCGAGTGAGTCGGACTCCGCTGATTTGTGAATTGGCACGCAAGCCAGCAACTTGCCGTTGAGTTTTAACGCCGGCGCTCCATACATCGTCCCTTCCTCAACGCCCGGCAGAGCGAGCGCAATCTCCTTCACAGTCTCAAACGTAATCCTTCGACGCGGCATCGGGCAATCATACTACAGACGAAATTTAGATCCCTGGATTGTGCCCCAAGTCACACTTTCTTGACAGCCCTACATGTTATACTCCGCCTTCGCAATTCTACTTCAGCCGATTCGGTGAACCCTGACTAGCCTTAAATGAACATTGCGGTGCTGAACGAAACGACTTCAGGCGAAGCGCGCGTGGCGCTCATGCCCGATTCGATTCAGAAGCTTGTTGCCGCCAAAGCATCCGTCTCTGTCGAAAGCGGCGCAGGTCTCGGTGCGGCGCGCACAGACGATGACTTCACTAACGCCGGCGCAACGATCGCAAAAGATCCGCATGCGCTGCTTGCCGATGCGGACGTGCTGGTCTGCGTCAGCCGGCCCGCCGACGAAGTTTTCCAATCGATGAAGAAAGGCGCGGTCGTACTCGGTTTTCTGCGCCCGCTCGATGAACCGGCCAAGTTAGTTCCAGCGCTGGAAAGCGGACTCACGACATTTTCGATGGAGCTGGTGCCGCGCATTACGCGCGCGCAGGCGATGGACGCGTTGTCGTCAATGGCCACCGTCGCGGGTTACAAGGCCGCTTTGATGGGGGCCGATCACATCCCGCGTATGTTTCCTCTGTTGATGACGGCCGCGGGCACGGTGCCTCCGGCGCGGGTGCTCGTGCTGGGCGCAGGCGTGGCGGGCTTGCAAGCGATCGCCACCGCCCGACGGTTAGGTGCAGTGGTCGAGGCTTACGACGTGCGCGCCGCGGCCGGTGAACAGGTGCGTTCGCTCGGGGCGAAGTTTCTCGAAGTCGATCTGGGCGGGATTCAGACCGAGGACAAAGGCGGCTACGCCGTCGAGCTTTCCGAAGAGGCCCTGAAGCGCGGCCGCGACTTGATCGCCGCACAAGCGAAGTCCGCAGACGTCATCATCACGACGGCCCAGGTTCCCGGTCGCCGCGCACCCGTCCTGATGGACGAGACGGCGGTGAATGGAATGAAGCGCGGCTCGGTCGTAATCGATCTGGCCGGCGCGACTGGTGGCAATGTGACGTTGAGCAAGGCGGACGAGGTCGTCGACCGAAACGGCGTGACGATCATGGCGCCGACAAACTTGCCGGCAACTGTGCCGGTGCATGCGAGTCAACTCTACTCCCGCAACGTGACCGCGTTTCTGAGTCTGCTGATCAAAGAGGGCGACCTGCACATCGACATGAACGACGATGTGGTCGGTCCGTCGTGTGTAACACACGAAGGCAAGTGGATGAACCAACGCGTGGCCGCGGCGATGGGAGCGGCACAATGACTGAGTAAGCAACGATGACTCTAAAAATTATTTCAATGCTCTTGTTTGAAGGCACCGAAACCATGTCTGCTACAGCGGTGATTGCCGCGCTTTACGTCTTCGCACTCGCGGCATTTCTCGGCTATCAGGTCATCTCGCGCGTGCCACCGCTTTTGCACACGCCTCTGATGTCGGCGACAAATGCGATCTCAGGCATCTCGCTGGTCGGCTCGATCGTAATTGCGGGCGGCACCGGGCCGCATCACGCGAAAGTGGCCACGATTCTCGGCTTTATCGCGGTGGTGTGTTCGACGTCGAACGTAGTCGGCGGATTCGCGCTCACCGATCGGATGTTGAGAATGTTCAAAAGGAAGAAGTGATCTTAGGACTTTGATCTTTGGTCTTTGGCGTTTTGACCAAAGTTCCGTTTGAAATCAAACGTACCCGCTGGCGGGAAGTCAAAGTCCAAAGACCAAAAAACAAAGACCATTCTTATGGTTTGGCAAACCTACTTCATCGAGTTTAGCTATCTTCTCGCCTCGATTCTCTTCATCTTCGGGCTGAAGGGCTTGAGTCATCCCGAGACCGCGAAGCGCGGGATGCACCTCGCCGAAATTGGCATGACGTTGGCTATCATCGGCACGCTCATGCACTTCGAGATCGTCAGCTATACCTGGATCATCGTTGGCCTCTTGCTGGGCGGGCTACTCGGCGCGGCCATGGGCGTGTGGGTGCCGATGACGGCGATGCCGCAACGAACTGCGCTGTCGCACGCGTTTGGCGCATTCGCGGCGGCACTGGTTGGTATCGCCGAATATTACAGCTACACCCACGGCTTCAAAGACATCGCGCAATTGGGCCATGTGAAGATGGGCGCAATGGGTTTCGAGATTATGCTTGGCGCACTCACGACGACCGGTAGCTTGATCGCTTTTGGCAAGCTGCAAGGGATTGTGCCGGGACAGCCGCTGGTCTATCGCGGCCAGAACATCTTCAACATGGCCCTGCTCGCAACGACGGTCGGCCTTTTCATTTATCTGATCTTCGTTCCAACGGCAGTAATTCCGTTCTACGTAATGCTCGGGCTGGCGTTTGTGTTCGGTGTTCTGCTGGTGATGCCCATCGGCTCCGCAGACATGCCCGTGGTCATGTCGCTCTTGAATTCTTACGCCGGTCTGGCATCGGCCGCCACCGGCTTCGTACTCGGCAACAATGTACTGATCATTGCCGGAACACTCGATGGATTCTCGGGTTTCATTCTTTCAATCTTGATGTGCCGGGCGATGAATCGCTCGATCAATAACGTGTTGTTCGGCGCGTTTGGAAGCGCAGCCACCTCCACGGCGGCAGCGGGCGAGCAGGGCACGATGCGCGAAGTCAGCCTTGACGACGCGGCGGTGCAGCTCGCATACGCCAGCAAGGTTGTGTTCGTTCCCGGTTATGGTTTAGCGACGGCGCAAGCACAGCATGCGGTGCGCGAACTTGCGAACGTGCTCGAAGAAAAAGGCGTCACGGTGAAGTATGGAATTCATCCCGTGGCCGGGCGCATGCCTGGTCACATGAATGTTCTGCTCGCGGAAGCCAACGTGCCGTACTCACAACTTTACGAACTCGAACAGATCAACCCTGAACTCACAAGTACCGACGTGGCGGTCGTCATTGGCGCGAACGACGTGGTCAATCCCGACGCGCGCGACAACCCAGGCAGCCCAATCGCCGGCATGCCGATCATTGAAGTCGATCATGCGAAATCCGTCATCGTCCTCAAGCGCGGTCAGGGCAAAGGATTTTCCGGCCTCGAAAACCCTCTATTCTTCAAGCCTGTAACGGGTATGCTCTACGGCGACGCGAAAGACTCGCTGACGAAACTGGTCAGTGCGGTGCAGCACGCGTAACCAAATCCGCTCGTCATCCGTAAATTAAAACAGTCATGATGAAAACACTGAAACTCTATTCGCTTATCCTTTTGACGGCGGTTTCGCTTGCCGTTCCGACAAGCCTTGCGCAACGTCGCGCGGCGCGTCCCACTGCGACAAAGAATGCGACGCTTCTGTCCGCGCGCGGTGTCGATGCAATCACCGCCGCACAACTGCGCAACTATCTGACGTTCATCGCCTCCGACGAAATGGAAGGTCGCGACACGCCTTCGCGCGGGCTCGACACAACCGCAAAATTTATCGCGATGAACCTCAACCGTTGGGGCTTCAAAACGGCGGGCGACGACGGCACGTTCTTTCAGAAAATTGCGCTGAAACGAGATGCCCTCGACGCCTCCAGGACGACCACCGAGATTAACGGCCAGAAATTTTCGTTCGCCGATGACTTTCTGCCGAATACGGTCGCTGGGACGATTTCAGGTCCGCTGGTGTATGTCGGGAATGGCTGGGTAATCAAGTCGAAAAACCTGAATCCGTACGAAGGCGTCGACGTCAAAGACAAAATCATGGTCGTCCTCGGCGCGCCGTTTCCCGGATTTCCGCGCGGCCTCACGCGCGCAGATTTGGCGGGCACGCAGGGCGTTGACTGGAGCAGTCCGGCGATTTACGCACAGCAACATGCGGCGAAAGGCATCCTCGTGATTCCCGATTCGCAGACTGCCCAAAATTGGGAGCAGCTGCGCGCGCGCGTCTTGCAGCCGGCACGTTCTACCGTCGAAAAGTTCACCACGCAACCAAACACGCCGCCAGTTCCGGCGGTAACGATGTCGATGAAGATGGCAAACTTTTTGTTCGACGGCGAAAAGTTCGATGCTTCAACGCTCGTCAGCAAGAACGAAGCAGGCGAAACAGTCCCGGCGTTCGAGTTGAATTCTTCAAAGAGGGTGACAGTAACGATCGCTATCAAAGCTGAGCGTCCGATGACGCAAAACGTCGTCGCCGTTTGGGAAGGCGGCGATCCGGTTCTGAAGAATGAATACGTCGCCGTCGGCGCGCATTACGATCACGTCGGCATTTGCGCGCCCGGTCAGGCCGATCAAATTTGCAACGGCGCGGATGACGACGGCTCCGGCACGACCGCTCTGCTCGGCATGGCCGAGGCGATCTCCCATGCGAAGCAGCGGCCAAAGCGTTCAGTCTTGTTTGTCTGGCATTGCGGCGAAGAGAAAGGACTGTGGGGTTCGCGTTACTTCACCGACTATCCCACCATTCCGTTAGACAAAGTCGTGACGCAACTGAACATCGACATGATCGGTCGCAGCAAAAAAGAGGGTGACACCAACGCGCGCAACAAAGATCTCACCGGGCCGAATGCGATTTATGTGATTGGCTCGACGATGATGAGTACCGAACTCGGCAATCTCGCGCAGCAAGTCAACAAATCATTTCTGAATCTGACTTACGACACCAAGTACGATGATCCCGCTGATCCTAATCGGTTCTTTTTCCGCAGCGACCATTACAACTACGCGCGCAAAGGAATTCCGATCATCTTCTTTTTCGACGGCGTGCACGAAGACTATCACCGTCCCGGAGATGAGCCGCAAAAGATCGACTACGACAAAATGGAAAGAGTAGCGCGCACCGTTTACATGACGCTGTGGGCGGTGGCTAACCTGCCGGCACGTCCTAAAGTGGACAAGCGGCTGCCGGCGCAATTGAACAATCGCACTGGCGTGTGAGGCTTTCTCACCACGTTTTATCGATGTCTCTGCGGGGACGAATTCACAGTACAAGATGTACGTGATGTATTGGATGAAGAAGCAGTAAATCCTAACGCCCGGCGAGCGGCGAATTCGCCATCGCCGCCGCGCGCGCCGCGCCCAGCACGCTGTTGCGACGCTTCGGATAAAGTTCCAGCGAACGCTGATAAGCGACGAGCGCCTTCGCCGGCTGCTTCTGTGCCATCAGCAGGTCGCCCAGCAACTCCTCAGCCGGCAGCGTCGGTCCCGGCGTAACTGGCGCCTTCGGCGTTGACTCTTCGAGATCGGCCGCCTCGCGCATTAGCTCGCGGCTCGTCTCTTTCTTTCCTTCCGCATGAGCGATCCACGCCTCCAGTTCAAGGCGAAGCACGCGAATGTTTCGCGCAAACAAATTTTCGTGCATCTGCACAGTAGTTAATTCGAGTTGATTTATTCGGTCCGCTTCAGCTTTCGCTTGCGTGAGGTCGCCAAGATGGGCCGCACCTAACCCTCGCGCGAATCGGATCACCGCTTCCGGCCACGTGAACCGATCCCAATCGAGAGTTGCGGGTTGACGCGGAACCAGCGCCACTGCTTCCTTCCACGCGTGACGCTCCAACGCGTAACGCGCTTGTGTAGACATCAGATGAAAGGCAGTCTTGAAACTCGGCTCAAGTCGTGGCGTCGAGCGTAACCGTTCCAGCTGGGCTGCGGCTGCGCGATTGTCGCTTTTTTGCAAATACGCATAAATCAAATATTCAATCGCGTGACAGAACTCGTCCCAAACAAACTGTCCATGGTCACCTGACGGATAACGCAGTGCGGCGTTTGCCGCACGCAAATTTCCGCTGATGACGCCGTTCCAATCCCCGATACGCGTGTAGATGTGGGTCGGCATGTGCAGCGCGTGCGGATTGTCGGGGGCAACGCGATCATATTTGCGCGTGATTTCCATCAGCTCCCGCTCGCGCCCGGGCACATCATTGGCGTGCACCAGGTAATGCATCGCCCCGGGATGATTCGGATTCTTCCGATAGATTTTCATGAGGATTTCGGCGGCACGATCGGCATTCTCTCTGGTGATTTTGTCAGCAGGTGTCGTGGCGAGGTGCGCGAGCGCGTAGAAAGCACCTGCTTCCGCGTCGTCAGGGAATGCGGCGTAGACCTTTTGCATCGCTTCTTCCCACCGGCGAATCCGCAGCCAATAGTCCTTCGAAGTAGGATCGAGAAAGAAAGCTTCGGCCGCCGCGACGAAAAGTCGTTCACGCTCAGTCGGCGGCTGGAGTGCCTTTGCTCTGTCCACCGCCGCCCAGCCTTGTGCCAACGCGGCCGGTCCAGGTCGCGTCGGCCACAACGGTTGAAACAGGGTCATCGCCTCGCCCCAGTACGCCATTGCGCAACGCGAATCGATCTTTTCGACTTCCTGGAATGCCTCACGTGCCTGCGGATACGTCATGTGATGCAACAGCGCCACTGCGTAATTGAAAGCTGACTGCGCCTGCGGTGAACAGCTCACCGGAAAATTGACGACACCTAGATCGTGCCCGCCGTGCGTGTGCTTTTGCGCCACTACTTTGTCAGAGCAAAAGAGACTGAGCAGCAGAGTGAAAACGAGCATGCTTCGGAACCGAAGCTGTGGTTTCAAGAAGTTTCGTTTAGGAGATTCGTGCATGAAAGTTTTCATCATTAACTGACCCAGGTGGCACGCCGGCTAATCACGACCCATTCGTTGCCAACCTTTCGCAAGCGTACATCCTGGCCGCCTGCTGCCAAAGGCCCCTCGTAATCAACAATCTCAACGATTACGTCACCGTCAGCACGGCGCTTTCTGATTCGCCAACTCGCATAGACTGCGCCGTATTGATGGTCCTTGCTCCAGCTTTTCACGTCCGCGCCGTAAATTACTGGTCCCGCGTAACCCCAGATATGCACGCGCTTGACGTCAGGTCCAACCAGCAGCAGATGACGCGAACCACTCAAGCCCCACGTTACGAAGATCGCCTTCTGAAACATTTTGATTTCTTCGTCGTTTTGATCTTCGTCACGCAAAGAGAAGTTCGGGCAAACGTCTTCACCGTCAGCAAGACCGTCGCCGTCCGTGTCTTTGTTATTCGGATTTAGGCCGAGCCGTTGCTCTTCGATATCCGTCCAACCGTC
>DASYPX010000350.1:0-8955 GCA_036006125.1 Pyrinomonadaceae bacterium | reverse complement strand
ACCGTGTGTGCGCGCCATCACTTCCGAAGCCAAACACGGCAGCATCTGTTCCGGTGTGTTCGTTGCGGCAATCAACAGACCGATTTGCGAAGGATCGCCACCCCACTCCTCGATGCAGCGGCGCGTCGCATCGACACCGAGGTCGGTCGTTGAGCTCGTCGAATTCATCGGCGCACCCATCAGGAACTCTGCGTAATTGTTCATCGTCGAATAACGATTCTCGACGCCAAGAGAACAGATTGAATTGATTAGTTCGGGCGAGAACTTGTGCATCATCGTAGCGACAAGTTCCGTGGTGCTGATTTTGTTTTGGGGGGTTGCGGTGCTTGCTTGAACCAGGCTAATCATTGTTTCTTCTCCCGTTTGAAACGCTGTCTGAGAACGCTGAAGTACCCGATTCATTTACAAAGGGTGTGCCACCAGTGCTTCACCGCTGACATCGGCAGCTAAGTTCAATTATTTGTTCATTAACAGGAACGGCGGAGCCGCGATGACTCGGCTCGGCGCAATGAACCAATTGGTTACTGGATATCCACCCAGAGAGGAGCTCGACACGCGTACGGAGATTAGCGGCTTACCTTAAGAGAATTTGTTAGAAAAAGACTGGAAATCATAGGCCGATCTTCGACGGCATCGTGCGCGAGAGTTGATGAAAGGCACTGGCAACTAAGTAAACACTGTTCACCTAGTAGTCAGCGCTTCAGCACTCCAGCTTTGCCCAAAAAGCGAGGGCGCGAGCGAACAAACTCGTCGAGCTGCGAAGCAGCGGTCTTAGCTAAGCCCAAGGCGAGGCTTTGCGAGCCTTGGGAATAAATTTTTTGGAGCAGCGGAGCCCGCGTAGCGGGCGGCATCTCGTTGAGTGGTCGCCGCTCCGCGGCTCCCGCAAATTTTATTCTCTGGTAACCCAAGGCTCGCAGAGCCTCGCCTTGGGCTTAACTACCACCCCTGCTTCGCAGCTTGTTGCCGCTCCGTCTGACGTGAATGAGCGATCAAGAGCATTTATCGCCAGTTTAAGACTTTTTGGGCAAAGCCCAGCGCTCCAGCACTGCAAAAGGCCCGCTTGATGCGAAAGCCGAGAGGGTGATGCAAAAATCAAAGGGCGGCGCTCTCCCTGGAGCGTCGCCCTTTTATGGCGTGGGGGACTATAGAATCTCTCTACGAGGCGCGATAGTAGATCAGAGCTACCAGAATGTAAATTCAAAAATTGAAGGGGAGGCGGCAGCACTCTTTCGCAAATAATAGAGACTAAAGTTGCGCGGATTCAGAGGCCGAAAGACCCTGGTTGATTGCTGCTCGCAATCTATCGCCGCTGTGTTGAGCTGAGTAGCCAACCCAACGCGTCAGGACATGACCGTCAGTGCCGAGCACAAGCGTTTGCGGAACGGCATTGCGTCCATTCATCAGCACGCGGGCGGTTTCGCGATCTGCCCAACCGATGCGAAATCCGAAGTGAAAGTCCCGCGCAAACTTTTGCACCTTGTCACGTGTCGCGACCGGATCTTCAGTAGTGAGCGCAATGAATTCGACAGCGCGACCGGTGAATTCCTTTCGCACTTTTTCATAGTCAGGCACTTCGCGACGACAAGGCCCACACCAGGTGGCCCACATATTGATGACAACCACTTTGCCGTTGAAGTCCGCGAGCCGAAATGTGCTGTCGTCGATCGCTTGAAGTTTGTGAACGAGCAAGCCTTCTGGCAAAGCACTCGCGTTTGGAGGTCCGAGTGGCACGTCGTCTGATTCGGTGCGCACGGATTCTTCAACCGGGGCTGGAGGTGGCGGGGGTGGCGGCGGATTTTTGAGCTTACGTCCCGACTGCGCGGTGACGCTCGAAACGATAAAAACGAAAACAGAGACGTACAGGAAGAACTTTCTCATAACACACTTCCTTACTTGCTGGCAGGTACGGCCATGCGGCCGATCGCGCTTTCCCCTATCGAACCAAAATACAGGCTGCCATTGTGTTCGACAACATTCGCGATTTCGGCGAAACAGTTAGGCGACGGGTCCTGCAAATTCTGAATGACTTTTCCATTCGCATCCAGCGCCAGCACAAATGCGTAGCGTTTGATCGCCGGCTGCATGAAATTCGGCAGCCGCATAACCGTCTTGCGCAAAAACGGATGTCGCAGAAGGTAATCGAGCGTAGCGTCGCGCCGGTTCACGATCGCCAGCCAAAAAAGGCCCTTTCCATTCGAGGAGATGCCGTCGGGAAAGCCCGGCAGGTTTTCGATAAATGTTTCCGATTGACCGCGCTTGTCGCCCGTCAGCCACACCCGACGAACGCTGTACGTGCCGGTTTCATTTACTAACACGAATGACTGATCGGGACTGACAGCGACGCCGTTCGCAAAGTAAAGGTCGCGGAGCACCGCGCGCGTTTTCCCCGTCGTGGGGTCGTAAGCAAGGAGTCGTCCGTTGGGGCGATGCTCAAGCAAGTCAGCTTTCAATTCCGTCAGCGGAAACTTGTAAGACGCGTCAGTGAAATAAATTGTCCCGTCGCCAGCGATGTCCAGATCATTCGTGCAATTGAACGGCACGCCGTCCGCCTGATTACTGAGAATCGTAATGCTGCCGTCCGCAGCGATCGACAAAAGTCCTTTCACCGCATCGGCGACGATCAGATTCCCGTGTTGATCGAACTTCATGCCAAGTGGTCGCCCATACGTCTGTGAAAATACTTCCGGTCGCGTGCCGTCAGCCTGCAGGCGATAAATATGTCCGTCGAGGACGCCGGTATAGATTCGTCCTTGACTGTCGATCGCGACATCTTCCGGCGCTAACGAACTGACGGACAGCCGTTCAATCCTGGCGAGTTCGTGGTTTTCCGCGTAAACGCCGGAGGTATCAGGCGCAGGTGGATTCCAGGCGACGGGATCAATCGGTACTGGCCAAAACAGGAGATAGCCGACGATGCCGACGATGGCCGTGATCAGGACGCGAATGATGACGATGCGTTTCATTTGGGGGATGTACTTATCAACGGCGACTGTTCTTCGGCGACGTCGCAGGTTTGAGTCTTCAAAACAGAGAATTATGACAATGAAAACGGGCGGCTACGCTGCGCGCCCTTACCCTCACCCTCTCCCAGCGGGAGAGGGAATTCACCGCTCCCCGCGCGCGATTTCTACTTTAGTTTCGAGTTCGACCGCAAGCTTGCGGATGCCCGGTTGGCCCATCGGCTCAATTAGGCGCAAAGCTTCATCCAGCACGCGTCGTTGATGCTGCGGCCAGTTGGGCTCACCTACTACGCTGCCTAATTTCCCATTGTAGTAAGCGGCGCGCGGTGGACGCGCATTTTCCAGAGCCTCGCGGTCGACGCCGAGTGTCATCGTCGGTAGACCAGTCTGTTCAATCGCGCGCGCCGCGAGGGCAACTGACTGATGGCAAAGGCGCGACGCGGGAATCAATAATGCAACCTGCACGTCGTATCGCGTTAGCCGCTCAAGAATTTGCGGAATCGTCTGTTCTACGAACGTGGCCGCGTCAGGAATGAATCCGCAAAAACTCCAGAACGCCGGGGCAATCTGGCCGATGATGCGATTGCTCACGAACTCGCGGAGCCGATCGATCGGAACCTGTACGTTCGCATCTTGTTGCACAAGCGTCGACTCGTAGCCGCGAGCTGAGAATCGCAGGTCCTGCAAATCGATATCCGTCGGAATCTCGCGCAGTTCGAAATCTCCGCCAGGCGCATTCGCATCGAATGGCTCGGTACCGTCGAGGTACGCTCCCGCCGAGACGATCACGGCGAGGTTCGTCATCGTAATCGCGCGTCGCGCGGGCGTGAATGGCGCGCGTGAATTCTCGACAAATGGATAGGCCTTCAGGTCATCAGATGCGCCCGATTTCGATCCCCACGAGTTGTATCGCTCGCGCCATTGTTCCGATCGTTCGAGTATTTCCATGACCTTCCTTATTTCTGCCACTTTTTTTCGCGGCGGCAGTGGCCATAATACATTTCGTTTTCACGCAGTAACAATCCGCGCGAGCGATTAGCGGGAGAGCGGTGCCAAATCATGCAGACCATGAAAATCGTCAGGCCTGGTTAGGTGAGGTTTGTCGCGAGGGTTCTCGGCCGCATCCGATCAATACAAAGGCCACGGCGGCCGCCAAAATAGCGACCGCAAAGAGCAGGACAGAATAGCGATGCAAGCTATCAAATGCGATTCTTCGTTCGTCGCTCGGTGGAATTTGATCGATAGGCAGTGTCAGAGCGGTACGGAGGGCCGCGATGCGGGCGGCTATTACCCAATGCCCTACAGCAGTCGTAGTCGCCAGCACCGCCAGCGAGAGCAAATGCGCCAGTCTCGGAATTAGGGTTTGGCCGACGGTCAAAAAGAAACTCATGACCAGCAAGAAAATCGCGATTTCAAACCCCGCGCGATTCAGCGTTGCCAGCAATGGCGAGACAATCGAGCCGGCGAGAGAACTCGCACTCGCGAGGTCCGCGCCGCGCAACACGCCGAACACGTTTGGTGCCACCGAAGCGCTAAAGAAAACGGCAGCGCCCAGCCACATCCCCAACAATAACAGCGCCAGAATTCTAATTATTCTCACAGTTGAGTCACGATCTTCGGCGCCAGCCGAATGACGGGAGGTTGAATTTCGGGCTGGTCAATTTCACGCGGATCAGAAACGCTCAACAACCACAATAGGGCCCGATCAAGCTGGTCCTGATAATCGTTCAAATCGAGCGACATGAAAACCTCTACGCCAAGTTTCGCGAATTTTTCCTTAGCCGCCAAATACATTTGTCGCGCCGCGCCCGGTCTTCCAATTTGCAAATGATGGAACGCGACTGCTGATTGAATCATAGCTTGGAGAAACAGCTTCTCCTGCGGATCCACCGGCCCCATCCAGCGTTCTTCCCATGCATCGTGCGCCGCGTGGAACTCGCCGGCATTGTAGAGATCGATACCGGCCAGGTACTCGATGGGATACGCGAGCACGTGTTCTGCGGAATACGCAGGCCCTGCCGTCTCTTGCATGAAAGCATTGTAGTCGATGACGACCGCACAATGTATCGTGCGGGCCAAACAAGTGTGACGAAGAAGACAAATCCGTGAAGCGACTGTCATCGTCATGCGAATTGCGCGGCGTACAGTTGCTGACATGCCTCGCGAGGAGCCTTACGCAATCAAACGCACACGCACGGGTTTGGGATTGTTTGCGACGAAACCGATTGCAAAAGGCAAGCGAATTATCGAATACGTCGGGCCGCTCGTGCCGAACCACGAAGTCGAGAAGAGTAGCGGAAAGTATTTCTTTAACGTGAACAAAAAATGGTCGATCGATGGTAGTGCGCGCGCGAATATTGCGCGTTACATCAACCATTCGTGTCAACCAAATGCCGAAACAACTGTTTCGAATCGTCGCCGCGTCTGGATTTGGGCGCGCCGAAGTATTAAACCGGGCGAAGAGATTACCTACGACTACGGTAACGAATACTTCGAAGGGATTATCGAGCCGGTCGGGTGCAAATGCGAGAAGTGCGAATAGGCGAGTCCGGAGTCCCGCGTCCAAAGTCAGTTAAGCAGAGATTGGCATTGGATATTAGAGGTTGGACTATTTCTTCGGAAAGTAGCCTTCGCGCGCGCGGACGCGAAGTTGCGGACGCGTCGGCGACGCCACACTGATGCGTCGAAACGCACTCGCGCCGGATTTATTGTCTGAGTAGTATTGAATCAGATATTGGCTGCGGATCTCCGAAGCGATTCGGTTAAAGATCGCCGGCAGATCTGATTCGGCGGCGGGGACAAATGCGGCGCCGCCAGTCGCAGTCGCAAACGCCTGCATCGCGTTCTGGGCGCGCGTGCTGATGATGTTCAGCTTATATCCCTCGCCGCTCGGATTGATGGAGTAAAAGACCAGGTTCGCCTTTTGCACTTCCTGGCGTACTTCAGCCTGTGCTTTCGCATGTCCCGCCTGAAGCGCGGCATCGTTCGCGGCGCGAATGCGTGCGCGGGCCTGGGCATCGACACCGTCCTCGTTTTTTGTGGCGTTGTAAGCCACGATTGCCGAATCGCGTACTGAGTTGCTGAAATTATCTTCCCCGTCGGAAATCACCACCATTACACGGCGTGATCGTTCGGGCGTGTTCGCGGCAAGGTAGCGTGCCGCCGTGGCGACGGTGTCATAAAACGCGGTTGGGCTTGGGCCTGTAGCAGCGCGAAAGCTTAGAAGTTTCATCGTGGCGACATCAGCGGAAGCCGGGGCCTGCTCGAGGCGCGGCGTCCGATCGATCGCGAACAACGTTGCATGGTCTCCCTGCCTCATCACCTGTTTTAAGAAGCTGGTGGCAGCCTGCACTTCAAAACTGAATCGTTCACTGACGCTGCTCGACACATCGATCAACATCGCGATATCGAGCGGCACCTGCTCGGGATCGCCAAGCTGCGTAATCTGCTGCGCGCGCCCGTCTTCTTCGAGTCGAAAATCACTTGCGGTCAATCCGAGCACCGGCTGGCCATTCGCATCAGTCACCGAAACGGGAACGACGATCAGATTTGACGTGACGCGCACAACGTCCAACTCTTCAGGTGCTGGCGTCGGCGTCGGTTTCGGCTTGTAAATTGGACCCGGCGGTGGCGGCGGAAGCTGCGGAGCTTTCTGTGCGACAACTGGTCGTGCGATAAAGACCGTCGCACAAAAAAAGAAAGCCAGCGCGATGAACGCCGGCTTAAATTGTCTTGCGTTAGTTCTAAGAATCATCAACCAACCCTTCATGCCGCCGTTACGACGTGTCGGGGATACGCTTTGTTAGACGCCGTGTGACGGCACGATCGTTGGCAAATATGGGCGCAATCGGCTGACCGAATTGCGCCCAAAATCACGCGCGCAAGTTGATTGCTTGCGATCGTTAGTTACCGCTGGATGTCTTAATTGTCGGCGCCGGTTGGGTTAGGCCCTTGTTCACCAGCATCTTCACTTCGACGCGACGGTTTTCCGCCCGGCCGGAACGAGTCTTATTGTCCGCAACCGGATCGAGTTCACCAAAACCATATGGTGTCACAATACGGCGAAGCGGAATCTTGTGCTGCTCGACCAGATACGTGATCACCGCATCGGCGCGGCGCTGGCTCAACGCGCGATTCCGGGCAATGCTGCCCGTCGCATCCGCGTAGCCCGTCACTTCAAGCACGTAAGCCTTAGAGTTCAAGGCCTTCGTCGCGATTGCATCCAGCTTCTCTTTCGCGTCCGCATTCAGCACTGAGCTGCCCGTCCGGAAATTGACCGCCGTTGTTTCTTGCGGTGTGTAATCGTCCAACGCCGAGATGCGCTCGTTGGTTTGATTGACGCCCGAGACGGCGGCATCGGCGGTTTCCTGCGCTGCCTTCGCCCCGCCACGAGCCGCGTTTGAAATCGCTGCGAGTTCATCAAGCTGACCGGACATCTTCTGCGCGTTTTGCTCGACGTCGCTCAGCCGGCCTTCTGCTGCCGAGGCGCGCTCTTCCAACGGAGTGGCGCGTGACTCAACCGCGCGCGCGGTGCGCAAGTCAGTTTCGTTGAAACGAATTTTCGAGGCGACCAATTCACCGCTTGATCCGCCGCGGCCTTCGACTTCCAGGTTCAGTCCGCGAATGATGTTCGTGGCCTGGTATCTGGTGCCGCCGCTGAAAACGCCGCCTTTGCTTTTCACAGAAGTCTGGTCGGTCATCCGCACGACGGTATCGTTACCGGTAAGATCGCGAACCGTGAACGTGTCGACGTCACGTCGCACCACCACGCCTTTGATCTTCATCTTTTCGCCACTGGCGACTGAACGGGCTCGAGTTGAATTGTTATCAGTTTGTGCAAGGGCCAATGGGGAAATAGTCAGCGCGAGCGTGAACGCAAGCGCAATTGACCGAAACGTTCTGCTATTCATAGTTAGAACTCCTTCAATTGTTGGTTAGGACGTCGCAACAGGCGCGTCGGGTTTATGCGAGTTCGACTAATCGATTCGCATTTTGCGTTGTCCGCTTCGTACAAGTGCAGACGTGATTTCAAGCGTTGTTAACGGATAATGTCCATCAACTGGCGTGATGTTACTGCACAATCAAGCGAAGTCAAGCGCGATCGGCAGTGCGGACGCACTTACCAAGAATTCATCATTCGTTCGTTATTTGATCGCAACAGTGAGGCTGACTGTTGTGAAAAGAAATCGCGAAACGCTACAGAACGGCGAGCGGTAGCGAGCGGGATCAGGGCTTAAGTTCCGTTGTGTTTGCCGGCGCACTAACCGTTCGCGGTTCTGTAAACGCGCTAGATCGCGAATTGTGCGGTTTCCAGATGCTCCTTGATGTAGGCCAGGAACCTCTCTGCATCCGCGCCGTCGATAATGCGGTGATCGAAACTGAGCGCGAAATAAGCCATATGCCGAATCGCGATGTAATCCTCGCCGTCAGGCGTGGTCAGGACCTTCGCGCGCTTTTCAATCTTGCCGACTCCGAGGATTGCCACCTGTGGTTGATTGATGATCGGCGTGCCAAACAATCCGCCAAATACACCTGGATTTGTGATGGTGAACGTGCCGCCCGCGACTTCATCGGGCTTGAGCTGCTTCGTGCGCGCTCGATCGGCGAGATCGTTTGCCGCGCGTGCCAACCCGGAGATTGAAAGATCATCGGCGCGCTTGATCACGGGCACGATTAATCCGCCATCGAGCGCGACGGCCATCCCCAAATTGATGTCGCGTTTGTAGATGATCTGATCGCCGCTCACCTGGGCGTTGAAGATCGGGAATTTGCGAATTCCGTCTGTCACGGCCTTGAAGATGAACGGCAGACAGGTGAGTTTCGTGCCGGTGCGTTCCTGAAACGCTTTTCGATTCTCGTCGCGCAGCTTCGCGACTTTCGTCATGTCAATCTCGTAAACCGTGGTGACGTGCGCCGACGTGCGACGCGACATCACCATGTGATCCGAAATCTTCTTTCGCATCACACTCATCTGCTCGACGCGATCGCCCTCGCC
>DASYPX010000349.1:0-26037 GCA_036006125.1 Pyrinomonadaceae bacterium | reverse complement strand
ACCGCCACCTGGATACACACCGCGCGAAAATGATCCCCGCGCGGGCTACTTCGGCATTCAGTACATGGATTTCGCGACGTCGATTAGCGAGCCGATCTGGAAGCACTACCTCAGCCGTCATCGCTTGCAGAAGAAGGATCCTGCGGCGGCGATCAGCGATCCGGTTCAGCCCATTGTTTACTACGTCGATCGCGGCGCGCCTGAGCCCGTGCGTTCGGCTTTGATCGAGGGCGCGAGTTGGTGGAACCAGGCGTTCGAAGCGGCCGGTTATCGCAACGCGTTTCGTGTGGAAGTGATGCCGCCGGACGTTGATCCAATGGACGTGCGCTACAACGTAATTCAGTGGGTGCATCGTTCGACGCGCGGGTGGTCATATGGGTCGTCCCTCACAGATCCCCGCACTGGCGAAATCATTCAAGGCCGGGTGTCGCTCGGCTCGTTGCGTGATCGACAGGACTTTCTCATCGCCTCAGGTTTGCTGGCCCCGTATGGTAAAGACAAAACCGTCGTCGACAAGCTCATGCAGCAAGTGGTGATCGCGCGCTTGCGGCAACTGGCCGCGCACGAGGTCGGTCATACGTTAGGTCTGCAACATAACTTTGCGGCGAGCACCACGGGACGAGCGTCAGTGATGGACTATCCGGCGCCAATGGTAAAGCTCGGGCCGAATGGTTTAGCAGATTTGTCCGACGCTTATGCGAAAGGCATCGGCGAATGGGACAAGGTAGCGATCGCGTACGGCTATCAGGATTATCCATCGGGCACGAATGACAAGGCTGCGCTCGACAAAGTTCTCGGCGACGCATTCGCGCGCGGGTTGCGTTATCTGACCGATCAGGACGCGCGGCCACCGAGCGCCTCGAGTTCTTTTGCGCATCTGTGGGACAACGGCACAAATGTAATCGACGGACTTGAGAACTTGATGAAAGTTCGCGATGCCGCGCTCGCGCGCTTCAGCGAGAACAACATTCGCGAAGGCGCGCCAATGGCCACTCTCGAAGACGTGCTGGTGCCGCTGTACATGCATCATCGGTACCAGGTTGAAGCCGTCGCGAAGTTGATTGGTGGCGAAGACTACACCTTTAGTGTCCGCGGCAAGGGTGACAAGAACCCCGAGATTGTTTCGCCGCAAGAGCAGAAGCGCGCGTTGTATGCGGTGCTCGAGACTTTGAAACCGCACAATTTGCGTCTTCCTGAATCACTTTTGCGCATCATTCCGCCGCGTCCGCCGGGTTACCAGCGCACGCGGGAAGATTTTCGTATTCGCACCGCGCCAGCGTTCGACGCGCTCGCACCGGCTGAAGCGTATGCGAATCACGTCTGCGATTTTCTGTTCAATCCTGAGCGCGCCGCGCGCCTAGTAGAATTCAACGCGCGCAACGGTGCAGAGTACCCGACGCTCGACGCCGTCTTCGACAAAATTCTGACTGAGACCTTTCGCGCGCCTGCGCAGAGCGGCTATGACGGCGAAATCCAGCGAACGGTCAACGCGGTGGTGCTGAACGAATTGATGGCGCTCGCCGCAAACGAGCGGGCGTCAAACGAAGTACGCGCGATCGCCGAACTTCAGTTGGATGAATTGAAGAATTGGGCCGGCAGCCAGGCAAACGGCACGCGTGATCGCAACCAGCGCGCTTTCCTGCTTTACACAGCAAATCAAATCAAGCGTTTTCAGGATGATCCGAAGAAGATGAACCTCACTAAGCCCAACGATCCGCCGGACGGTCAGCCGATTGGGACCGATTGGTGGGCGATGTCGGAACGCGAGTGGTGTAATTGGCGATAGGTCTTAAAAAATCTGACACAAATCACCTTTTGGCGGTGTCCCCAACATGGAAATAATGCGCGTTGGAGTCCAAACCGCGATCGATCCCGTCCCAGCCCAAGCTACGCGTCCAGATGCCTCCGTAAGTTTTGACGAGGCGTTTACGCTTCATCACCGCGTGGTCTTTGCGATGGCGCGCACCGTCGTGCGTGACTCGGCTTTAGCAGAAGAAATTACCCAGGAAGTATTTCTCAAGCTGTATCGCCATCTGGATTCTGCGCCTGGCGCGGACCTACTGCGTCCGTGGTTATTACGTATCACGTTGAATGAAGCGCGCAACACAATTCGCAGTCGCAATCGAGCGTTGGCGCGCGATACGAACTATCAAAGAAGCAACAATCCAGATATGGCTATGCAAACCGATAGTGATAGTCGCGAACTGGATGCCGTGAGACGCGCGCTCGATAAAATCAAGGAACCGATGAGAAGCTGCCTGCTACTGCGACACCAGGGACTTTCGTATCGCGAGATTGCCCAGACGCTCTCGCTGAAAGAGAGCTACGTAGGGAGCTTGATCGCGCGCGCCCGTAAGGAATTCGCGCGCATGTACGGCAAGATCGGAGTGGACCGATGAGAAACTGCATCTACGAACAGACTTTCCAGGCCTGGTTTGATGACGAACTACCTGCGGATCAATCTGCGAACGTTGCCGCGCATTTGAACGTCTGTGCTAAGTGTGCCGAAGTGGCGCGCCAGGTTGAAGCTGAAAACCTGATCGCAGCGAAAGGTTTGGCGATTGAGTTCGCCGCCGCGATGCCAACTGACCGATTGAGACAACGAGTCGAGACGGCCATCGCAGCAACTGGCGATGCGAATGTCCGAGCGATTAGACAATCGCGGTGGCATGCAGCACGAGAATTCTTCGCTTCATTTAGGCCGCTTGCCTATGTGGCAATTGCGGTGGCCGTTCTGCTCGCCGGATTTGTAGGGTTTGTTTACTTGAGAAAAGAGAGGGCGATACCTGTCAACGCTCAGAACGATTCTCCTGCTCAGGTCGCGGGAATCCCTCAGAAGCTTGCTGAACTACCGCCAAAGCCGGCTCCGCCTCTCTCACGAAATAATAAAACGGTGCGCGGCTCGAAACGAACGAACCGCAGTCCAGTAAATGAATCAGACGCCACTTCATTATCCTGGCAATCGCGCCAGTACGATTATGCGATTGCCAGGCTGAACGATGCGATCAAGATTCAGCCACCGCTGCGGCCGTCACTTGAGGTTGAATACCAATACAATCTGGCACTAGTCGACAATGTGATCCAGAGTAGTCGTGAGGTGGCGCGCAAAAACCCTAAAGATTTGCAGGCTGCGCAGTCTATGCTCGCCGCCTATCAAAGCAAAGTCGATCTGATGAATCAAATCGCAAATGTGCGCGAGCCGGAATAGGGATTCGTAGCCCCGCATTCGAGTTCACCATTGGCGATAGTTTGAATGTTTTCGATTACGCGCGAGTTCTCTGTCGTTTCATTTTTCACTCGGGGAAAAAACCTGCCACAAAAACATCTGCCCCGGTGTTATATCGATTGGAGCCAATGGAAACGTCTTTTACGAAAGGAATGCATATGAAGAAAGCAGCGTTATTGATCGCGATCCTGTCAGTTATCGTATTTACGTTAGGGGCTGACAAATTAAGAGTTGGACATGCTCGTGCGGCTGTTGCTGGCCAACCCTATTCCGTCGATGCCTTTCAGAAACCGAAGGGCGACGAGCTAACTGAGGAATTTCATCAGGTTTATCCGTTGTCAGCGACGGGCCGCGTTAGTGTCGCAAACATTAACGGCGACGTGCATATCAGCGTTTGGGACCAGAACTCTGTCAAGGTCGATGCGGTCAAACGCGCTTACAGTCAGCAACGGCTGAGCGAAGTCACCATCGATGTCGTCAATACCCCGGACAGCGTAAAAGTCAAAACCAAGTATCCTGATAACCAAAACTACGGCGGTCGGAACCGCGAAGATAATGCGGCGAGCGTCGAATACACGCTAACGGTGCCGCGCCGGGCCAACCTGGAGGGCGCTGAATTGGTAAATGGATCGTTGGACGTCGAGGGAATCCAAGGTGACGTGCAGGCGTCACTTGTCAACGGCACGGTGAGAGCGGAAGGACTCGGCGGAGAGGTAAAACTCTCGACCGTCAACGGTGGCATTGAGGCCAATGTAGCCACGTTGGACGGCGCGAAGGCCGTCAATCTGAATTCGGTCAATGGCTCGATCGTGCTCGTCGTTCCGTCGGGCGCGAGCGCCGACGTCAAAGCCAGTACGCTTCATGGGGCGATTACCAATGACTTCGGACTGACAGTCGATGATGGTCAATACGTAGGTCACAACTTGAGCGGGCAAATCGGATCTGGCGGGACGCGAGTGCGACTCAACAACGTGAATGGCTCGATCGCGATCAAGCGCACCGGAGGCGCAATGGATCGAGAGTTCTAAAGAGGCGCCTACAAAGTCATAGGGTTACGCGAAACATTTGAGCCGAGCGGATCAGCCGCTCGGCTCTTTGTTTTGAAGAGCCCTTTTTAGAGTCATGGTTGCTATTACCATGTGCGAACTCAGTAGCGTAAGATGCAGCGGCGCGGCGGCAAGGGATGTCCGTACCATCGTCTCAATTCATGGTTGCGTGACGAATGGCGTCACAGCCGGCAGTTGTGGGTAAATTTTTGTTGCAGAGGACCATTAAATGAACCCGACGAATCCTAAGGTTGACTGGTTTTTCACCAAGCCCGGCCAGTGGCAGCAAGAATATGAGAAGTTGCGAAGGATCGTGCTTGAGTGTGACCTGACGGAGGAGTTGAAGTGGGGTTGCCCTTGTTACACGTTTGAGAAAAGAAACATCGTTCTGATACATGGATTCAAAGAGTACTGCGCGCTGTTGTTTTTCAAAGGCGCGTTGCTAAAGGATCCAAAAAGCATTCTGATTCAACAGACTGAAAACGTGCAGTCGGCCCGCCAGGTTCGGTTCACCAGTGCTCAAGAAATCGTAAAGTTGAAGACTACTTTAAAGGCCTACATTAAAGAAGCGATCGCGGCGGAAAAAGCGGGCGTGAAAGTGAATCTAAAGAAGACTTCTGAATTCAGGATGCCTGATGAGTTCAAACAAAAATTGAAGGAAATGCCTGGCTTGAAAACAGCTTTTACCGCGCTGACACCGGGACGGCAAAGAGGATACCTGCTTTATTTTTCTGCACCTAAACAAGCGAGGACGCGGGAAGCACGAATTGAAAAATCTGTGCCTCAGATCCTTAAGGGGAAGGGATTGAATGATTAGTCGCGCCACCACACGTTCGATTCTTCGTTGGATTCACCTTGTCCTGGCGATTCCGATACTCGGCTACATTTACAGTCCGTTCGAAGAGATTCCACAGTACGCGTCAATTACTCGGTTTGTCTTCGTTCCGATAATCATGTTTGCCGGATACTGGATGTATGCGGGCGTAGTCTTCGCCATCATTGGCGTTGCGGTATGGCTCGGCGCAATTCGTCTGTCTGGCATTGGGGCGGCTATTCTGAGCCAGGTCGCCCTCTTCATCGCGCGGAAGATTTGGTTGGTGATTCGCGCGCGACGTAAGCAGAGTGCTACTGCCTGAAACTAAGCGATCGATTTTTACGCTTTTGCACTCCGCGGCCTTGGCATTTCTGCCACATCTTCAGGTATTCCCGGGAACTTCCTCACTACGCACATCGTAATTCTCCCCGAGTCGCGTTTTAGTTACCGTCCCAAAAACCATTTCACAGGAGAGCCTATGAAAAAAGCGATCGGTGTTGCGCTCGTTGCCCTGCTACTCAATTCCGCGACCGTTTTCGTTTTCGCTCAGAAAGATAACGGTGCCACAGAAAAGGATTTCAATGCGGCTTACGAAGCTCAGGTGCGTAAGATGCTGGCGACGTTTCCTGATCTGCCGGGCATGGCAATTGTCGTAATCAAAGACGACAGACCAATCTTTGTTCGCGCGTACGGGATGGCGGATAAGGAAGCCGCCATCAAGGCCGACAACGATACGCTTTACTACATCGCTTCCTCAACCAAGTCGTTTACCGCGCTGGCAGCCGCGATGCTGGATAAAGAAGGCCAAATCAAGTTTTCCGATCCGGTGACGAAATACACTCCAGGCATTCAATTTAAAAATCAGATACCCGACAAGATTACGATCCGAGATCTCTTGACGCACACCAGCGGACTGAGGAACACGCCGCTCATGAACCGGCTCGCCTTTACCGGTCAAATCGATCAGCGAGAGATTGATCATGTCTTTGCCGCAGGCACAACTTTTAATGAAGCGAACTTTGGCAAGTATGCCTATACAAACCTCGGCTACAACATTTATGGGCTCGCGTTGTATTACCATCTGCACAAAAAATGGCAGGACTTACTGCAAGAGCGCGTCTTCACTCCCGCCGGTTTAGCCCACACGACGGCCTATGTTTCAAAGGCGCGCGCAAAGAAGTTTAAAATCGCGGCCCCTTATGTCATCGACACCGATGCGGCGAATGCCGGCAAGATGGTCCGCAGTCAGCTCGAAAAGACCGACGACAACATGCAATCGGCAGGCGGAATCTTCATGAGCGTTTCCGATTTGGGCAGGTGGCTTAACGTCAACATGAACGGCGGCAAGCTTGGCGGGAAACAAGTATTCCCGGCGGATCTTATTCGCAATGCCCACACTGGTTACACAAAGAGCACGCGGAACGAGCCGCCATTTTCCGGCGATGGCGAATATGGGCTCGGCTGGCAAATCGGTACGTACCGAAATGAAAAGGTTATCTATCATCATGGCGGCTATCCGGGTTATCGCAGTCATGTCTCATTCATGCCGGACAAAAAAATCGCGGTTGGGGTGTTGGCGAACAACGACATTCTTGGTGGACGCCTGGCAGATCTGCTCGCCGCGTACGCTTATGACTGGTGGCTGAAAACAGAGGATTTCGAGGCCGATTACACCAAGGAACTGCAGCGAACAATTACGGTTTATGAAAGCAGAAAGCAAGGCTTCGCTGCTGAGGCTGCACAGCGTGCAAAGCGAGAGTGGCAGCTCACAAGACCGTTTGCTGACTATGCGGGGAAATATGCGAACGATCTGGCGGGCACAATCGACATCGTCGCGATGGAAAAAGCGCTGGCGGTTCGCATGGGCAGGATGAGCGCAGTCGCCACGCCCTACACGGACAAGGACACTATTCGAATTGTGATGCTGCCTGGCGGAAACGGTGAGGTCATCGGCTTTACAAACAATGCTGACGGGAAGCCGGCCTCATTGAACTGGGGCGGTTTGACCTTCACAAAAGTTGCGAAGTAAATCTAAACGCTCAGTACAAGTCGATGCGAAGGGCAAGCAGGCCCAGTCGCGTGCGACGAAGGCCAAGCCAGTGAAACTTCTCTCTGGCGGCAATCCACAAATCGCGAAGGCGGATGGTGACGCGCCGGTACAGGCCTACATCGCGGCGATGCCGGGCTGGAAGCGGGAAATTGGAAAGCGTCTCGACGCGGTTATTGTGCGTAATGTCCCGGGCGTGCGAAAGGCGGTGAAATGGAACTCACCGTTCTACGGCATTGAAGGAATGGGGTGGTTCCTGTCGTTCCACGTCTTTACGCGGTATGTGAAGCTGACTTTCTTTAGTGGCACTTCGCTGCGACCCGTTCCGCCCGGGGGCACCCAACGATCTGCGCGCTGGATTGACATCCATGAAGGCGACAAGCTAGACGAATCCCAGATGGCGAAATGGATAAAGCAGGCAGCCGCTCTGCCCGGCTGGCTTCCGTAATCCGCGGCTCTCTCGTTGTTGATCGAATGGCTACTGAATCAAGAACACGTCGTCACCCAACGCTTGATTGAGCTTCGCTTCCTTCACCTTGAAATCAGCAAAGAACGCGCCCATCGGCATTTCGAAACGCTGACTAAAGTTGAATGGGATAAGCACGCCGTCAATCTCTTTGAACTTTGAGTTCTCAGTCCCGACAGTATAGCCGTTGTATGGGCTCACGTATTTCATGACGCGTGCCGTCGTTGGGTCGATGTAGAAATCGGTTTGATTGCCCTCCGCATCCACGATCCGAAATCCGCGCAACTTCTTTTCGTTTGGAATCGCCGAGACCGTGTAGCCAGGTTGATCGTATTTCACGAGCACCGGCAGTCCGAATTTGTCTGCCGGAGGCATAGCGACTCCGGGCATCGAGCTGTACGCCTGTTGCCCGTCGAAAATTTGCTTGAATTTGAAATTGGGAGAGGCATCAATATCCATTCGCAACTTCGCGCCCGCAGTGACGATGGAAAATTTGCCCGGAATTGATTGTGTACTGTTCGGCGCATACAAATCTGCAGTTCCGTAAATCCAAACGTTCTTTAGGTTCTTGAATTTTTCTCCGCCTTGAGCCGCAAGTGCGGCACGGGCTAACTCAAGCGGCGTGCTGTTCGCTGTGATCGCAGGCGGTGGGGGGATACTGCTCGCTGAGTTCGCAGCTGCATTGTTCGCCGCCGCGGGCGGTGCGGCTGCGGGACTTTGAGCGGATGCGCTTGCGGTTGCCAGCGCGATTGCGATGACGGTCAGCAGAAGTCTATTCATACCGGAAATCCTTTCGCTCGGGACTGATTATGGAGTGAGCACGCGCGTTTTGTGACACGGTGCGGGGGCAAACTCAAAAACCCCTCTGGCGGTTGTCAGAGGGGTTTCGAGTGTAATTACGCTCGATGAGGTTGCTTGGTTCCTTAGAAAGTGAATCGCAAGCGAAGATAAATCCTGCGGTTGCCGGCGCCCGTGCTACCACCGAATCCGCCGCCGAAAGGCCCACCGAACCCCCCTGCCAAAGCCAGCGATTGGCCAAAGTTTGACGAGGTCAGCACGCCAACGGGCGTTGCTAGATTGGTGTGATTAAAGAGGTTCTGAGCGTTAAGTGAGACGCTAAGCGAATACTTGCCGGCACCACCGCCGCCACCACCGCCAAATCCTCCCGGACCCCCTCCGCCGGGACCACCGGGGCCTCTTCCACCGCCTTCACCACCACCAGCAGCACGGGCCACATTGCCAAGCTGCGGACCGCCGGCTCCGCCGCGGCCGCCACCGCCACGCGCATTGTTACCGCCGCCGCGCTGCGAGTTGGAAGCTCGGGCTGTCTCGCCACCCCAACTGAAAGTGCGGCTGACGGTCATGTCTACCCTCCAGAACCCCGGACCATTACCGTAGTTTCGTGGAATAAACTGATTGCTCGTATTTGAGTAATCGAAACTGGTGCAGCGCGCTGGATTGGCTGTGCAGAAAGTGTTCAACTGCAGAAATGTGGGCCGCTCATTATACTGCCGGTCGAGGTTCAAATCCTGTCCGGTGGTGATATTGAAAGGCGGACCGCTGCTCGCGACAACGAACGGGTTGAAGACGAGTTTCCACCAGGGCGAATTGAACGTGCCGAACAGGGTGAACCGATGACGCACATCAAATGAAGAACGCCCAAACTCGCCGTTTAGATCGTACGAGTTCATAGGAAACAGACTGCCACCCTGGCCGTCAGTGTCGTTGGTCGTCTTGCTCAGAAAATAACCAGCCGAGAGTGAGATGCGCGGGTTCAGCCGGCTATTAAGCTGGACGATCATCTGATTCTGGCGAAACTTACCGCTTGATTCGTACTGATAAATGTCTCCCAGTGCGCACGGTGCGCTGGAGGTCCAATATTGAGCACACAAGTCAGCCGGCTGCGGTCGCGTGGTAAATGTCGGCGGCAGCGGTGCGTTGATGTCACGAGCGCGAATCGCGTGCAGGATCCGGAGCGAGAAAGCGCCGACAACCATCGTAAAATTCTTTGGCAACTGCCGCTCGACCTGCAAACCGGTTAAATAGAATTCGGGAGCTTGCAGATTGGACGCGACCCGCCAAATTGTTTGCTGCGTCGCCGGCACAATCGCGAGTTGCGCACTGGTCGGGACATTCGGATATTGATTCAGGAAAGTAAACGATGGATTGGCAATCTGCTCGGCCAGAGTTGGTGGCCGGCCCAGAATCACTGCCGGATCGGTAATCACGTATTGCAATTCGTTTGAACCATTGAAGCGATGCGACTGTAACGTCTGGCCTTCGCCGAAGCGGTTATAGAAGAGTCCGATGCCGCCACGAATCACCATCTTGGGCGGTTTCGTCGCGTTCGCGCCGCCACCCGGCGACCACGCGAAAGCGACTCGAGGTGCGAAGTTAAATTTGCTGTTGATGTTGGTCTGATTTTCGTAGCGCAGGCCATAACTGAAGGTTAAGTTCGGCCGAATTCGCCAGTCATCCTGCGCATAAAAGCCCGCGTCGATTTGCGAAACGGTCGCGTTGGGATTGCCGGTGTTGATGCTAAATTGCGACGCGCCGCCGCCCAGCGTGCGAATACATTGGGCTGCAGTCGCACCCACCCCGCAGTAAGCTTGCTGCTGTGCCGTCAATGCGCCTTGCGAAGAAATAGCGACAGAACGCTGATAGCGCTGAATGCTGGTGAGCAGGACGTTAGTGCCGGCGATAGGATTATTGCTGGCGTCTAATTGTGGTCCGAATCCACCGGTAAAGTTCCAGTTACCGCCAAAGTTTCCCGGGCTCGTATCGTCGATGTGCACGCCACGCAGCCGGCCGCCGAACTTAAAGTTATGCGTGCCATGCTGAATCTGGGTGAAGTTGTTGAGCTCCCAACTATTTCGTTCGTTGATTGCATGGCCGACCGATGGACAACTCGTCGCCGTGATGGCGCAGCTATTAAAAGCACTACTGACGTTCAATGTCGGAATCGTATTCGTGCCAAACTGCTCGTTCGTATTGCGCGCGAATTGGAAACGCGTTTCGTTGATCGTCGTTGCGTTGATGACCGCGGTCTCGGTTAACTGAATATTTTGATTGGTTGATTGAGAATCATAGCCGCGCTCGGGTAACGAGAAACCGCCGACTCCGTTGTTCTCGCTGTGATTGCGATTGAAGCTGTAGCGCGCAATGAATGTGTTGCGCGAGTTGATTGCGTATTCCAATCGCGGGCTAATATTGAAGCTGCGTACCGGTCGTAGAAAACCGGTGCCAAATTGCTGAACAGTAAAGCCCGGGCCGAGAACTGTGGCACGAATCAACTCGTTGTCATCAGTTTCGTTCCGATTCGCGTCCAGAAAAAATGATGCCTTGTTTTTGATGAGCGGCCCGCTGAAGCTGCCGCCGTACTGCCGCACCTGGTAGGGAGTGCGCTTGCTGGAGTTGACGGCAAACGGATTGCGCGAATTAAGGCTCTCGTCCGTGAAGTTGCCATTCAGGCTACCGCGGAACTTGTCTGTGCCCGGCTTAGTCAGAATATCAATGCGGCCCGAAGGCTGATCGTTTTCTGCCGCGAACGGATTTTGATTGATGCGAATTTCGCGAATCGATTCCCGGGGCGGCAGGTTTGCGCCGGAAAATCCATCGATGAAAATCTGTCCGCCGCCTGGTCCGATCTGCGGTCCCGCCAGCGCCTGCAACGCCGCCGCTAACTCATCCGGATCGTCCGGCAGCGCTTCGATGTCCTTTCCCGTAAGCACCTGTTGGTTTGCGTTACTTGTCGGATCGGTACTAATCGGCGGAGCAGATTCGACTTTTACTTCGCTTTGAATCTCGGCCACCTTGAGCGTGATCACCGTCGGATCACGACGGGCCGTCGTGACATCGACTTCGACGTCGTCAGACCGCGCAAAGCCGCCCGCGACCGCGCGTACGAGGTATTTGCCGGGCGTCAACCCGGTGAAAGTAAACGCACCGTCGTTGCCGGTCGTGGCCGTCTTCTGCGCTCCTGAGCCGTCAGTCAAAGTCACGGTGGCGCCCACAATGACGGCGCCCACTTCGTCATTAACTGACCCGCGTAGCGTCGCGCGGCCCTGCGCAGCGGCCGTCATGCACGTGGCGACGACAAGAACGAATGCGGCCAAACAAGTTTTTAGGTTTCTGAAAGTCATCATCAAGTCTCGTCTCTAAAAATTTTTTCTTACGGAGTGAACGCGTCCCGTGAATAAACGCGGTCAGAAATAAGCACCGCTCAAATCGCTGCGACGCTGGGCGTCCGATTTGATCGACGGCGCATTCAAAGATTACGGGCCGATGCCTCCGAACATGCCGCCGAAGTTGCTGTTGAGATCGACATTCTGTGGCCGTGGTTGGCCACCGGCAGCTTGGCGCGCCGCGACCATTTGCAGCAGCGGTTCGACGCCGGTGACCATTGAGATCGCGGTGGTTTTAGTTGGATCTGAACCTGGCAGCGTCGACATGATGATCATGTCGCCCACTTTGAGTTCGTTGATTGAAATCGTCGGCAGTCGTTCGAGCAGGTCAGCCATGTTCATTCCGCCGCCGCCCGGGCGTTGGCCACCAGTACCGGGACCTTGTCCGCCCGCTGTACCTGGTCCCGGCCCCGGAGCAGGTCGGTTTGCTGTCGCTTGTCCCTGACCGTTACCGGCACCTTGACCCTGACCGCCGGGCGCACCGGCGCCGCCGCCCATGCCACCCATCATCATCTGAAAACGGCGCACTACGGTTTCCGGTTTGAGCGTAATCGTCAACGGTTTTTTGGTCTGAAGCTCATTAATGGTGACTGTGTTTGCGGCCGCGTCGATCGCCGTTACGGTCCCACCGGCAATCTTGAACGTTCCGAACACGATCTCTTCGGCGCTCAAGTGGGTACCCTCGGCGTCCTTTTCACCGCGCGCGTTCAACTGGTCGCCGACTTTAATCTCTTCGAATTTCGCCGCTTGCGCGTGCTCGTATTTCGGAATCGAATCGGGTGGGTAACGCTTCAATTTTGCTTTATCCGTCACGGCAACTGTGACGGCTTGTGACGTGCCTTGAAGCGATCGACTCGTCACGGTGATCTCTTTCGCGGCGGGATTAATCGCACTCACTATGCCTTTCGCGCCGCGGGCCCACGCCATGCGTTGCGCCGCGTTTTGTTTGGCAATTTCTGACTGGCTGACGACAATGATTTGCTGCGCTGGAACGGACTTCTTATCCGCTGCTACGAACCCGCGCGCCACTACGCCATCACCCACGGTAATCTCAGTCAAAGAAGTTGGTTCGGCCTTCGAGCGGTCAGTTTCGCCCGGCGGCATGCGTTGGTAGGTCGTCTTCTCGGTGACATTCGCCACGACTGAAGAGCCGGCCGCGGTCTTGATTGTGATTTGACCGGCCGAGGCATTGATTTCACTGACCTTGCCAAAAACAGTCGTGGCTTTGATCGAAGGGTCGTCGCCCTGTGCCTGCGCGTGAAACTGTCCAGCCAGGCTGACGGCAGCAAGAGAGGCCAAAACAAAGTAGGATTTGATTTTCACGATTTTTTGCTGACTCCCCAGAAATGTACTCTTTATTTACGCCGGGAAAGTGCAGTTAGTTGCACAAATATCCGAAAAAGTCGTCAGTTGTAAGACGTTGATACTGACCGAGTCCTTAACGCTTGCCGTTGTTGTCTGCGTCGCGCGAATTATGTTCCGCGTCCTGTTGCGCGACGAGCGCGTCAAATTTCTTTTGCTGATCCGGGTCCAGCAGTGCGCGGATTTTCGCGCGCGCTTTCATGCGCGGTTCATCGAACCGCGGGCGCAGCTCTTCACGCAGCGTGCGATACTCGTTGCGTGTTTCATCGAGGATCGCGCGCACCTGAGTCGTCTGCTGATCGGTTAGGTTCAATTCCTGGCGCATCTTCTCGAACCGTTCCTTCATTGCGCGCTCGCGATTGTCGCGACCGGCAGTACTGCTTGCCCGTGAACGATACAAACCGGTCAGGGCGCCGCCAGTGACGGCGCCCAAAACGAAGACGGCCACCAGTACCAGCCAAATTTTTGCTTTCGCTTGCCCCGTCAAACTCATTTACTTCTGCTCCCGTTCACTGCGCTCGACGACGATCGTAAAAACTTCTTCACGCGACAGATTGTTGCGGCTAAGGACCGTTTGCTCTAAACCTGGGTTCGTTGTGTCGGCCAAGGCGTCTTCATACATACCAAAACCAACCGGCGTGTTTACCGCGCCGGGTGCATTAGCTGTCTGGCCGGACCACAGCATCAGACCGCCGGTAATCGATGCAACAAGTGCCATCGCGGGAATTGCGCGCCACGCGATCAGCGGCAAAGACTGCCAGCCACCTGACTCATTTTCACGGAGTTGTTCGGCGATCCGAGCACGAATGCGCGTGAAGAGAAATGCTGATTCAGCCGCCCGCGCGATCTCCTGCTCATCGGCGGCAGCCGCGCGCAAAACTGCTTTACCTGCGCGGTCAAGATCCTCATCTTTTTGCGAATTTCTTTTAAACATAAAGGCCGGCCTCCGTTAGCCTCATAGCCAAAGACGATTCCCAACCCAGACGGGTTACAGACTTATTCAACCCTAAAGTCAAAAACATGCGCAAATCATACGAATTTTCGCAAAACCCGACGCAAATGCGCGCGCGCACGATGCGCACGCACCTTCACTTTTGAAATCGACCAATTCGTCATTTCGGCGATCTCCGCGACCGAAAATCCTTCGACATCCAGCAGCGTAAGGACCAGCCGATCTTCAGCGCTCAACCGGGTCAGCAGTTTCAGCGCGAGGTCGCGCGAAATTAGAGCGGTTTCTACATCGCTGCCGGTAACGCGCAATTGAGAAGAAAATTGCTGAGTTTCATTCTCCGTGAATTCGCCGAGCGTCTGCTCGGAACGTCGGCGGACGCGACGTAACTGATCGTAGCAGGTGTTGACGGTGATTTGCGCCAGCCATGCTTTGAACGATGCTTCGTGAGTTCCGTGATAGGTGTGCAGCGCGAAATAAAGTTTCGTGAAAGAGTCCTGGATAATTTCTTCGATCTGTTCACGTTGCGCAAAGAAGCGTCCGGCGATGCGCGCGACCTGGCGTCGATGACGATTGAACAACGCCTCGAACGCCGCCTCGTCACCGGCGGCCGCAACGGCAACCAGCGCGTCATCTGTCGGTTCAATCGCAGGATACACGAGGATCGATCCCTGTTTGTGACCGCATCCCGGCACGCGCGGGATTGGGGCACGAACGAACAGTTTGCGTTACAACTCAGACTTCTTCCAACTGAGGCGATAACGGGCCGTTAGCGTGAGTCCCAGGCTCACCAACAGTAATCCCGCATCAACGATAGGCCAAACGTAAGGCAACGACGCCATCACTACCCAAAAAGTCACGCCGAGCAGCAATATTACAGACTCGGATTTCAGCTTCGGCAGATATCGACGTTGCACCCAGCGGCCGGTGGCGGCGGAAATGACCACCCGGCCGAACAGCGTGGCAACAACCACGAGCAGCGCCGCCAGAATCGACAAGACCGCGCCGACGAGCGACGGCAAGACCAGTAGACAAAGAAACACGCCGACCGTGAGCACGATTGAACCGAGGATACCAATGATTGCGACCCGCAAGCTCGTCAGTTGCAGGCGCGCGACGGCACGACTGACGGTGTTCGGCATCGCGGCCGAAAGCGCCAGCGAAATGATGAACCAGAAGAGGATCGCGAGCAGCCGGACGCCGAGAAAAGCGCGTGTAAATTGTGGAGTCAGCAGACTGAACGGCTCGCGCATCGCTTGTCGAAGCTGACTCTCGTACCCGGCGTACATGATGGTGACGGAATTCGGATTGCGACTTTGCGCCGTCTTGTCCGGATAATAGCCGCCCCCCAACACGATTACATCGCCCCCGATGCGCGAGCCGGGGCGTTGAATGACCGAGCCGCCAATCGAAGCCACGTCACCCTCGACAGTTCCTTCGACAATCACGTCACCGCCGAAAGCGATCGCGCCTTCCTTGACGCTGCCGGTAATGCGAATTGATTGGCCCATCCCAAAAACCGTGGTGGTGTTAACGCCTTCAATCACACGCGCATTGGGATCGTTGGGGGGGACGGGGACGGGCTGAGCGGAAGCGACAGAGCCGAAAAGTAAAAAGGCAAAAGGTAAAAGGAAAAAGTAACGAGGGGCTTCGCCTTTTTTCCTTTTGCCTTCTTCCTTTTGCCTTGTCTGCCTCCTATTCAATGAATTCGGTCCGATGATAGTTGGCGATAAGGCGAGGCAGCAGCGAAATCGCAATGATAAAAAGAAGCGCAATGAAAATTGCAAATATGTGCGGGCCCGTCCCACTGATGCGCGCAATCATACGCGCGAGGATGGCAACACCTTCCGCGGCGTCGGCGACAGTACGTAAGAGCACGTCGACCGCGCTCGCGGTGATGCGGAAAAAAGCGCGCGCCGGTTGAAACATGAAATTATTCGAAGCGGCGCCAAGCACCGTGAAAGCCGCCAGCAAGAGGGCCGCGCACAGTTGCAGAGCGCGACGGCGCTCAACCTTGTGACGCAGGCCACGCATGTCATGCTCGGCATGTGCCGCCACCACGCGCGTAAAGTTGTCGGGCAGTTCAAAGTGCCGCGTGGTGCCGAATGCCGCTTCCAGCGTGCAGAGCAGTTGCCGCTGGCTGCGCAGCTCACTGTCGCAGTCCCGGCATTGCTCAACGTGCGCTTCGAAATCGCGCAACGCATCGCCATCCAACTCGCCGTCGAGGTAAGCGGCGATTTCTTCGCGCGGACAGTTGTTGTTATCGTTTGACGAACTCATTAACTGTAACCACTAAGACACAAAGACACGCGGTACAACTGCAGAGAGAGAGGTTGATCTTTTGGTTAGTCTCGTGTCTTCGTGACTTTGTGGTTGATCTTCCTTCACGGTGTCGTTATTCCTCGCTGCATCAGGTGTTCGCGCATTGCTTCGCGCGCCCGAAACAGCCGGTTCTTAACAGTGCCCAATGGCAGACCCGTAACTTCGGCGATCTCTTCGTAGCTCAAATCCTGCGAGTGCCGAAGCAGAATCAATTCGCGATACGGCGCAGGCAGCATTTGCACTACAGTTTCGATCTCTGAGCATCGTTCTGTACGCTCGCTTTCTTGCTCCGGCGAAAGGCTGCGACTTTCAACAGTGGCTTCGGCGCGATCGGTTTCCGAACTTGCGACAGCTTCGCGCGTGGCATGACGCCGCAAATGATCAATCGCCGCGTTGTGCGCAATTTTGTAAATCCAAGTTGAGAACTTGAACTCGGGCCGGTACCGTGAGAGCGACGCATAAACCTTGATAAAAACTTCCTGCGTCAGGTCCAGCGCCGCATCGTAATCGCCGACCATGCGATAGACATACGCCGCAATCGGACGCTGGTAACGACGCACCAACTCCTCAAAGCCAGAATCACGCCCGGCCAGTGTGCTTTGCACAAGTTCGCTGTCGGCCAACGCGTTCGCCCGTGCGATGGGGGTTGTCATGTGCAATTGCTTCGAGTTTACGTTTGCGGGCAAGCTAAAGTTTCAAGCCAGCAGGCTAGAGACTGGCGCATTGCGTAGTTGTCCTAGCCTCTAGACTCCAGCCTCTACCACGCCAGGCGCGCCAGTCCCGCCGGTGCGGCAATTAAGTCGAATGGTAAGTCTCCAGGGATTATTAAACCTACTTCGTTGGCCGTCAGCGGTCGCAAATTTACGCCGAGCGTCTCTTGCGCGATCTCCGCGACGCGTTGCTTGTTGAGCAGATCGCCCATCACGAGCAATCGGTCGACCGAAGTTGCGGCACCGTTTGATCCCGCGCGATCGCGATAGAACAAAAGCACCCGGTGCAATTCGTCGTCGCACTCTGCCGTATCGCAGAAAACTGAGCGTAGGGTGAGTGGCCGGTTGTCCCGCAGCAGCACCGCGGTGAATCCTTCTTCATGCGCGCTCAACAGCAGTCCGTCGCCGGCTGATCCATTCGTCAGCCACTGTTCCTCGCCAATGTGCCGCGGCAGCATAAGTCCTGTATGCCACCCCATTGCCGCTAATACTGATTCATATTCGGCTAACACCGCCGCGCGAACCGCCGTAATCAGGAATCGCGCCTGTTTTTGCTCGTTGGCCGCCAGCTCCTCACGCCCGATGCGGAGTTCATCCAGCGGCGCGCCGAACGTGCGTTCGATTTTCCATTCGATCACTTCTTCGATTTCACGACGCGACCCGCCCGTCGTTTCAATGGTGACGATTGTCGTCCGCGCGCTAGCTTCGGGTAGTGTTACGGACCATTTCTTCTGTCGCAACAAGCCCGCGCTCGTCGCAAGATCCGTTAACGCGGCCGCCAATGCATTAGGATCAAGGACGTTGCTTTCCTCGAAACTTGAGCGTACCACGTTGTCCGGCAGATTTATCGTGGCGGCTCGTTTTACCGCGAAGCTGCCCCGCGATCGCTCCAATTGGACCACGGACGCTGTACCGGTCTTGATGCCGACGGCACAGGAAGGGAATCGAGGCTTCAATAATTTGTCGAGTGGATTCGGCGGCATAAGTACGAGTATTAATTATGACCAATAAACAAATGAAGAATTGCCGGTCCGGCCCGCTACCATTCGCTATAGGCCGTACCTTCCGTGGAGACTTCGCCCGATGAGCTGTGGACGTCGGTGATGCCGGAGCCGCCTTCTGACGAATAGGGATCGTCGCCGGTCACAATGTTCCAGTCTTTCTGGTCAGTGATTGGGTCGACTGGAATGTCGCGCATGTAGCCGGCGCTGACCAAATCGTCCAAAGATCCCGGCAGCTTTCCTTTGTCGGCTGAATATTGATCGATGAGCGAACGCATGCGAAAAAGGTCGTCACGCAACACCGTCTCGCGCGCATGCATGATCGTCTTCTGATATTGCGGCAAAGCAACTGCCGCCAGAATGATGATGATCGAAATGACGATCATCAGCTCAAGCAGGGTAAAGCCAGGCTCGCGCGCAAAGGGCAAAGCGCAAAGGACAAAGCGCGAACTCTTACCCTTTGCCCCTTGCTCTTTTCCCTTTGCCGCGTTACCAGTCACGATAATTTGTGCCGTCCAGCGCCTTTCCTTTCGACTTTGAATGAACGTCGAAGACGTTCTCGCCGCCCCACGAACCGGCGTCGGCCGTGTCGTAGCATGAGCGAAAGTCCCACTCGGCGTCACCCTTTGATTCGTCTTCCGGGGTCATTGGGTCGTCAGGAATTCGACGCAAGTAGATCTTCCGTTTCGGAATTGCCGAATCGGCGGTGGCCGCCTCAGTCGCGCTGAAGTTTAGATTTCCACGCCGCCCCAATCCACCCGCGGTAATCGGGAGCACATCAACTCCGTCAACGAGAGTCGCCAAATCAGGTGGATAGCGGTCAGGATTGTCAGCGCTGAAGATGGTCTGGTCGGTAATGAAAACGCGCACGCGCGGATCGCCAAAGATGTTGACTCCAGTCCCGGTTCCCTGGCCTGTGCGATTTCCGGAATTGGGATCTATATTCCCGGCGCCGGTGGTTGTTCCCTGGTTGACCTGGTACTGCGCGCCGGCCAAAGCTTCGCGATGAAATTGGTCGATGGCTTCACGCATTTCGCGCAGTGACGCGCGCAATTGCTCCTCTTTTTGTCGCTTAACTGAAACCTGCATCAGCGGGATCACGCCGAGCGTGAGGATCGCGAGCACTGCGACGGTGATCACCAGCTCGATGAGCGTGAATCCATTTTTCTCTTGCATGCGGCATCTCCGCGAAAATTGAAGCGACCATCAGTTTGCCTTGGCGGCAACCTGAGGTTTGACGGTCAGTGACATCGGTGCCAGTTGGAGCACTATGCTCCGGCCGTCCGCCGACACCAAATGCACGTTCGAAATGTCAAAGCCGAGCGCCCCGTCGCCTGCGCCCACAGCCTCGACATCGATTGTGAGCATCGAGCCTGGACCAGAAATCGAAACCCCGGCTGCTGGCGCCAGTGAAACGAGGAACACACCCTTCTCACTGCTCGACTTCGTAATGGTGGGCAGAGATTTCGCGTCGCCGAAAAGTTTGCCGAGCGTTACGTTGTTAATTTTGATGACGTTCGGATCGAAACGCAGCATCACGACCGCGAGGCCAAGCGACGCTTCGGAATTAAGATCGACCGTGAGTTGCCGTTTCTCGCCGACCGTCATCTCGTTCTTATCGGGATTTAGACGCAACTCGATTACCGCTGGCGATTTTTCAACCGGCTTCGTCGATGTATCGGTCGCTGCACTCTTCGGCGTAAGATCTTCAACCGGCGGTGTCACATTCGGGGTCTCTTTCGCGCTCACGGACGTAGTCGACACATTGACATCAGAATTCACTACGTTCTTGATTGCGGTGGCGACGTCCATCGGCTTTGCATTGTTTGCATCCGACGGAGCAAACGATGCTGCCTTCGGTTGCAGCGCTGCGGCATCGGTCTGCGTTGTGTTAGCCGCAGATGTCGTTGTCGCGGATGGGTTGGCACTGACGTTTGCCGCGGCGGTGTTGTTCGAATCAGTCGCGGTCTTTTGCGCAGTTTCGTTTCCACCGGTCTTCGTTGAGTCGGTGGGCGCGGCAGCCGGCTCGTACGCCGGTTTCGGCGCGTCAGGCAATTGAATGTTCACCTGGTTGGGTACCCTGCGCGCCGCCGCGATCTGATCCTCACGCGCGGTTTCAATCAGCATCGCCTCGAGCGATCCGGTGGTTGGCGATTGCAAAGTTCCGCTCGGACGCATCTCTTCATCGCGCGGTGTGACTGCCGGCGCGCGCAAGACGCGCGGCGTGACGCTGATCACGATGTCGACCTGACGATTGTCGTGGGTCGGCGCAGTAAAGAACCGGCCGAGAATCGGCAGGCCGCTCAGTACGGGAATGCCGGACCGTCCCTCTGAGTCAATGTTTGTCGTAACGCTGGCAAGCATCATCGTGCGGTTGTTCTGCACGCGAGCAGTCCCGGAAATGGTGCGCTCGGTGAATGTCGGCGTCAGCGTATTCGCCCCGCTCACATCTTTCTCTTCGATATTCATCTTTACCTGCACGTCGAGGTTCGGGAACACCTGCGGCGTGAATTTCAGCGTCAAACCGGTCGGCTCGTAATTGATGACAGGAAAGCCTCCACTCGGGAATGCCTGACCCGGATTCGGCGTGCCGGTTTGGATACCAAAGGGATAAGCCTGCGCCGTTTGCACCGGCACGCGCTGGCCTATGCGCGCCTGTGATTCCTCGTTGTTGAAAGCGTGCACCTGCGTGGACGCAAGCAATTTTGCATTAATCTTGCTTTGAAACGCGGTCAGGACTGATGACGGAATTACCAATGCAGCCGCCAGCGCCGTGGGAACACCCGCGACGATCGGCGCCACATTCACACCGCGCGTAGCCGGGTTGATGGTGCGGCTCTGGGTGACCGCATTATCCGTCAGGAGCGAAAATCCCGGCGATCCGCCCAGGTTGAATTGGCCCGCGCCGATTTGATTTCCCAATTGCAACAGGTTGTTGTGCTGGACTTCGTAGATGTCGACATCCATCACGACTTCCGCGCGATCTTTGTCGATGCTGGTGAGCAGTTCCCCGATCAGCTTCACGTTCTCAGCCGTGTCGCGGACGGTCAAGCTGTTCGTGTCTTCATCGACGACCACGATTGACTGCGGACGACCGACGGACGCCGGCAACGCTTTCGTGATCACTTCCAAAGCCTTTGCCGGTTTTGCGTTCGACAGGAAGAAGGTGCGCACGACGAGTTGTTGATACTGCGGGCGCCGAGCCTGATCTGCCACCAGAATCGTATGGCGATCGAGTTTCTGAAAGAACAATCCTTCCTGAAGGAAAATAAAATCGAGCGCTTTCGCCGTTGTCGTTGGTTGCGTGAGGTTGATCTCCAACGTGCGCGGTTGCGCAAACGACTGTTTGTCGAAAATTACGTTCAGGCTCAACTGCTCCGCGAGTGTGCGAATGTAGTGCTTTAGGTCGCCATTGTAGTTTACCGTACGCAACTGTTCAGGTCGGCTGACCGAGGCATCATCCGCCGGCTTCGCGTTTGTTGGGGTAGCAGGCGTTGCGCCGGTACCGTCTGATTTATTCGAGTCAAGGTTTCCAGTGCCTCCTTGCTTCACATCCTGCAGCCGCAGCATGCGCTCCATTTCGGAAACCGCAAGTTGATTCACCGGGTCGTACCCAAACGCCTGCCGGAACGCGTTGTAAGCGCCGACGTAGTCGCGTTGCTCGGCGAGCGCGCGGCCTTGCTGCATGTACATCTGCGACGTGTTGAAGATCGCGCGGCGATAGTGCAGCTGGAAGTCTGTATTCGAGGGATCCGCCGCGATCGCCAGCGTGAACTCCTGTACGGCCTTTTCCCATTGCTCCTGTTTCTCGTAGTCCAACCCACGGTTGAAGTGGTCGCGACCTTTCTTGGCAAACGCGGTCATTGGCAACGCCAGCAAACAGGCGACGACAAACAGGGAAATGAGTGAAGCAAAGCGATTTTGGGATTTCATAACTTAACCTTTCGGCGACGGGCTTCCGTTTGATGCGAGGAAGCCGGAGTTCACTGCTCGTTACACGCGGGCTGTGTTGAGTCGGTTCCGCAATGCGACAAACTCGCGGCAGTTTACCAGAAAAGTGAGGCCATTTTAAGGCGCGATCGCGGGGAAACCTCCTTGCGGATTAGTTAAGATTTCAGCCCGATTTGCCTGCCCGCACTACCGCTGACCGAGATTTACTTCCTCGACGAATGTGACGCGGTTGATTTCGTGGAGTGTCGAGGTTCCGGCAAAAACTTTCTTCAAAGCTGATTCGCGCAGGGAAGTGAGCCCTTCGGCTTCGGCCGCACGCCGGACTTCTGAACCGGGCCGCCGCTCGACGATCATTTCGCGGATGTTGTCGCTCAAATCGAGCAGCTCGTGAATCGCTGTGCGGCCGCGATAACCGGTGTGATTGCAGCTTTCGCAGCCAGTGTTCGAATAGAAAACTCGGCCGCGATGCTCTTCCGGTTGCAGCCCTGATTCAGCCAGCTCAATGTCCGAAGGGTGATACGGCCGGCGGCAGATGTTGCACAACACGCGCACCAGTCGCTGCGCAAGCACGCAGTTCAGTGATGACACAAAGTTGTAGGGCTCCACGCCCATGTTCAGGAAGCGTCCGATCACGTCGATCACGTTGTTTGCGTGCACGGTGGTAAAGACGAGGTGGCCGGTGAGCGCTGACTGAATCGCGATCTGGGCGGTCTCTTCGTCACGAATTTCGCCGACCATGATCTTGTCCGGGTCGTGGCGCAGAATCGAGCGCAAGCCGCGCGCAAAAGTGAGTCCCTTCTTTTCATTGACCGGAATCTGAGTGATGCCGTGAAGCTGATATTCGACCGGGTCCTCGATCGTGATGATCTTGTCTTCTTCATTCCGGATTTCGTTGAGCGCCGCGTACAGCGTCGTCGTCTTACCTGATCCGGTCGGTCCCGTCACCAGCACCATCCCATAAGGTTCAGCGATGTAGCGGCGGAACTTTCGCAAATCATCAGGATCGAAACCGACCACGTCGAGATCGAGGTTCTTGAATGATTCGTTAATCTGCTCTTTATCGAGGATACGAATGACCGCGTCTTCACCGTGCACCGTCGGCATGATCGAAACGCGGAAGTCGACATTGCGACCTTTGTAACGAACACGAAAACGTCCGTCCTGCGGCACGCGTCGTTCGGCGATGTCGAGTTCCGACATGACCTTGATGCGCGAAATCAACGTCTGGTGAAAAGTGAGATCGATTGGGTCGACCTTCTGATACAGGGCGCCGTCGATGCGGTACTTCACCTGCACTTCAGTGTCGCGCGTTTCGATATGAATGTCGGAAGCGCGCGATTCCATCGCATTGAAGATGATTGTGTCGACCAGTTTGATAATCGGCGACATGTCGCTGTCCGTCGCCAGACGATCGAGGTCGAGAACTTCTTCACCTTGCTCAGTCTCGCGTACCAGCGAAATGCGAAAACCGGACGCGGCTTCCTGCAAAACACGCTGGGTCGCGTCGCCTTTGCGCAGCACCACGTCGATTGCTCCCGCGGTAGCGACGTAGGGCACTAAGCGCGCGCGCAAAGCGCTGGCAAGATCGTCGAGCCGATCCAGATCGGTCGGATCGGCCATCGCAATGTGCAGCTTCCCGTTTTCGCGGCGCAACGGCACGAACTGGTTGCGCAGCATCAAGTCGACCGGGATTTCATTAAGCAGCGAATAGTCGATGGGCGAATCACCATCCTTCGGCAATAGGGTCACAAAGGGCAGGCGATAACGTTGGGCGAGGTCTTTGGCCTGGCGAACTTCGGGAGGCTCCGTCGTTTGCGGCAGATCTCCATTTGCGTCGCTCGCGACCGCGTTGGGCACCGACTCGTCGATTTGATCGTCAGACAATTGCTTCATGTACTTACCGATTCATCATGGGGCCGCCGGAGATCGATTCGATGATCGGGAGATAAATCGCCAGCAGAATCACTACTACGATGCCACCCATCACGACAAGGATCGCAGGCTCCAGAGTGGTCGTCAACTGTTCTAATTTCACTTCGCCTTCAGCGTCATAGAACGTCGCAACCTCGTCGAGCATCTCGCGCAAACTGCCGGAACGTTCGCCGATTCCGATCATGTCAATCGCCAACGCGGGGAGCCAATTCGCCGCTTCCAGACTTTCGGTGAACGAACGCCCTTCACGAATCAGAGGCAAAATGGCTGAGCTGCGGCGCCGCAATTCGAGATTTGTGATTGACTCGGCGGCGATCTCCCATGATTCGACGAGCGTGATACCGCCGGCCAGCAGCGTGGCGAGTGAGCGCGAAACTTGGGCGACCGACAATTGCACCAGCAGCTTTCCGGCGATGGGAATCCTCAGCTTCAACCGGTCGAGTATCAGACGCCCGGAGGGTGTGCGCGACCAAATCGCGAGGCCGAACGCGGCCACAATCAGGAGAGGTGCGAGCCAGAAAATATTTCCCGTGAGTCGATCGGAAATTCCCAGTACGACCTGGGTGACGAATGGCAGCTTGTTGCCGAAGCCTTTGAATAATTCGGACATTCGCGGCACGACATAGACTGTCAGAAACACGACCATGCCGAGCGACGCGATCAAAAGGAACATGGGATACGCCAACGCGCCGCGAATCTTTCGGCGTAGTGCTACGGAGCGTCGCATGTACGTGACGTATCGTGACAGCACTTCATCCAGCGCGCCCGATCGTTCACCGGCGAGAATCGAAGCGGTGTAAATGCGCGGAAAGATCGCGCCTTGCGCGGCGAATGCTTGTGACAAAGCGGCGCCGCCACGGATGGCTTCTTCGACGCTCTCGAGGACGGCCCGAAGACGGACGGAAGTCGCGCGCCGTCGCAACATCGAGATCGCCTGAAGAATCGGAATACCTGCGCGCAGCAGCGCCGCCAGCTGTTGATTGAAGAGCAGGAAGTCGTTGGCTTTGACCTTCGCGGTGCGAACGCTGCCGCCAGTCGCTTTCGTGAACGCGGTCAGACCTTCGGCCTTTGGCGGCGTGATATTGAAGACTTTAAAGCCTTCGCGCTCGAGCCGCGAACGAGCCTCGTGCACCGCTGACGCTTCAATCGTCCGCGTGACGATTTCGCCCGCAGGGGTTCCTAAACGACAAACAAATTCGGCCATCGGCTCGCGAGTATACCAGTTCAGACTAACGCGTGTTAGCACGCGAAGTCAGACGAATTATCAAAACGCGCCGCTCGCGAACTTGTTTCCGAATGTTCGATTACAAATGCCGGTGCACACCAAAACGCCCGCGATAACAACAGTCGTCATCGCGGGCAATTGAAGGAAGGGAGCTAACTTCCGAAACTAAAACTCAAACTCATTCGGCCGCGCTGGCCGTCCCGGCCCCGCAGGAGGGCCGCCCGGTCCACCAGATCGAGGCCTTGGTCCGTCAGGTGCGCCGGGCCCACCAGGACCGCCGCCCTGGCCGCGTCCAAATCCGTGGCCATCGCCGCGGCGATTTAGATTCATAAGTTTCTGCACCTGATCCGCTGTTAGATTGTTCTTGATGCGGATCGCCAGCGCCATGTGCAGCTTCTTAATTTCGCGTTCCGCATCCAACACCTTGTCGAGTTGCGCCAGCGCCAGTTGCTCGTTGACTTGATCGACCTTCATCGTGTCGCGCAGCGCTTCCATCGCGTCCTGCAATTGCCACTGCAGATCATTAAATACGGTAGAGGTCTTATTGATCTCACCGCGCATGAACGCTTTCTGCTGGTCGGTCAGGCCAAGTTCGCGCTGGTGCTCCATAATGACGTCGGGCGGAAAGATTGAGTTGTTCAGCATGTCCGGCGGTGGTGGCGGCGGCATCCGCGGTTGTTGCGGTTGATCGGGTTGGGGCTGTTGAGCGGCAGCGGCGCCCACGCCAAGCAAACCGAAGGCGACAATCATTAGGACTAATCCAACTGTTTTCTTCATATCTTCTCCTCTGGGGATCAGGCTC
>DASYPX010000348.1:0-15360 GCA_036006125.1 Pyrinomonadaceae bacterium | reverse complement strand
TCGATTTTGACTGGCAGCGTGACGCGACGGCCGGCTTCGTCAGTAACTTCGTGAGTGGGAGTGGTTGAGTTTTGACTGGGTTGGGTCCGCGAACATGCGAAGAAAAAAGAAGCCGCGAAGACAATCGCGAAGATTTGGAGTACGGCGACTTGTCGCCGCTTTCGAAAGCGCTGACAAGTCAGCGCACTCCAAAGTTGCCTCTTAAAACTCAAAATCCCGTCACCTTCTGCCGCGCGAAGTCGACAGGTGGCAACGGGATCTCTGAAATTCCCGGGGCGGCCTGAACACCTTTCGCGGGCGTTCAAAAGCGGCAAAACGTTCCGGCAGGTCTCCTGGCTTTATCAACGCTTCAGACCGGCGATGACATTCACAGTGGCGCGACCGCGCGGGATTCACACCCGCTTCCCTATTCTCCTCGCTTTTATGCGAGGCACCTGAACGTGTTATCAAAAATCACTCGAACGCGGCGGACAATAGCACCGGCCTCGCGCTCCTGTCAACGAAGATGCGAAGCGCACCCTTTGCCTGCGCCGCTTGCGTCAAGTAACATCAGTCCGCCAACTCGCTCATGATCAAAACCGTCGAATGGACCAAAGAAGGCATCAGCATGCTCGATCAGCGTCTGCTGCCGAATGAAGAGAAGTACCTCACGCTTTACTCTTACGAAGAGGTTGCGGACGCCATCAAGAAAATGGTGGTGCGCGGCGCGCCTGCGATTGGCATCGCGGCGGCGATGGGCCTGGCGCTCGGCGCAAACCAGTCCGTCAGCACTTCTCTTCCCGATCTGGAATTCGATTTCAAGTACATGTGCGATGTTATGGCGGCGACCCGTCCCACGGCCGTTAACCTGTTCTGGGCAATCGAGCGGATGCGCGGTGTGTTTCAAAAAGCGAAGGCCGAAGGCATTCGCGATATCGATGAAATCAAAACGCGCCTCGTGAACGAAGCGCTCGCGATTCATCAGGAAGACATCGATTCGAATCGCGCGATTGGTCGCTACGGGGCGGACTTGATCGATGACGGAGCGACGGTCTTAACACATTGTAATGCGGGCGCGTTGGCGACGGCTGGGGATTACGGAACAGCACTGGGCGTGGTTCGTGGAGCTGTGGACGCGGGCAAGCGGGTCGCAGTTATCGCTGACGAAACGCGGCCTTTTCTCCAGGGCGCGCGATTGACCGCCTGGGAATTGAGCAAAGACAATATTCCGGTCACGGTGATCACCGACAACATGGCCGGTCACGTAATGAAACAAGGCAAAGTCGATTGCGTCGTGGTGGGTGCCGATCGCATTGCGGCGAACGGCGACGCGGCAAACAAAATCGGCACTTACATGGTCGCGGTGCTCGCGAAGCAACATGACATCCCATTCTATGTCGCCGCGCCGCTCTCAACAGTCGATCTTTCAACCGCCACCGGCGAAGACATTCCCATTGAAGAACGCGACCCGAAAGAAGTCACGCATGTGCGCGAGCATCAACTCACTCCTGAAGGCGTGGACGTTCACAACTTTGCTTTTGACGTAACTCCGCACGAATTGATTGCCGCGATTATTACTGACCGCGGAGTCGCCCGCGCTCCCTACACTGAAAGCCTCCGCACCCTGGCCAACGCGCGCTCTGCCAGCGCGCCATAAACGCAGGAGGCGCCAATCAACCACCACATTAATCAAGTGAACGTCTCGCTGCCCCCTGATTTGCGGAAGGCAGTCGAAGCTGCGCTCGACGATTGGGATTTGCAACGTAAAGTTGCGCGTTTCTGGGCGCGTGACGCCTCGTTATGGACCAGCACAGATGAAGACAAGTGGCTGGGGTGGTTGAACATCATAGATGAACAGCGAAAGACGATTCGCCGTTTCACAAATTTTTCGGCGGAAATGAAGGACGCCGGCTTCGCGCACATTTTGCTGCTCGGCATGGGCGGATCAAGTCTGTGCCCGGAAGTTCTGCGTAAGTCGTTCGGACGGATCGAAGGATTTCCCGAACTACACGTTTTGGATTCAACCGATCCGCAGCAGGTCAAATCATTCGAAAATAAGGTCGACCTCGGCAAGACGATCTTCTTTGTCTCAAGCAAGTCCGGCACCACGCTCGAACCAAACATTTTCAAACAATACTTTTTCTCACGCACTAAAGAAGCTATTGGTGATGCGCGCGCGGGCAATCATTTCATTGCCATCACTGATCCGGGGTCGAAGTTGCGCGAGGAGGCAGAACGCGACGGTTTTCGAAAAATCTTTCTCGGAGTGTCCACCATCGGCGGTCGATACTCCGCCTTGTCGGATTTCGGTATGGCGCCGGCGGCGGCAATGGGAATCGATGTCAGCACATTTTTGGACCGCGCTCATGCCATGATGATGGCGTGCGCCGTTAATGCGGTGTCAAGAGACAATCCAGGCGTAATCCTCGGAGCGATTCTTGGCACGGCGCACAACAACGGACGCGACAAAATTACTTTCATCACGTCACCCGGAATTTATGATTTGGGTGCGTGGCTCGAGCAGTTGATCGCAGAGTCCACGGGCAAGCAAGACAAGGGTTTGATCCCCATCGATCGAGAAACGCCCGCAACGCCCGACGCATATGGTCACGACCGGGTGTTCGCTTATTTGCGTTTGACGAGTGCGCCTGACGCGGTGCAGGACGCAGCGGTTGACGTGCTCGCAAAGGCTGGGCAGCCAGTGATCACGATTTCCGTCGATGAGGTTTACAACCTCGGTCAGGAATTTTTCCGTTGGGAATTCGCGACGGCGGTCGCCGGATCGATCATTGGGATCAATCCGTTCGATCAGCCGGATGTCGAGGCCAGCAAGGTCGAGACTCGTAAACTTACCGAACAGTTCGAGCGTACGGGTTCGTTGCCTTCCGAAACGCCGTTCTTCGAAGACAACGACATCAAACTGTTTGCGGATGAAACGAACACCGCCGACTTGAAAGTATTTGGGTCCGACGCTTCTTTGCCTGGTTATCTGAAGGCGCACCTGGATCGTTTGAAGCTGAATGACTACTTTGCTCTGCTCGCTTACGTCGAGATGAATGACGAGCATGCGCAACTTCTGCAACAAGCGCGTCAGGCGGTTCGCGACGTCAAACAGGTCGCCACCTGTCTGGGATTCGGTCCACGCTTTCTGCATTCAACCGGACAGGCGTATAAAGGTGGGCCGAACACTGGCGTGTTTTTGCAAATCACCTGCGACGACGCGCACGATCTGCCTGTGCCGGATCAGAAGTACACATTTGGCATCGTCAAAGCTGCCCAGGCGCGCGGTGATTTTGAAGTGCTGGCGGAACGTGGACGAAGAGCGTTGCGAGTTCATCTGGGCGCGGATCTGCGAAGTGGTTTGCAAAAGTTGGCGTCAGCAATCAAGCAAGCGCTGGAATAACGGAGTTAGGACTTCAACATGCAACTGGGAATGATTGGCCTCGGCCGAATGGGCGCGAACATGGTGCGTCGCCTGATGCGCGGCGGCCAGGAATGCGTCGTCTGGGACATGAACCAAGCGAGCGTAAAGGAACTGGCCGGCGCAGGCGCCAAGGGCGCGGAATCGCTTGATGACTTCATCGCGAAACTAGCCAAACCGCGCGCAATTTGGATTATGGTTCCGGCGGGCGACGCAACCGAAAAGACTGTTAACGAGCTCGGTTCGCGGCTCGATTCCGGCGATGTGATCATCGACGGTGGCAATTCGTATTTCAAAGACGACGTGCGCCGCGCGAAAGCGCTCCGCGAAAAAGGAATCAATTACGTCGACGTGGGCACGAGCGGCGGCGTGTGGGGGCTCGAACGTGGCTACTGCATGATGATCGGCGGACCGAAAGAAGTCGCGGAACATCTCGACCCGATCTTCAAGACATTGGCTCCTGGACGTGGGAACATCACGCGCACGCCAGGCCGCGAGAATCTTACGGGAACAGTCGAAGATGGCTACCTCTACTGTGGGCCATCGGGCGCGGGTCACTTCGTAAAGATGGTGCACAATGGGATCGAGTACGGGCTAATGCAGGCTTACGCGGAAGGATTCGACATCTTTCACAATGCAAAGTCTGAGCAACTACCCGAAGACATCCGGTACGATTTGAATGTCGCCGATATCGCTGAAGTGTGGCGTCGCGGTAGTGTCGTCTCGTCCTGGTTGCTCGATCTCACGGCTATGGCCTTGGTGGAAGATGCAAAGCTCGAAAACTACACGGGCTTTGTTCAGGATTCAGGCGAAGGCCGTTGGACGATTCAGGCTGCGATTGAAGAAGCCGTGCCGGCGGAGGTCCTGAGCGCAGCGCTCTACACGCGCTTTCGTTCGCGGCAGGAGCATACCTTCGCGGAAAAGGTTCTCTCCGCGATGCGCAAAAAGTTTGGCGGGCATCTTGAGCCGCGCTCCGGCCAAAAGTAAGTATGTCGAGCAATTCACCAGAGCCGAACGCTCACGTCGCCCCGCCATGCGTGATGACAATCTTCGGCGCCGCGGGTGACCTGACAAAGCGAAAACTCATTCCCGCGCTGTACAACCTCAAACACAGCAAGCTTCTTTCTGATCAGTTCGCGGTGTTGGGCATCGCGCGCGCGGAGATGTCTGACGAGGAATTTCGCTCGCGCATGCGCGACGACATGAAAGAGTTCGCGACCGATGAAGTCGACGCGCAGGAATGGAAGTGGCTCGAAGACCGACTCTACTACTTGTCAGGCGACTTCAATGACGACGCGATGTATGCGCAGTTGAAGTCCCGCATTGAAACACTCGATAAAGATCATCAAACACAGGGAAATTACTCTTTCTACCTGGCGGCTGCGCCTCAATTCTTTGCGCCGATCGTTGAGCAACTCGGGCGGGTCGGACTCACCAATGAAGAAGACGGTCACTGGCGGCGGGTCGTGATTGAAAAGCCATTCGGTCGCGATTTGGAATCTGCACGTAAGTTAAATCGGGAAATTGGATCGATTCTCGACGAGCATCAGATCTATCGGATCGATCACTATCTCGGGAAAGAGACCGTCCAGAACATTTTGGTGTTTCGTTTCGGCAACGGCATCTTCGAGCCGATTTGGAATCGCCGCTACATCGATAGCGTGCAGATCACCGCCGCCGAAAAAGTCGGCGTCGAACAGCGCGGCGCATACTATGAAAGCGCCGGCGCGTTGCGCGACATGGTGCCGAACCATCTGTTGCAACTTGTGACGCTGACCGCCATGGAGCCGCCGATTTCGTTCGCCCCCGACGCCGTTCGCGACGAACAGGCAAAGATTCTTCACGCGATTCAGTGTCCTTCACCTGACGAAGCGGCACAGCGAATCGTGCGCGGACAATATGGGCCCGGCGAGATCGACGGGAAGAAGATCCCCGGTTATCGCGAAGAGCCAAACGTCGCTCCCGATTCGACGGTCGAAACGTTCGTGGCGCTGAAGCTACTCATCGACAACTGGCGTTGGGCCGATGTTCCTTTTTACCTGCGCACCGGCAAACACCTCGCCGCCCGTGACACAGAAATCGCGATTGAATTCAAGCGGCCGCCGTTTGTGCTGTTTCGCAAGACAGAAGTCGAGGAACTCACGCGTAATCGTCTGGTGCTGCACATTCAACCAGACGAAGGCATCAGTGTCCGCTTTGGCGCGAAGGTTCCCGGCTCGATCATGAACATCGGCGCAGTCGACATGGATTTTGATTACGGGGATTATTTCGGCGATACGCCCAGCACTGGGTATGAGCGTCTGCTGCATGACTGCATGGTCGGCGACGCGACTTTGTTCCAGCGCGCAGATCAAGTCGAAGCCGGATGGGCCGTCGTCGATCCGATTCAAAAGGCATGGAAGGAAGGGACGCCACCGAAATTTCCTAACTATGCGTCGGGAAGTTGGGGACCGCAGGAAGCTTTTGAGTTATTAGAGCGAGATGGTCGCGAATGGGAGCGAACCAGCGACATCAGCACTGAGCATCGCTTACATCGGTGCTGATCTCAGGATTACGCAGGCTCTGAGCGAATGTATCGGCGCGTACGATGCGCGCGCCGCCAACCGGGCCGATGATTGAACCTTTTCTCGTGTCGCTCGACGCATTCCCAACAAAAGAAATGTTGTCCGCTGTCGGGGCCAATGAATTCAATCACGTGATCAGTGACTCGATCGCAACGCTCGCAGCGCTTGACGGTTTCATGTTCCGCCATCAGATCTCAACGCCTCGCCTGCTCGATTTTCTGTTTCAGACTTTCGAGCAAATCAAATTTCGTTCGCAACATTTCTTTGAATTTACGTGCATCGGTATGATCAATTTCCTGAATCATACGGGTCTGTTTCTCTTCCAGAACCTCAGCCAGCAGCTCGTGTTCGGATTCAGTCAAATCTATGTTCACGGTCTACTCCTCACAAACTTCAGCGATTGCGGTCATTATCAAACATCATTCGCGCGATTCCAAAACACCGCGATATGACAACTTGCCGTTCACGATTTGCGCGGCGCTGGTGTAAGGATGCTCCTCAGATTTTCCTTCGCTAAGGATGTGCGTGACCGTCACGTCATCAGCTTTCAGGTAATCCGCGATCAAGCTGCGGTGACATCGCCACCAGACCGCTTCGGCACACATGATTGCCGTGCGCCGATCGCGTGCGCGTTCAAGCAATTGCTTAGCTCCTTCGCGGAAAGCCTGCGTTTCCATGTAATCGGCATAGCCACGAAATGATTGATTGCGCCACACGACATTCTTTGAGTCCGGCCGCGTCTTTCTGCGACCGCCGAGCTCGGGCATGTGCACATAGTCAATTCCCACCGCGGTAAGTGATCTCCGCAACTCTTCTTTGTTGAAGTGCGGATAGCGACGCGAACCTGGAAAACTCCGAACATCAACAAGCAATTGGATCTGAAAAGACGACAGCACGCCGAGGAACTGTTCAATCGTCAGTGTCGAGTGCCCGACGGTCCAGATCGAATTTTGTTGGTTTGACGCATTCGCCATGTTGCAGTTAGCGCAAGCGTTGCGTTGTCTCTTAAACAAAACAGCTTACGCCAAAATTTAATTGACATCGTGCAACCCTCAGAGTATAAGCCGCGTGTCCCAAGGATCGTACCTGAGTTGACTTGAATGGCGCGAGTCGGCGACTCACACCGGCACGCTCAAAGTTTTTTTACCGCGACCCACATTTCATCTTGCGGTAGCTCAACAACCCCGGGTTCGCACCCAGCGCCGGAAGAAAACGAATACTGTTAGCGACGCATTCTTTGTGAACGCACTACAAAACTTGAGGAGTGACAACTATGTTTGCTTTTGATCGAAAGAAATTTTTTGAAGAATATCGCAACCGTTTTGGACCACTCACGCAGGACCTGGTCGATGCATTCGAATTTCTGCTGGGCGAGATCGAAAAGGATCAGCGCTTTCCCGGCTCAGATAACGATCGACGCCAACTCGCTTACTGCCTCGCGACGTTCAAATGGGAGACGGCGCACACCATGCGACCGATCGATGAACATGGCGGAGACGGCTACTTCAACAAGCGTTATGGTCCCCAAACTTCAGTCGGCAAGATGCTTGGAAATACCCAGCCGGGCGACGGCGCCCGTTTTCACGGTCGCGGGTATGTGCAGCTCACTGGCCGCAGAAATTATGCCAAGGCGAAGGCGCTTACGGGAGTTGATCTGCTTAACAATCCGGATCAGGCCAAGGATCCGGCGGTCGCTTACGAAATTGCTACTCAGGGGATGATCGACGGATGGTTTACGGGACGAAAGCTCTCGCAATTCATTAAAGACGGACAGCCACCGGATTACGAAAATGCTCGCACGATCATTAACGGCCACGATAAAGCGGCGAACATCGCCGACATTGCGCGCCGGTTCAGTGAGGTCCTCCTGGCCGCGGTGGCTTGAACTTTCCCAGCAAGTTTAGTTAGCTCCAGGTCTGTTAGAGGTGTCGCCTCAGTTTCTCGCGTTCCCACATAACAAGGCGCGTATCTCGGTTTGGTGCACTGCTTCCCACGCCGCCGCAGTTCTAATTCCGATGTCGATGGTCGATTGTTCCCCACTAACTCGTCATTACCACGAAAGCAAACTCAGTATCCGCCAAAAAGTGGCAAGCGGGCTGTTCCTGAGCTATTGAAATAACTTGCGCGACAATTCTCTGTTGACACAAGAAAGTTCGCGGAGTATAAGCCGCTTGTCCCAAGGGCCTTCTGACGCGCCACCGCGGCGCGTTCTCACGTAATCGCGCGACATCGCCACCCCGAGGGATATCGTTGGTCGCGGCGCCGCCCTTGCTCCCGGAAATTAATGAGTCGCAAACCGTCACCTGTAACGAGGAGAAAACATGTTCGACCTTGGTGTGCTTGACGTGATCATTTCGATTGTCGTTGTCCTGCTCGTACTCAGCCTGATTGTTCAATCGATTCAATCGTTACTCAAAAAAATCCTGAAACTCAAATCGTCGATCGTCTTCGATTCAATGGAGGATTTGTTCAAGTATATCGATACACAGACCCTCGTAAACACCACACCGAAACAACTGGTTGCGGAGGTCACGGCGCAATTCAAACAATTAGGGCGCGTTTCGTTTATCAGAAAGAATCCGATGCTCGATTCGATCTCCAAGGCAGATCTGCAAAAAATTCTCAATAGGTTGCACGGCGATAAGCTCAAAGCCGAAGTGGAGAACTGGTTCGACACCGTGATGCAGGGCTTTGAAGAGCGCTACACCCGTCACATGAAAACCGTCGCGCTACTTGTGTCATTCGCAGTTGTCATCCTGCTCAACGCTAACTTCTTTAACATTTATCGCAATATCGCGGACAGCGATATCAGGCGCGCTGAAATTCTTCAGCGGGGTGAAGCTCTATTGGATCGCTTGAAAGCGCAGGAGGCTGGTGGCGATCAGAAAAAGCCGGCCGCGACGCCGACCGCGACACCAACCGCAACACCGACGGCGAAACCTAAGGCGACGCCGTCACCGGGTGGCGTTTCCGCGTCCATAAGTCCCGGGACGCCCACGACCGCCACTGATCAAGCCACGAAATCCAATGAGGAAATCAAGGAAGAGATCAAAAAGAATGCGCAAGAGACGCAGCAGTACGTCAATGACTACAAGGGTCTCGGGTTTACGCCGTTGCGATGGCAACAGGTTTCCGACTTCGTCGGGTCAAAGGGCGATTGGGCTGGGAGACCCTTCTCAGAAAAGTTCATGCATGGACTGAGAGTTTTGGTGGGCTGGACAATCATGGCGTTGCTCTTGAGCGTGGGCGCACCGTTCTGGCAAGACACTCTGGAATCATTGTTCGGTTTGAAGGGTTTGATTCGCAAGAAGAGCCAAACACAAAACGTCGAGGAGCGTCCGGGCGAAGGACAGACGAAACCATGATTGATTTGTCTCCGAAGATACTGAGCCACAAAAGGAGTCTTTGTAATGCCAGAGAATCAAGTGCCAATTGTGCAGATCAAAAAGAACGGCAGCGTGCCTGAAATAAAACTGACGTTTGGCTTCGCGCAATTCGCGAGTTTTCGCATTTTGCTGTGGGACACGAATGGCCATAACCCAACCGAGGTTGCAAAAGCTACCAATCTTCCAGGTGAACCGGATACTTTTCCAATTGGGACGTCGGCGTCCGACCTCGATGGCCGCTATGTTACCTGGCAGGCTGCAATTGCCTCGCCGACCGGCGCGCCAGGCCAGCAGTACAGCCAAACAGCCCGCTTCCTGCAGGACGGCTCCAATTGTCCCACCGGTCCGTTCACACAATCCGGGCCGTTCTCAAACACGACAGCGACCTTCGCTAACGCTCGCTTTCAAGTGGTGAACTAAGATGAGAAAACAAACGCGCTCGTCTAAGAACTTCGGCCTTGTTCTGGCTGCGTTCGGAGTACTGTCCGTTATCGCCTGCCCTTCGATTTCAGCGAGGTGCCGGCCCGCCGAAGGCCTCCAGCAAGGAAACCTCCGCCCAATTCGTATTCAGATACCTGCAAGTGGGCCCGCGGTAATCGAAGGCGCGGCAACACGTGATGCGGTCTCGTACCAAAGTGGTAATCGATTCGTCGTGATTGTCCCCCAGGCATCAGTGGCGTCGTTTCAGAACGATCTCAATAGTGAGTTTCTGAGCGTCAAGGTTGAACAACGCGGCGATGACGTCGAGATCTCCTTCTTGCTGCGACAGGGAGGCAGTGGACGCGTGGTAACGGCTGCCGACAAGATTTCAGTGGTGTTTGCCCTTCCACAAGTCGCCTTGCGGGTCAATCGTGATGACCCCAACGAAACTCAACCGATATTGACTCCGCGTGCAGACTCGAGCCCTCCATCTTCAGCAACCAATAGTTCCGTTACGCCGGGTTCCAGTACGCCATCGTCGGCGCTCACTACCCCGGTCGTAGCGCCCCGTCCTCCAGTTCCGCAGGCGACTCCCACGCTCAGTAACCTCCTCCAGGGAATTGCGGGCCTGATTCCCGGCGCTAGCAAAGATCTGGAGGCGAGTTTCTCAAACATTGACCTATCTGTGCCTGAGTCGCCGGCCTTTACCGTTTTGGGTGTTACTCCCAACGCGATCGCTCGCCCCGGCACACCACGAGAATTTGCCACTTCGCTTCTGAACGGGCTGGACAAGAACGGCAATTTCCAGACCGGCCTCGCGATCGACACTGCGCCTTTCATGCTCTTCAACGGTCAGAACGTAACACTGCAAGACTACAACGACTATTATCTGACGCGCTTGCTTAGCCGGAGCCAGTTCTCGCTGGCGACGACAAAGGGAGCGGCGTCAGACGACACGGCCACCCGTCTCGCGCTCGGTCTTAACATGACCTTGTGGGACAAAGGCGACGCGCGCGTTTACCATCCGAAGCGCGGACCGGACGGTGACGTCTTAACCTGTTTCAAGGCGAACATTCAGCCGCCCGATGCACCAAGTTCTGCCATGCCGACACCGGCAGAGATTGCCGCCATCAATGCGAAAGCGATCGCCGCCAATAACAAAGTGGCAGATGCATGTCGCGACAAAGTCAGGAAGGCGAATTGGAATGCGACAGGCTGGGTGATTGCCTACGCCCCAAGTTGGATCACTAAGAATGGCCAGAACACGGCACTCAAGTGGAATGGCGGCGCCTTCTGGAGTTCGTTTGCCTATGGCTTTGATGGGCTGCCGAGTCTCAAAAAGATTGCCCAGTTGATTGTCCATGCGCGTTACCGGTCGAACGAACAGGTTGCTGATCCAGCACACGCTGGACGCTTCATCTCTCAGAATTCCAGCTTTTTCGGTGGCCGATTCCGGGCAGGCAATCCGGCCTTCGCCTTCAACTTCGAGGCGGCATACGTTCGAAATCGGATTCCCCCAGGTACGACCTTCACGTCCGGCCGTTACGCATTCGGGGCGGAAGCGAGGATCACCGACAACTTTTATCTAGTGGTTACTGGTGGCAATGGTCCCGGCGACGCCGGCGCCCCGAACAAAGGATTCTTCATGAGTTCATTCAAATATGGGTTCAACAAGAAGTCGCAACTGAACCCGCAACCGCAATAAAGGAGGCTGGTTGACGCTAACGGTCGTAACGTTGGTCCTCGGTAACCAGGAAGCAAAGGAGCGAAAACATGAGACTTCTCACACTGGCCGATTTCCAAGCCACGGGCTGGCATGTGAATGACCCCAAGATCCAGGCGCTCGTCAACGGCATTTTGACAACGCAGCAGGTTGTGTTCACCAAGTTCGGAATCACGAAGGACCTTCACATCGTCCACATGATGGCTCAATTCAGCCACGAAAGCGGCGAGGGCACTGACCTGACTGAGTCGCTCAATTACAAACCTTCGGCGCTGTTGGCGCAGTGGCCCACGCACTTCACTGCGGCTCAGGCACAAGCTTACGGCCGGACGGCGAACCATCCTGCGAACCAAAAGATGATTGGAGAACTCGCTTACGGCGGACGTATGGGGAATGATCCGGCGCCATCCGAGGATGGTTACAACTATCGAGGCCGAGGCCTTATTCAAACTACCGGCAAGACCGCCTATAAGGATCTCGGTACGATCGTCGGTCTGAATCTGGTTAGCTCTCCCGAGCTAATCAATGATCCAGCGCACGTACTTGAGTGCGGCGTGGCAGAATTCGTGCAGTACCCGAATATGCTCGCTCACTGCGAGGCAGACGATCTGCTGGCAGTTTCGTCTCTGATTAACGTGGGCCACCTGGTCACCAACCCAAACAAAGTCATCGGCTATCAGGATCGTGCGGCCCAGCTTAAGCTGTGGAAGCACCAGTATGGAATCTGATTATTCGCGTTCAGGCACAGAGAGCGAGGACGCGATCCAGGTGGCAGGTTGAGCGATAAAGATTGATCACAGTTATCGCGTCGAATATCGCGACAACGTCTCAGGAAACACGCGCACACCTTCGGGCATCGTCTCCATCGTGATTTTATTTGCGCCGGTCAAAATGTCCTTCGCAGTCATTCCGTAAACCTGCGAGTTGTCTTCGTTGTCGGGCTTAATCACAACGCCTTTTAATTCCAAACCGGCGAACGCTCCCTTGCTACGCGAGTAAGAAAGAATCTGCGCGTTTAATTTTAAGTCTGTCGAAGCGCTCGCGGATCGGCCGACCGGTCCGGCCGCCGCGCTGCCTTCGCCGCCGATTTCAAATTTATCGCCCAGCAAACTCTCGACGGCTTCTTCGTTCATGAACAGCAGAATGTAATCGGTTGAAGCTGCACCAATCTGCAAACCGAAGCTGCCGCCGGTCAGATCGAAAAATGCCGGGGCGCTCCAACCACTTTTAACGCGGCGGCTGATCACGCCGCTGCCACGGCGGCCACCGACGATGAACCCGCCTTTGAGCACTCCCGGAAACACGGCAACCGCTTCGGCGCGTCCCAGCAAATCTCGCGGAATGGATTTCTCGCGTGTCCCCATGATCGCGTTGAACACGCGCGCGGCTTGAGCAGACTGCTTTGCCGCGGCTTGCATTTTCTTAGTGCTCCGTTCGCGACCGGTTTGGGCGGTGACCACGCTCGCGAGCCCAAATGAAATGACGACAGTGGACAGAAATAGAATTCGTTTCAGGGTGATCATAGTTCTCCTAAGGGCAAGCAGTAATCCCAAAAAGCAGCGGAACAGACGACCGTCCGCTATTTTCGCGTCGAGTAACGCGCCAGCGTGCGCGGGAAGATCCGCACACCCGCCGGCATGTCGGTAATCTTCCATTGCTTACTCGGCGAAAGCACGTCGTTGGCCTTCATGCCATAGACCGGTTCGTTATCATTGTTGTCTGGCGAGATCGCCACGCCTTTGAGCTCCAGTCCGGCAAACAATCCTTTGCTCCGCGAGTAGGAAAGGATTTGCGCATGCAATTGCGCGTCGGTAGAAGCGGAGGCCGATCGCCCCACTGGCCCAGCAGCGGCACTACCTTCGCCGCCGATCTCAAATTTGTCTTCCATTAAATGGTCGACCGCGCCGGTATTCATGAAGAGCAGTACTAAATCGACTTTGGCGGCGCCAATCTGTAAACCGAAACTGCCGCCGTTGAGGTTGTAGAACGCCGGCGCGCTCCATCCGCCCTTCACCCTCCGACTGATCACGCCGTGCCCCGAGCGACCCCCCACAATGAATCCCGCTTTGAACACTTCGAAGACACCGATCGCTTCGGCCTTATCAAGCAGGTCTCGTGGGATTCCCTTTTCCGGGACGTTCATGATTGCGGTGAAAGTGTCGGACGCTTCCTGTGTGTTCTTGGCCGCGTCCGCGAGTTTCTTTGCGTTTTTCGTCTGACCTTGCGCCGCGCTTACGAAACAAAGGCACAGCGCGACAACAACCGCGACAACTCCAAATCTATTTTCTTTGATTGATTGACACATAACTCCCCTTTCTTGATTCTCCGATATGGGGGATGTGCTGCGACGAATCTTGCTCACTTGTTCGCAGGATACTTATAATCGCTCGCTCTGACAAACTCGTGGCAACGACTTTAGTCTGCGGACTCTTCGCGTAGTACCCAACACACAGACTGAAGTCTGTGCCACTATTATTAGCATGGCGATTGGCACTCCATTTCACGAACGAACGTTTGCGCTGTGCGAGAGTCTCAACTATCGCGAATGGTCGGGTTACTACACCGTGAGCGCCTACGAGACGCATCACGATCACGAATACAACGCAATCCGCAATGCCACCGCGCTCATCGACATCTCGCCGCTCTTTAAGTACCGCGTGACGGGCAAAGACGCCACGCGACTTGTCGATCGCATTATCACGCGCGACATGCAGAAGGTCGCGGTGGGCCAGGTGATCTACACTCCGTGGTGCGACGAATACGGAAAAGTGATCGACGATGGAACGGTGTCGCGACTGGAAGAGAACGTTTATCGATGGACGGCTGCGGACCCAAGTCTTCGCTGGTTCACACAGAACGCAGCCGGCCTGGATGTTGAAATTGAAGACATTTCTGAAACAGTTGCCGCGCTTGCCGCGCAAGGACCCACTTCGGGACGGCTTTTGAAGCATGTCGTTGAAGGCGCAGACATTGAGAATCTGAAGTATTTTCGTGTGACAAAGGGCAGCATCGCGGGAGTTCCAGTAGAAGTCTCGCGCACGGGCTACACGGGCGACCTCGGTTATGAAATTTGGATGCGGGCCGCAGAAGCTTTGAAGATTTGGGTCGTACTCATCGAGCAAGGCAAAGCCTTTGACATTAAGCCGGCCGGAATGCTCGCGCTCGACGTCGCAAGGATTGAAGCGGGACTCCTGCTCATCGACATTGATTTCAACAGCAGTAAGAAGGCGCTGATCGAGCCGCAGAAATATTCGCCATTTGAAATGGGACTTGGGCGGCTGGTGAGTCTCGAGAAGAATAGGTTTATCGGACAACCGGCGCTAAATGCGGAGCAAAAGCGCGGCTCCTCACGACAGATCATCGGACTGGAAATCGATTGGCCCGCTGTGGAACGCATCTACGAGAAAGTCGGACTGCCGCCTGCGGTGTCGCCGATTGCTTCGCGTGTCGCAGTGCCGGTTTACAGCAATGGCACGCAACTCGGGAAAGCAACCTCGACCACGTGGTCGCCTGTGCTCAAGAAAATGATCGCATTGGCTACATTGAACAATGACTTCACCAAACCGGGCTCACGCGTAGAGATTGAAATCACCCTCGAAGCAGCGCGCCATCGCGTGCCGGCGACCGTCGCGAAGACGCCGTTTTACAACCCGAAGCACAAAACGGCGACGCCGGTTCTATGAGAGTTTAGGGTTTCGAATTTCTAGTTTCGGGTTAAACGAACCGCTCCGATAGGAGCCGAATGTTTATAGAACCCGCAGCAAGGCTATTTGATTAGCTCCTTTAGGAGCGCAATATCAAAATGCGATTTCGCTCCTAAAAGGAACTCCTATCAGGTTAGCTTGCTAGTTCTATAAACATCTCGCT
>DASYPX010000347.1:0-10092 GCA_036006125.1 Pyrinomonadaceae bacterium | reverse complement strand
TTTTGCCTTTTTACTTTTTCCTTTTGCCTTAGTGATTCTGGCGGAGATGACAGGATTCGAACCTGTGAAGGGCTTTTGACCCTTAACGGTTTAGCAAACCGCCGCCTTCAGCCACTCGGCCACATCTCCGCGCGATCTGTGAAAAGTTATTTTAGGGTGGGAACGCCCTTTGTCAAGACAACGGTGAGTCGTCGTTTCCACGACACCGGCGCGCCCGGACCTGAAAGAAGATGCTAAGTAAGAGAGTTCCTATCGCGATACCCATGAACAGCCCGAACGAGAAATCTCTAAATGATTCTCCAATCTGGGTGTGCCGCTGCAATACCCAATTCCAAACGTTTGCAAGTGCGAGGAACGAAACGCCAACAACCATTAAGCGGTTAGCTTTTCCAAATTTATTAGTCACGTGAAATCTCCAAAATCAAAAATCTTTCCGGGTGAGACCGGAACGGAGGGTTAGATGCTCCGCAGTTGGCAACGACTGCCTGAACCTGGGCCGTACATTCCGCATCCGTGCACGCGTGGGCCGTAATTAGCTAGCGCGACGCGCGAAAACAAGCCCACGTTCACGGCGCCGGCGTTGCTGATTCAAGATAAACCCCCTTGCCGACGCTGAAGCAAAACCACAGAGCGTAAATCGCGAGAAAGGTTCCGACGGGAAAAGTCCACACAATCAGAATTGCCGCGACGATTGCCCAAGCGCGCGCGCCAGGCCTTCGCTTCCACAGCTTGCGGCTTGCCGTAGCAGTCGGCAGCACCAGCAACAATCCGAGGACGAGGTAGAAGATTACCGCGAACGCGCCTCCAAGAATTCCAAATCCAGCTTGATTCGCGTCGCCCGTTTCGTTCGCGAATGATATTCCTAGCGCAACAAAGACGCCGAGACTGACCAGCATCAACAAAAGGAATGTAAGCCCGAAGAGCGCCGCGAAGATGCCGAATCCAATGGCGAGATATCTGCTGTGTTCCAGGGCAGTCATTTCGTTACGCCGCCAATCCTACGGGCCGCGGCGCGCTCCGGAGTTGCACCGGCAACTGCGGCGCACAGCATATTTGCATCAGCTTTTCGCGATCGCGCTGCAATTCGGGATGTTCGGCCAGCGAAGTCAGCACTTCGCGGAAGATGCGCGCTGCATGGTCGTCCGGCGGATCGACCAGCCGATAGTGCATCCATTTTCCTTCGCGCCGCGCCGCGACGATTTGCGCGCGGCGCAGGTAAGCCAGATGACGCGAGATTTTCGGCTGACTGGTGTTCAGAATCGCGACCAGGAAACAGACGCAAACCTCCGAATCACCAATGAGGCTGATCAAACGCAGCCGCGTGCGATCCGCCAGCGCCTTAAAAAGATTCTCGATGTTATAAGGTTTCTTCGCCATTTCTATTCAACTCCGATCTTCGCGCTCCGCCTTTCGAGCAGGACTGTGTCTCGCCAAACTCCGTTCAGCTTTCCAATCCGTTCTCGGCGGCCGACTTCGCGGAAGCCATACGCGGCGTGAAGCGCCAAACTGGCTGTGTTCTCTGGAAAGATCCCCGCTTGCAGGGTCCAAATTCCATTCTGTTCCGATTCCTCGATGAGCGACGCAAGCAACTGTCGACCGACTCCGGCGCCGCGATGGCCACTTGAAACATAAACACTGACTTCGGCGACGCCGCCGTAGACGCAACGCTGAGACACACCACTAAGCGCAGCCCAGCCAACAACCTCGTCCGCAAGACGGGCGACGAGACGCGCGAATGGGAGATGCGCACTAGCCCATTGGTCCCAGCCGGGTGCCTCTGTCTCGAATGTCGCATCGCCAGTCGCAATCCCCTCGAGATAAATCTCACGAACGCGCATCCAATCCGCCGACCGCATGGCGTCGATTGTCACATGCGCCTTGACAGATATGTCTGACTCACTTATCATCTCTTCACATTCGCCGAGGCGAATATGATTTTAAGGAGGAACGAAATGGAAAGCAAGAATGAAAGCGAAGCCGTGAATGCTTTGAAGGCGCACCTGGCGCTGAATGTGACCGATGTGACGAAAAGCATCGAGTTTTATCGGAAATTGTTCGGAATTGAGCCGAGCAAGGTGCGCACCGGCTATGCGAAATTTGACGTACAGAACCCGCCGCTGAATTTTACCTTGAACCAAAACTCCGTAAACGCTCGCGGCGCGTTATCGCATATGGGAATTCAGGTTCGCTCAACCGCGGACGTGCTGGCGACCCGTCAAAGGTGGAATCAAGGCGGGCTGCTGACACGCGACGAAATGCAGACGAACTGCTGCTATGCGACCCAGGACAAGACCTGGGTGAGCGACCCGGACGGAAATGAGTGGGAAGTATTCGTGGTTTTGGAAGATAATTTGCCCGAGACATCTGCAGCCGGCGCGTGCTGCACACCGGAAGGGACGTGCGCTACCCCATTAACTCAGATTGCGTAAGAAGATGACGGCGAAGAAACGCGTGCTATTCATGTGCACGGGCAACGTCGCCCGCAGCCAAATGGCCGAAGGCTTACTCCGTCATCTGGCCGGCGATCATTTTGAAGTGTTCAGTGGCGGCGTGATTCCGAGCTATGTTCGGCCCAATGCAATCACGGTGATGAAGGAACTGGGTATCGATATCTCGGATCATCGTTCGAAATCGGTAAATGAGTTCATCGGCACGCCGTTCGATTACGTGATCACTGTTTGTGATTACGCCGCCCAACGTTGCCCGACTTTTCCAGGTGACGGAGAACGAATTCATTGGAGCATTGAAGATCCGGTCGTGATTGGCGATGACGAAGCGCAGCTCGAAGCGTTTCGCGAGGCGCGTGACGATTTGAAGAGTCGAATCCAGAATTTCATCGCTCACGTAACTGGTTGAGCAAAAAAGAGCGCTGTCCGAACCGAGTCGGACAGCGCCTCCAATCGGAGAATCAACCCAAGTTAGATCGACCTGTTAGGTCCTTTTCGCCCGAATCGCTCGCGATTTTCGCGTCGATACTTCCGCATTTCCTGCAACTTCGTTCGTTGCTCTTCGGAGAGCAGTCCCGCGATTTGGGCACGCGTGTTCAAACGCGATTCACGAAGCTGTTGGCGAAGCTGCCGCGCTCGCGTCTGATCGGCTTCCGCCAAAATTCCCTGCTGGCGCTTCTGTAATAATTGTTTGAGTTCTTCGCGGATCGCGCGGTTTCTTTCGAAGCTTTCACGCCTTAGTGCCTGCGCTTGTTGCTTCTGTGCGTCCGTTAAATTCAGCTGCCGCAATGCGGCAGCGCGCATGCGCCCGCGACGCCGCATCGTCATCCGCCGGCCCGCTCGACTACTCTGCCCTTGTTGGATTGGGGGCGCGGTGGTCGTGGGCGTCTGCGTTTGCTGTGCGAGCACCACAAATCCATTCAGCACGATCGAAAGAATGCCCGCGAGCATTGCAAATTGTTTCATTTGATTACTCCTCAAAAGTGAACGAACTAAGACTTGCGCAGGCGCGAGGCTTTCATGGTTTTCGCCTGCTCGCGATCCGTTAGACGCGCCGCCGGCCGGTTCAGCCGAGGAAATCCACCGTGCAGTTCCGAGGAAATCCACGGACTGTTGGCTTGTCTAATCACGCGGCAAACATTACTCTGTTTGCGAGAACAAGAGTTCGTTCAAGAATTTCGTCGGATGAAGTTACTTCAGAATATCAACTCGCCTGCCGACCTGCGGAAACTCAACATCGATCAGCTTCAGGACGTTGCCAACGACATTCGTGAGCATATCCTGGAAACCATGTCACGCGTCGGCGGTCACACGGGCGCATCACTCGGCGCGGTCGAGTTGGCGGTCGCGCTGCATTACGCCTTCGACACACCTCATGATCGTCTGGTGTGGGACGTGGGCCATCAGGCCTACGCGCACAAAATTCTGACAGGACGCCGCGACTTGTTGCCGACGGTCAAGCAGTACGGCGGCATCAGCGGTTTTCTCCGTCGCGATGAATCCGAATACGACACTTTCGGCGCGGGCCACGCATCCACTTCGATTTCTGCCGCCCTCGGAATGGCCATCGCGCGCGATCGCAAGAAAGAAGATCATCATGTCGTCGCGCTGATTGGCGATTCGTCACTCGCGGGCGGCATGGCCATGGAAGCGGTCAATCAGGCGGGCCATTTGAAGACGCGGCTGATTGTCGTGCTCAACGACAACGAGATGTCGATCGCGCCGGCGGTCGGCGCGCTCACGGGTTATTTGAATCGGATTCGCGAAGCACATGGCTACCATCGCTTCAAGGATGAAGTCGAAGAGACTTTGCTTTCAATTCCCAGCGTGGGCGAAAGACTTCATCATGCGGCCAAGGCGATGAAAGACGCGATCGCCGCGGCGGTCTTGCCGGGCGCGCTCGTGAACGAACTGGGATTCAAATATATCGGCTATGTCGATGGTCACAACGTGAAGGCACTCGTGCGTGCGTTCCGCGAAGCTCAGCAAATCCAGGACGGCCCGGTGATCGTCCACGCGCTCACAACGAAAGGTAAAGGTCATCCCGCCGCGGAAGAGGATTACTACAAGTGGCATGCGACCGGACCGTTCGATCTGAAAACCGGCGCGCCGATTAAATCGCCGGCAAAAGCGCCCACTTACACGAAGGTTTTTGGCGACACGCTGTGCGAATTGATGGCCAAAGACGAGAAGATCGTTGCGCTAACGGCGGCTATGCCCGATGGCACGGGCGTCTGCGAAGCTTTGGAAAAGTTTCCCGATCGCTCCTTCGACGTCGGCATCGCCGAACAGCACTGTGTGACATTCGCCGCTGGCTTGTCAGTTGAAGGACTCAAACCGGTCTGCGCGATTTACTCGACTTTCCTGCAACGCGCCTTCGATCAGTTGGTACATGACGTCTGCATTCAGGACTTAAACGTCAAGTTCTGTCTCGATCGCGGCGGCATCGCCGGCGGCGACGGGCCAACGCATCACGGGCTACTCGACATCGCGTACCTGCGCGGCGTTCCGAACATGGTCGTAATGGCGCCAAAAGACGAAGGTGAAATGCGCGACATGCTGTTCACCATGGTCGAGCATGTGGGGCCCGCAGCGATGCGTTATCCACGCGGGAATGGTGTCGGGGCACCCATCGATCAACCACCCCAACTGGTTGAAATTGGTAAAGCTGAGCTTTTGCGCGATGGCGGTGAGGTTGCGATTGTCGCTTATGGTTCGATGGTCCATCCCTCGCTCCAGGCTGCTGAGCATCTTGCGAAGGAAGGAATCAACACGACGGTTGTCAACGGTCGTTTCGCGAAGCCGCTCGACAGCGCTTTGCTGCTGGCGCTGGCGCGAACAAAGCGTCTGATCGTCACCGTCGAAGAAGCTTATCTCGCCGGAGGCTTTGGGTCCGCGGTGTTGGAACTGCTCGAAGAAAACGGCCTCCAGGACAAAGTCGCGGTTGTCCGCATGGGTGTTCCCGATCGCATCGTGACGCATGGGGATCCGAAGTTGCTACTCGCCAAATACGGCCTGGATGCTGACGGCATATTCAGCCGCGTCAAAGAGGCTGTCGAGGTCCTCGACGACCGGCGCGCGCAGCACCATAAGGTCATCGCCTGACACGATATCCAGCACCTTCCTGCTTTCTAATCGAACAATCTCAAATAATAGCGAGCGGATTAAAGCTTGAAGTCGCGGTCCGCCAGAGTTCTGGTTTTTCGGGTTCAGAGGTGGAAAACGCACCGACGTGTCCATCCTCACACCCTCGCCGAGTCGCCCCACGCGGCGTTCCCGGAACGCGAGGCCTTAGACTTGCATCTAAGGCTTCGAAAGAATATGAACTCCACGAGGATCGAAGTACCCCTGACGCTCCCGACACCGCATTTCGACGATGAGCGGACGATTGCGACTGCCCGTCAGGTAAAGCCGATTGGTCAGGCGAAAGTAACTGAAAGCTGGCGCAAGGTACGCACGCTTTTGCCGCTCATTTTCCTGGCGACCGTCTGTGGCGCCTTGGGCGCAGCGGGTGTGAATTACTATGAAGACCGTCACAGAACTGATGCGGTCGTACGATCGGTCTTGCCCAATTCGGCTATGGAATCAAAAGCTGAGGCGTCGCCGGTCGCGGTTGCGACTTCAGCCACTCCCACCCCGGGCGTTACTGACAAAAACAGCGAGCCCGTGTCCGGCGAGATGAAAGCTGACTCGGCGCCCACTGATGAACCACAGACAAAAACCGTCACTCCGCCCGCGACTAATCAACCTTCAGACAAACCCGCAGTCAACGGAGAAAAGAAAGCCGCGGATACTGACGCCGCGAAACTAACTCGCAAGCGACGCGTCAATTCGGCTGATGAAGACGCAATCCCCGCAAACAAAAAAGGCGCCGGCCGAATCTCGGATATTTTCAGCGGTCCAAATCCTTTTTAGCTGGGGACTCAGCCAAAAAATCTTCCTCAGTCTAACTTCTCAGTCCTCAATCTTTAGTCCCGATTGTCGCGAATTCATAATAATTCGACTATTGACCACTCTTTCTGTGCATGGCATTATGCGGCCTGTCGCGAACAGCACAACGTTTTGCCCTTTCCTGGTTCGCTGGCTCGCCCTTCCTCATATTTTAAAGAGCAACCCGACAATCCGAATTAGTGTGAGAACGGCTCGCGCGGTGCGGCGCGAGAGGACGGTTAACCCCTATGAAGCGGCAGTTTTTGTTCGAGCGAGAGTGTATCCACCGCGACCACGGCGTTGAGGGCGACACTTACAACGGGATGTTTTTCATTCAGGCACTACAACGAATGAATAGTGAGGAAGCTGTGCGAATGGCGGCCAAGGTTGCGCCCTTCTTCTGGGTCGATGCGCCGCGAGTTGTAGTTTGGCTTTGTAAGCAGTGCGCTACCGAGCTGGCTCTGGTCGATTCTCCACGCGCAGTCCTGAAAGCCGGCAGGGTGGCATAGTCGGGAGCGCCTCGCATTTGGGCGCATAGATTGAGGCGTGCGCTACAATCTGCGCATGCCGCGCGAGCGCATCGATAAGCTCCTCGTCGAACGAGGTTTGGCCGATTCGCGCACTAAAGCGCAGGCGCTGGTCATGGCGGGCGCCGTTTTAGTTAACGAGCAACTCATCCATAAACCTTCCGAACTCTTTTCTCACGACGCAAACATCCGGATTAAAGAAAGCGCGACGCAGCGTTACGTCGGCCGCGGCGGAATAAAACTCGAAGCCGCGTTGCGCGAATTCAACGTGGATGTCCGCGGCCTCGTGTGCCTCGATGTTGGCGCATCGACGGGTGGTTTTACCGACTGTCTCTTGCAGCACGGCGCCAGGCGAGTAGTGGCATTGGACGTGGGTCACAATCAGCTCGATTGGAAAATTCGCAATGATTCACGGGTTGAAGTGCGCGAGGCAATGAATGCGCGTCACTTGACGGCGGACGACTTCGACGAGAAATTCGATCTGGTCACGATCGACGTTTCCTTCATTTCACTGACAAAGATTTTTTCTGCGGTTGTTTCGCTGCCGAAAAAAGAGGGTCGTATTATCGCGCTCATCAAGCCTCAGTTCGAAGTCGGCAAACGCGAAGTTGGCAAAGGCGGTATCGTCAAAGATCCGTCGCAGCATGCGCGTGTGATCTCTGAAGTGAATACGTTCGCACACTCGCTCGGACTAAATGTCATTAGCGTGATTGAATCTCCGATTACAGGTGCGGATGGAAACATCGAGTTTCTCGCGCTGTACGAACGGCTCCGCTAGGAGCCTGATGTTTATAGCGGACACCAACCATTATTTGAACTAGGCTCTCTCGTGGAGCGAATGAATCCGCTCCACGAGAGAGGAATTTCCCAGCGTCGATTGGGCGCTATGAGCATCTCGCGCATAACGGCGCGACTACTAAGGACGGGCCCGCGTTCCCCTTTGTGCTCTTTCTGTCTTTATGGTTAATTAGGGCACTCAAAAAACCAGCAATGACCTCAATCAAACGCATAGGTGTGGTCGTCAAACCGCATCGGCCGGAAGCGCTCGAGACGCTCTGTAAGCTAACGGAATGGCTAACTGTCCGCGGCATAACGCTCGTCGGCGCGCCGGCGGTCGATCGGGAAAGGATCGAGCACGAAACAGGATGTGTGATCGAAGTCATTGCCGAAGAAGAGTTGCCACAAAAAGTCGACCTGATTCTGGTGCTTGGCGGCGACGGCACCATGATCGCAACGGCGAGAATGCTTGGTGACTGTGAAGTGCCGGTGATCGGCGTGAACTATGGCGGACTGGGTTATCTCGCGGAATTCAGAATTGATGAACTCTTCACAGCGCTCGAATCGATTCTCGCGGGTGACTACAAACTCGAACGGCGAGTGATGCTCGCGGTCGAGTTGCGCCGCGGCGACGAACTCGTCACCAAAAATCGCGTGCTGAACGACGTCGTTATGAACAAGTCAGCGCTGGCGCGCATTATCCACATCGAAACCTACCTCAACGATCAGTTCGTGAATTCGTTTCGTGCTGACGGTTTAATCGTTTCCACGCCGACAGGTTCGACCGCTTACAACCTGTCGGCTGGTGGGCCAATCATCTTTCCGACGATGAATACTGTTGTGATCACGCCGATTTGTCCGTTCACCTTGTCGAATCGGCCCATCGTCGTACCCGACGATTCGGTGATCGAAATCCGTTTGATGACCGAGAAGGAAGATGTCGCGCTCACCCTCGACGGGCAGGTTGGTTTTCCGATACAGGCCCGCGATCGCGTGATCATTCGCAAGAGCAACACAAGTTTCAATCTCGTGCAGCCAAAGAATCGGAATTATTTTGACTTGCTACGGGACAAACTCCGATGGGGACGATGAAGAGCAATTTCGATTTTCGAATTTTGAGTTTTGATTGATTGAGAAGGGAGCGACTGGAATAGCGCCGATTCGATCTCCAAATCCCAAACAGAAATGAAAATCAAAAATCAAAAATCAAAAATCTACACTGCTTCGCGTCCCTGGTATCGCCCGTCGCTCACTACACAAATCCTGATTGGTCTGGTTCTCGGAGGACTGCTCGGCTACCTCAGTCCGAAATGGGGAAACAATGTCTATTTCCTGCGCGATATTTTTCTCAACCTGATCAAGTCGATCATTGCGCCGCTGATCTTCTCGACGCTGGTCGCCGGGATTGCGGGGGGCGGCGACCTGAAGAAAGTTGGGCGCATGGGAGCAAAGGCGCTCCTCTACTTTGAAATCGTTACCACGATTGCGCTCTTCATCGGGCTCGCGATCGTGAATCTGACAAAACCCGGCGCTGGTGTCGCGCTGGTGGGGGGCGCTGACGTCAGCACGCTGGTGAAAACGCAGCCTCAAGGGTTTCGCGATCTCATCGTCCACATTTTTCCGGCCAGTGTGATCGACTCGATGGTGCGCGGAGACGTGCTGCAAATCGTGGCCTTCAGTGTTCTGTTCGCCATGGCCGTGTCAGCCATGGGCGAAAGGGCCGCGCCGATCCTGCGTGGGTGTGAAGCGTTGGCGCAAGTCATGTTCAAGTTCACGAACTATGTGATGATGTTTGCGCCGATCGGCGTGGGCGCGGCAATGGCCCACACGATCGCAACGAACGGGCTCAGCGTCCTTTGGAATCTCGGTAAGTTAATCGGTTCGCTTTATCTCGCGTTATTCATCCTCGTGGTGTTTGTCATGGGCGCAGTGATGTTGATTGCGCGCGTGCCAATCCTTCAATTTCTGAAAGCTGTGCGCGAGCCGTTTACGATCGCATTCGCGACCACCAGCAGCGAATCAGCGCTCCCGAAAGCGATGGAGAACATGGAACGACTCGGCGTGCCGAAGCGCATCGTGGCGTTCGTGATGCCGACCGGTTACAGCTTCAACCTCGACGGGACGACGCTTTATCTGGCGATGGCCTCGGTGTTCGTCGCGCAGGCAGCCGAACCGGTGATTGGTCACATGAGCTTTGGCCGGCAGATCGTGATGATGCTGACGCTGATGATTACTTCGAAAGGAGTGGCGGGCGTACCGCGCGCCGCGCTGGTAATTCTGCTGGCGACCCTCAACAGCTTCATGCCGGGCGGACTTGGCCCGATTGGCGTCGCCGTAATCTTCGGCGTAGATGAATTGATGGATATGGGGCGCACTTCCGTGAATGTTTTGGGAAACTGTCTGGCTACGGT
>DASYPX010000346.1:0-14952 GCA_036006125.1 Pyrinomonadaceae bacterium | reverse complement strand
CTCGGCGCCGTGGTAGAAGTCGATCGGATCGCCCTTGCGAAACTTTCCTTTGAACGGCTCGACTACGTCTCCGACGAGATGCCAGTCCTCGTAGCCGCCAACTCGATTCACAATCTCAGCGGTGCGGACGTTGACGCGCGTAACCACTGAAACCTGCTGGTAATCACTTCTCAGATATGAGAGTGACGGCCATTTGTCATCCTCGTTCTGCGCACGTGCGGCCACGGGCAGAACCAAAGCCACAATAATGAAAGAAAAGATTAACGTGCTCGTCTTCCGCATGAGTTTCATTCGCTGCTCTGCGCGTTGATCAGCTGAGTTACTGTTAAGTCAGAACAATGCGGCAGCTTTCAAAACAGCCACGCCATATCCAGTTTATTGTTGATGAGAATCGAGAAATATCGTCCACTCTTTCGCTTGTTCGGTGAGAAGTATTTGTTGATGTGCCCAGGGGTCTTCTGCATAAATCGCACGCGCTTCGTCTGCGGTTTCGACATTCAGAATGACAAGTGCCCCGGTCCCGTCCGGTGCGAACGGCCCTGCCAACATAACGAGCCCCCGCTCAAACAGATCATCTACGAACCGTGCATGTTCGTCCCACAATTGCTGTTCGCGAACTCGCCTGGATAAATCCCAGTTCGGTCCAGGTCGCAAAAACAGTGCGATTGTTTTCTTCACAGATGATCGATGAGCTACTGGCCGGCCGTCAGAATCTTGCGCAGTGACGATGACGATGCGTCGTTGCCCGGATAAGAGATGTCGGTAATTCTCCATGCCTTGCGGCTGTCACGTTCGACGCGGAAGATGACAGTCTGTTCCTTGCCGAAATTTTTGAAAGTTACCGGAACGTCTGCGAGCTCACGATTGCCTTCGCCATACTCCGGCGCCTTGATACGAAACGCCGTGATCTTCATGTCTTGCGCATTGTAGAGCGGATCGCCGTCCAACGCTCCAACTTCGTTTTTCTCCGCGGCCGTCTTCGCGTCCTTCCAAAGCAGTCCGGCAAGATCCTTCGCGAAATATTTCTCCAACAATGTGCGATTCTTCATTTGAAACAGGGGATCCGTGCGCCGGTTCTTGTGCGCGGTATACAGACTTCTCACTAACGAATCAGGTGTCGTTTGCGGCCGCTGCGCAAGCGCGAATGGTGCAACCAAAAACACGGCCGTCGCAAATAGAACTAGTTTCTTTGTCATGTGATTCTGATTTCAGGCGTTGATTCAGCCGGCACCAGTTGCCGCACCGTTCGTTCCCACGCGCTCTTGAATGGGAAGCAATAGATTAAGACGATGACAGACACACCGGCGGCGCGCAGCATGTTGCTCCAATCGGCTGTGATGATGGTGATGATGAAACCCATTAAGCCGATCGCCCCTGCGATCGACGCAATTTGAATCGTGGTTCCCTGCAATGTTGCCAGCAAGGCTGAGATGCCTTTGACGGCCGCCAGATCCTGAAGGCGCATAGTTGAAAAACGCGTGCGGCGGAGGACAAACACGCCCAGTCCGCAAACAAGAATTGCCAGCCACAAACCCATCGCGATCTTGGGATCCGCGGGCCGGAAAATTTTCGTGGCTGCAAAATAAGCGATCGCCAGCAGCACGACATCGAGCGCGAAAAAGATCAGCACTACAGTCGTTGCTGCGCGGTGACGATTATTGAGTTCTTCCTGGATTGAGGCCGGCGTCATTGCGCAGGAATGCTACGTGAAAATGCGCAAGGACGCCAGCAGTTGTTTCAACGACGACGGGTTATGGTTTTGGCGTCGCCGTTGGTGTCGCGGTCGTGCGCGGACGTTCGGCTGACGTAGGGTTCGTCGTGTGAATCACGGGCTGAACGTTCTCTGGCAACTCGCCACCGTTGGCGATAGCCCGGTCGATTAGATCCGTGCCTTCGCCGTTATGGGTAATCAGAATGCCATCGTGGCTCGTGGTGATGTTCGCGCTGCCGGTAATCTGCTGCATCATATTCGCCATGAAGCCGGGTTTTTCACACGGTGCGATGGCTTTCTTGATTGGATCCGGTTCCGGAATGGTCGCGCCAATAATGTTCAGCTGCTCTTTGGCCTTATCGACGTGTTCGCTGTTTGGATAGTCGCGCACCAGCTGTTGATAGAGCTTGGCGGCCTCATCCGGCTCTTCTTCTTCCTGGAAGGTCGTCGCAAACCGGAAGAGCACTTCGTCCATCAGACAGAAGTTCGGATACTTCTCGACGATTTCTCGCAATCGATCCTGCGCGCCTTTTAAGCCACCCTTTTTGTGGCTATACCGAGCTTCGTAGTAAAAACGCGCCACCTGTAAGTTGTGCATCGCAAGATTGTCCTGCACTTCGCGCAAGTGGGCTTCCACGGTGGGACGGAGATCCGTCTGCGGATATCGTTGTAGAAGAGCCTTCAATCGCTGTTCAGCCTTGCGCGCATGAGTAATGTCGCGGTCAGATAAACCCATTTGACGCATTTCGGTCTCCGCAACTTTCAATAGCGCGTCATCGGCCAGCTGATCAGTTGGGAAGAACGTCCGCCAGTCTTCGTACGCCTGACCTGCCTGGGTTAACGAGGCGGTCGTTCCTTCAAGATAAAACGAGTCCGCGATTGCAAGTTTGGCTAACGGTAGGTAAGCCGAGTCCGGATACGTATTAATGATCGTCGTGAAGAGCAGACGGCCGGTTTCGTGGTTCCCTTTGCGAACTTCTTTCGCCGCTTCGATGAACAACACGCGGTCGCGACCCGGCGCGACGGTGCCGGTCAATTCATCTAACTTGTCATTCTTCTTTCCGGGCAGAAGTCCGAACAGACGGCGCTTGCCCTTTTCCTTCGGTTTGTAGTTCGGTGTCTCGTCATTCGCGCTGGTGCGCGCGCTCGCCGTTGCTTGTAGTGCCGCATCCACGCGCGTGTTCAAGTCAGTAACCGATTGCTCCAGGCTACCTAACTTCGACGTGTCGTATTTTTCGGCTTTGTCCTCTTTCGCCTGAAGGTCATTGACCTCGCTGAGGACGGCGCCCACTTCTTTGTCCAGCCCGCGCAGGCGCTCGCGAGGATCGTCAGCCTTCTTAGTCTTGTCGCCGCTGTCGCTCGAGTTCATAGCGGCGATCGCCGACGAAAGTGAACGACGCATCGCGTCGAGTTTCGACTTCATCACGGTGAGCCGCTGGGTGTTCGAGAGATCGCTTTGCCCTTGTTGCTGTTGCTGGGCGAACGCTGCCTTTTGCGACAAACAAGGCATGAGCAATGCCGCGATCAGAACTGCGACATGTAACGCCCTAGGCGATCGACTTGAGGTGAACGACAAACTCATTGAAAACCCTCCACAAAAACAAACCCGAGATTTTAGAGGAGAAAACGGTCAATCTCCAGCGGCGAAAGTTGCTGCCGCGCTAAAATCGCATCTCACAATCACTTATACCCACAGCACGGTCGCCTCGCGCAACTGCCGCAAAGCGGTTCCGGGGTCGTCAGCTCCGAAAATGGCTGAACCGGAAACGATGATTTCTGCCCCGGCGGCCGCGACTTCCGCGATGTTGTCGGCATCGATTCCGCCATCGATCTCAATACGTATTCTCAGTCCGCGCTCGTTAATCATCCGGCGTAAACGGCGCAATTTGTCGAGCGATTGGGGAATAAATTTCTGGCCGCCGAAACCGGGATTCACAGACATCAACAGCACGTAATCCGCAAACCTCAAAGATTCTTCGATCGCCGACAAAGACGTGCCCGGGTTGATAGCGATTCCCGCCTGTGCCCCTGCCGCGCGAATTGCCGACAGCGTACGGTGCGCGTGCGGGTCAGCCTCAATATGAATCGAGACCATCTGCGCGCCGGCCTTTACAAACTGTTCAGCATATTGCCCCGGTTCGACAATCATCAGATGCGCGTCGATAGGCAGCCGGGTTGCACGGGAAATGGCTTTTACCACCGGCAGTCCAATCGTGATGTTCGGAACAAATCGGCCGTCCATCACATCTACGTGTAGAATCGAGGCCCCGGCGCGCTCAACCGCCTCGATTTCTTCAGCTAGTCGCGCGAAATCAGCCGACAGAATCGAAGGCGCGATATCGATCATCGATGCGTGATGCGAATTCATTGGTTCCATGCCTAAGGGGTGGCCGCGGGTCTCCGATTAGCGTTCGTGTTCCGCACGGGACGAGGCGTACCTCCATTTGAGTTTCCGGTCGTAGCCGGCGTGGGCGCCCGATTGGCATTCGGGATGACGGCGTTTGCGTTTCGATTCCGGTTCGTTGCATTAGCGTTCGCGTTTCCGTTTGCGTTATTCGAGCGTGGCGAAGGCTTCTTTTTAGGCGTCGGACTCGGACTCGCGCTTGCGGAGGTAGTGTTGGCGTTCTGATTTTGATTATTCGACGTGTCGTCGTTCGCGCTATCGGGCGTGGTGCTCTCGCCGTTCGCGCTGGCCCGGCTGATATCGACGGCAACGGTTTGGCCAACTTTCACCGTCACACCGGCGGCCGGTAGTTGAATCAACACGATGTCCGGCTTTGCTTCCGCCGTCGCGCGCGTCGCGCGGACGCGAAAATTCAAACCAGCTTCCTCGATTGTCGTTTCCGCCGCAGACCGATCTTTACCGACAACGTCGGGCACACGCGTTTCTGAACTGCGCAACGAAAGATAAATTGCACCCAGCAGGCCGAGCGAAAACGCCACCGCAATGCCGATTACAATTACGACGCGTTTGATTATTAGAAGGATTTGACGGACGGTTGACGTCATCGAATGGAATTAACTCTCAGAGGCCGTGTCAACGCGAAAGGCGAGTCTAACACGCCCGTCAACGCGAGCGATAGGCGAAGCCTCGATTAACCCCGGCGCTCTAAACATGCGATGAAAAAGCCGTCGCAACCGTCACGATGCGGCCACGTGCGGACGCACCTCTCATTTGTGACCAACGGTTGCGGAGTGGATGGAGTGACTTTTAGAAACTCGGACCGCGCGGCGAGGAAATCATCGACAACTTGTTCGTTTTCCTCTCGTTCGACCGAACACGTCGAGTAGATCAGCCGGCCGCCCTGACGCAGCATGCTTGCAGCGTTCGACATCATCAATCGTTGCTGCTGCGAAAGCGCGGCGATGTCAACTTCGCTTAGGCGATAACGAATTTCAGGATTGCGACGTAGCGTGCCTGTCCCGGAACAAGGCGCATCGAGCAGCACGCGGTCGAACGACTCAGTTGAAAAAGGAAGCGACTTGGTAGCGTCTTGAAGAAGGACGTGAATTCGCACGCCTTGCTTTGCCGCCAGTCGCTGCATGGTCCTGGCGCGATGTAGATGAATGTCGCCGGCGATGACCATTGCGTCAGGTGCAAGTGTGGCAATGTGAGTCGCTTTACTCCCGGGTGCGGCGGTTACATCCAGAACGCGATCCCCTGATTGAATGTAGAGTGCGTGCGCAAGCAATTGCGACGCTTCGTCCTGCAGGTAGATCACGCCTCGATCGACAAGCGTACGAAGTACCGCGCGTGCGCCTTTCGCGCGCCATGCATCAGGTGAAATCTTTGACGGGACGAGTTCTGCGCCCGCTGACTGCAGTTGATCAACTACTTCATTGAGGTTAGCGCGCGCTGTGAGGCGAAACGCGGTCGGCGGTGTTGCGTTATTTGCCTGGGCAAATTCAGTGGCTTCTTCGAAGCCGAAGGCATCTATCCATCGATCAACCAACCAACGTGGATGGGACGTCGCAATTGAAAGTTTCTCAGCCTGTTCGTTGCCGGCCGCTGTGGGATCGTACTCAGGTTCGCGCGCCGCGCGGCGGAGGACTGCGTTAACAAAACCGGCCGCGGACTGTTCACGACTGGCGCGCACTAAATTCACCGACTCGTTCACGGCCGCGGAGAGTGGGACTCGTGTCAGAAATCTCAATTGATAAAGCCCAAGCTCCAATGCCAGACGGACCGACAAATCCAGCTTTGCCGGATTCCGATCCGCAAAATCTTCGATTACGCGATCGAGCCAGAGCTTTCTTCTCAAAACGCCAAGCACAAGCTCATGGCAAAGCGCGCGATCGTCTTCGCGGATGTTCGTGTCGAGCGTCGCCAACAGCACCGACGCGAACGCTGATTCCGTCTCGACTCTGCGCAGAATCTCGAACGCGGAGCGCCGTGCGACTGAGACTGACATCTTCCGTTAGGGATTAATGGGACAGGCTTGAAGGGCGCACAACTTCCATTCGCCGTCGCGCTTTGAGTAAACGTTAAGGATTTTGTACTGACCGGAGATCTCGCGGCCGTGATAAATCCAGTGAGATGTGTCGCGTGCCGTGAGTATCGCGGTCGGCCCAAACACACGAACACTTACTTGTTCGCGAGTAATCTGTTGAACTTTCAAATCGCCGCTGACGCAATCAGCAATGAATTGTGCTTTATCGTCGCCTTCAAGCGGGTAGCTGAATATGAAATCATCAGCCATCACGCGTTCAAGCGTGGCGGCATCGCCCTTCGTCATGGCCGTCACCCACTCTTCATTCATGTGGCGTAGCTGCTGTTCGATTTCAAAATGGTCAGGGTGTACGCTCATTGCACGTGCCTTCTACGATAATCACACAGTAGAGTCAACCTGCACTGATTCAACGTATTCTTTTTGCGTCGATGTCAGCTTAACCGACACGATATGGGCTGGTTTTGTGGCGCAGCGCTGCTTGGTACCGTCTGGCATGTTCATTGCGACGCTAACAGCGGGAGGCAACAGGACATGCAAACAAAATATTTCAAGAAGATTTTAGGAGGCTTAATCCTGGGACTTTCGTTATTAGGCATTGGTGTGATGTCGAGCACGACGGCCCAGGCACAGTATCCGTGGGGGCAGGATCGAGATCAAAGACAGCGTGAGCGCGACCGACAGCGCGAACTTCGCCGTCAGCGCGAGCAGCAAGCCCGACAGGGCGGCTGGTACGACCAAAACGGAAACTATCACGCGGCAACGAATCAGAATGGTTACTACGATCAATACGGAGTATTTCATCCGTACTCGAATCAGAATCAGAACGGTTACAACCGCAACGGCTATTACAACAATAATCGTTCGGGACGTTTTAACGATGGATACCCGGATCTTGGTGGCTCGTTCGAGTTGAGACAGACAGCGATGAATGCCGGCTTTACCGATGGCGTGAAGGCTGGCCGCGATGATTTTCGCAAGAATCGCGGGCACAACATTCAGGGTCACAGCGAGTACCAGAAGGCGACTCGCGACTACAACTCAAGTCGTGGCGATCGTTATCTCTATCAACAGTACTATCGTATGGCCTTTGAGCATGGGTATGCCGACGGCTACACCGGTCACTAAGTAAGTTTCTCCTGACCCCAGCGCCAGAGCGTGAGCGAACTCACTTCGCTCACGCTCTTTTTTTGTGCGGAAGCGACGAGCGAATCGGCGTTTACTTACCATACAAAGACAGATAAGCAGCGAGGGAAGTCACGCGGAGCTATGTCCAAAATCCTGGTAATCGAAGACGATGATATCTCGCGCGAATTAATGCGCATGGCACTTGAATCGCGGGGCCATGAAGTGACGGTCGCCGATAATGGCGTGAACGGTTACGACACTGCGTTGTTCCTGACTCCTGACCTGATCGTCACTGACATTCGCATGCCGGGCGCCGATGGTGTGCACGTCGTCCGTCGCGTTCGTGATACTCCATCATTGCAGTGCGTTCCAATTTTGGTGACGACAGCATACGGCACAGGCACGGCAACTTTTTCCTTGCAGGCCGGTGCCGATGCATTTGAGCCCAAGCCACTTAACCCACAGAACTTTCTTGCCACGGTCGAACGTCTACTCGGGACGCCCACCACCTTGAAGATCGCTTAGTCTCCGCGCGCGCGAATTTACAATTCTTAACAAACAACTGAGCGAACTCATGCGTAACATTGGACATCCCAATGAGCCCTGTTCGTGTCAGCAAGAATCGATTTAATACACCGCAAGTCATAGCCAATTTCACGGAACCTTTTTTGACGCTGGTTCGTGTAATACCGGGAACGCCGCGGAGCCAGCGCCTGATGACCTTCATCGTCAATCCCTCGCATCGTTTGCGAGTCGTGCGTCAAATCGCCGCTGTCAAAATCCTCCTCGCACTGCTGGCCATGGTTGCCGCCAGTCTGCATGTGCGTGCTCAATCCGCCGTCGCCACACCTGTGCCCTCGCCATCTCCGGCTTCGACGCCTGAGGCTAAACCGATCGAAGTAAAGACGTCGACAGGCATCGTTACGGTGCCGCCTGAAAAGGCACAGCCGATTCGCATCGCACGTTTCGAAAAGCCGCCGGTGATCGACGGCAAACTCGATGACGAAGTCTGGAAACAGGCAGTCGTTCTGAAAGACTTCTACGACATTGATCCGGGCGACAACGTTCCGGCGCAAAAGCACACTGAGGTGATGCTTGGGTACGATCCGAAATTCCTCTACATCGCCTTCCACTGTTATGACGAGCCTGACAAAGTGCGCGCCACTGTCGCGCGTCGCGACAATATCTTCTCTGACGATTACGTTGGATTCTTTCTCGATACTTTCAACGATCAGCGAAAGGCGTTTGAAGCTTTTTTCAACCCGCTCGGCATTCAGGGCGACGCAACTTTTACCGAAGGTCGCGGCGAAGACTTCAGCGTTGATGTCGTCATGGAATCGAAAGGCATGGTGACGAGCGATGGTTGGACGGTTGAAGTCGCAATCCCTTTCAAATCGATTCGCTACACCGCCGGCAAGGGCAAGCTTTGGGGCGCGCACTTCTTTCGTCGCATTAAGCGACTAAACAACGAACTCGATTCATGGATGCCTGTGTCGCGTAGTGTCGCGAACACGCTCGGCCAGGCGGGACACCTGACCGGTTTCGAAGGCATCTCCACTGAACGCACGCTCGAAGTCATTCCGAGTTTGACGATTTCGGAAACCGGTCGTCAGGTGCGCAGCTACGGCGTCTATCCCGGCACGCCTGCGGCCCTCGTCGATCCGGGACGTATCGTTAACGAACCTGCGAAGCTTGACGCGGGAGTCACAGCAAAATTTGGATTGACGCCAACAGTGACGCTGGACCTTGCCGTCAATCCTGACTTCGCGCAGGTCGAAGCAGATCAGCTAGTCGTCACGACGAACCAGCGTTTTCCGATTTTCTTTTCTGAAAAGCGTCCGTTCTTCTTGGAAGGCATCGACATTTTCCAGACGCCGATTCTCGCCGTGCATACGCGCACGATTGTTGATCCCGACATCGCGGTGAAGCTTTCGGGTAAACGAGGCAAGACCACTTTCGGATTGATGGGCGCGAGCGATAACGGCCCGGGAAATTTAAGTGCGGATGATCGCGGCGCTCTCTCGTCATGTATTGAACGACGCAGTTTGAATCCCGCAGTCATCTGCAACAACGAAAAGTTCGTCGATAAGAACGCCTACATCGGCGTGCTGCGTTTGAAGCGCGACGTTGGCAAAGGCGACAGCACGATCGGAATGATCGCGACTACCTACAACTTTATCGAGAAGCATAACCAGCTCGGGGGGTTCGACGGTCGATTTCGTGTCAACAAGCAAACGACTTTCAATTTTCAGGCGCTGGGTACGACGTCGCGCAATTTCTTTTTCGATCCATTCACGGCCAAGACAAATTATCGCACGGGCAATGGCTTCGGTTACTCAACCACATACGATGTTTCCGGTCGTCACTGGGGATGGCAACTTTACGGCGAAGGCTATACGCATGATTACCGCGCGGACGTCGGGTTCTTCGGCCGGACCAACACCAACTTCAATAGCTTCTTTTTGCGGCACAACACCACTCCGAATCCGAAAAAGAAAATCATCAGCCGCAGCATTCATAACTTCAGTTGGATCGGCTATGACTTTCAGGGACGAATTCAAAATTGGGAAAGCGAGAATTACATCGAGTGGCGGCTGCCGCGTAATTCCTATTTCAGTCTCGCCTGGGAACCGGCTTACGAGCGCATTCTCGAAGAGGAGTTTGGTGTTTCGCGCAATGCGCCATGCATCAATGATCCCGATCCGGCGAAGCGTTGCCGCGCGATTTTTTACGGACCGGACGACGAACGCTCAGTTCACAAAAACCATTTCTTCATCGCCGGCAGTTCACAGTTCAACAAGAAGATTCAATTCAACGGCCGCGCGGTTTGGCGCGTGAATCATCTGGATTTGGACTTTGGTGGCGGCCGCCGCTTTCCGCGAGTGAGTCCCGCGGCGCTGTTGTTGGGCCAGTTGGCGCCACTCGATCCTGGCGCCGGCAACTTGTTCGAGTTCAGCGGCGGCATCACGTATCAACCTACAAACGAGCTGCGCATGCAGCTTAACTACGTAAAGAATCGCCTCGTGCGAAAGGACACTGGCCTCGTGGCCTTCGACACCAACATTTTCACACTGCGCACGACATATCAATTCACGAAGTTCAGTTTTGCGCGCGCGATTGTCGATTACAACACGCTCAATCAACGCGTGCGCGCTCAGTTTCTTTACGGCTGGACGCCCAATCCGGGCACAGCTTTCTACGCCGGTTACAACGACGATTTGAATTACGGGTTCAACGCCATCAGCAGCTCGATCATTCCCGGATTTCGCCGCAACGGTCGTACGTTCTTCATCAAGATGTCTTACCTGTTCCGCAAGAGTTTCTGAGTTCTTGGCGGCACAGAACTTCGCCCCGTTGGTTCATCTTGAACAGTTTTCCCAATGTGTTCTCGCTTAACAAAGTAGCGGCGCAGCCCGCGCAACAACATCGGGGCAACGGCGGACGGACTAAATTCGCGTTCAGGGGAATTGCATGACTTTCACGGAGCTACTCCACGCGCACCTGCCTCGAACTTTAGTCGCGGTCGTATTTGTCTTTGGTCTTGCGCTAACCGCCGCCGCAGCTGTCGTAACCCCCACCGCAACGCCGAATCCTTCGCCTCAGCCGGCTACCACACCCAACGGCAGTTCAACCGAGGGAACGAATGCAAGTGAGCCGGCGGCCGGTCGCGGACGGGTGGTGCCGGCGGAAAAGATACAGCCCGTTCGCATTACAAAGTTCGACAAGGCCCCAGTGATCGACGGCCGTCTGGATGATGATGTTTGGAAGACCGCGGCCGTTTTCAAAGACTTCTATCAGACTAGTCCGGGCGACAACGTCGCGCCGTCGAAGCCGACCGAGACCATGATTGGTTACGACGCGAAGACGCTGTACATCGCGTTTCATTGTTTCGATGAGCCGGACAAAGTGCGCGCGACGGTTGCTAAGCGCGACGATGTCTTGAATGGAATTGAAGACAGCATCCGCGTGCTGCTGGATACCTTCAACGATAAAAGAAAGGCCTATGTGCTTGCCTTCAATCCGCTCGGGATACAGATGGACGGCATTCGCACAGAGGGCGTGAACGTCGATTTCAGCGTCGATATCGTCATGCAATCGAAGGGCGCGCTGACTGAAGACGGTTACGTCGTTGAGGTGGCGATACCGTTCAAGTCTTTGCGTTACGAAGCCGGCAAAGGCAAGCTCTGGGGCATTCAAATCTTTCGCATCATTCAACGATTCAACGGCGAGCAGGATTCGTGGATGCCGATTTCGCGTGACATTAACGGCCTTTTGAATCAAGCGGGTCACATCACGGGCCTTGAAGGAATCTCGGCGGAACGAACGCTGGAGCTGATTCCGAGTATCACCGTCTCTGAAACCGGAAAACTGCTGCCGCACTTCAATTTTATTCCGAACGATCCCGGCCGCATGGTTAATGAGCCGATCAAATTTGATCTCGGATTGACGGCCAAGTACACGCTGAATGCGAACTCGACGGTCAACCTTGCGATTAACCCTGACTTCGCGCAGGTCGAAGCCGACGCGACGGTCGTCACGACGAACCAACGATTCCCAATCTTCTTTCAAGAGAAGCGCCCCTTCTTTCTCGAAGGCATCGATCTGTTTCAGCTTCCGCTGAACGTAGTGCACACGCGTACGATCATTAATCCGCTGGTGGCAGCGAAGCTCGTGGGTAAATCAGGTCGCAATTCATACGGACTAATGTTCGCGGCCGATCGCGGTCCCGGGACGTTCACAGGCGACGAGCGCCTCGATCCCTTTAACTTTCCTTTGCTGGACAAGAAGGCCTATCAGGGAGTGCTGCGTTTGAAGCGCGATGTCGGCAAAGAGAACAGCATCGGCATGGTCGCGACGTCATATAACTTTCCGGAGAAACACAATCAGATTCTGGGGGTCGATGGGCGTTTCAAACTCGATCCGCAGACGACTTTGACCTTGCATTTGGTTGGTACCACTTCGCGTCGCTGGTTCCGCGATCCGGAACTAGACCGGAGCGTGGCGTGCAATGGCCTGACGGGACGTGAACTGATTTTCTGTAACCGGCGCATGGTTTACCGCACCGGCAATGGCCTCGGTTATCTTGCGAATTACACAAAGTCGGGGCGTCACCTCTTCATACAAGGCCAGGCCTTTGGTCGCACAGCGGATTTTCGATCCGACCTCGGTTTTGTCCGCCGCACTAACACGAACGAAGACGACTTTTATGTGTCCTGGAATTCGACCCCGAAACAGAAAGCCCGGTTCGTTTCGTGGAATGTCGAAAGCTTTAATAACGTTCTTTACGATTGGAATGGACGCATACAGGGCGGCGCGACGGGCGCTCATGCGTTTTTCAATTTTCAAAAGCAGTCGTTTTTTGGTGGCGGGTTTGACGATCGCTACGAAAAGGACTACGAGGAAGAGTTTGGTCCGAAGCGCACTTCTTTTCAAAGCGGCGCATTTTTTGGTGAACCGACGCGTGCGGCTTACGACAAAGTTTGGTTTATTGGCGGCGGCGCCACGCCCAGCAAGACCTATTCGTTCAACTTCTTTGCGAACTTTGGCTATGGCGCGATGGACTATGATTTCGGTGGCGGGGATCGATTTCCACGCGTTAGTCCGGCGGCGCTCCAATTTGGGCAGGGCGCGCCGCTCGATCCCGGACCCGGACAGGCAATCGATCTCAACGGCTTCTTTACTTACAATCCGACCGGCGCCTTGAGCCTCACGCTTAATTACAACAAGTCACGTCTGCGCCGCTACGACACCGCTTTAGTCGCGTTTGACGACAACATCTATTCTTTGCGCGGAACGTATCAGTTCACGCGGTTTATCTTTGCGCGAGCGCGTGTGGACTACGACACTCTCGCTTCGAATATTCGCGGGCAGTTTCTTTTTGGCTGGACGCCAAATCCCGGCACCGCGTTTTATGTCGGCTACAATGACGACATGAATCGCAACGGCTTTAATCCGTTCACCGGCCAACTCGAACCAGGCTTCCGTCGCAACGGTCGAACCTTTTTCATCAAAATGTCCTATCTGATCCGCAAGAGCTTCGGTTAAACTCCGCAGCGCGGACGAAAAGGTTCGCGAGCGTGTGGAAATTACGAAGTCACTCCTGCTGATTCTCATCTTGGTATGCGCAGTCGTTGTGGCGACCGCGCAGACGCCAGTATCCAATTCCAGACATAAAGTCTCGATTCCGCCGGAAAAATCCGTGCCCATTCGCATTACGCGTTTTGACAAGCCGCCGGTTATCGACGGCAAGCTGGATGATGATGTGTGGCAACAAGCCACAGTCTTCAAAGATTTCATTCAGACAAGCCCGGGCGACAACATTGCGCCATCGCGCCAGACGATCGCGATGATGGGCTATGACAACAAGTTCCTTTACCTCGGGTTTCACTGCTTCGACGAACCGAACAACGTGCGTGCCACAGTCGCAAAGCGTGACGACGTCTTCGGCGAGGACAATGTGCGCATCTTTCTCGACACGTTCAACGATCAGCGTCGCGCATATGTTCTCGGTTGGAATCCGCTCGGCATTCAAGAAGACGGAATCCTGACCGAAGGCTCAGGGACAGATACCAGCGTCGACATCCTGATGCAGTCGAAGGGCATGTTGACCGATGACGGGTGGACAGTCGAAGTGGCGATTCCGTTCAAGTCCCTGCGCTACGAAGCAGGAAAAGGCAAGCTTTGGGGGTTCAACATCGTCAGAAATTTCTTCCGCTTCAACGATGAGATGGATGGATGGATGCCACAGTCACGCGAGATTGCTTCGCAACTCAGCCAGGAAGGTCACATCACGGGCTTGGAAGGGATTTCGACTGAACGAACACTCGAGTTGATTCCGAGTGCCACTGTTTCCGAAACCGGCAAACGCGTGCCGGCGCTTCCGCCAGGGGCGACGGGAATCGACCCAGGGCGTTTCGTGAACGAGCCACTCCACTTCGACGCGGGTTTGACGATGAAACTGGGTATCTCGCCGAATCTGACACTCGACATGGCGTTAAATCCTGACTTCGCGCAGGTCGAAGCGGATGAAACTGTCGTAACGGCGAACCAGCGCTTTCCGATCTTCTTTGAAGAAAAGCGGCCTTTCTTTCTCGAAGGCATCGACATCTTTCAGACTCGGTTGCAAGTCGTTCACACGCGCGCGATCGTCGATCCCGACGCGGCGATGAAACTCACCGGCAAGCGTGGCCGAAATACATTCGGCTTTCTATTGGCGAGCGACAACGCGCCCGGAAACTTCAGCACCGATGAAAAGGCGGATCCGGTCAACGAGCGATTCATTAACAAGAATGCGTTCATTGGAGTGCTGCGACTCAAACGCGATGTTGGCACGGCGTCGAATATCGGATTGATTGCGACCAGCTACAACTTCATTGAAAAGCACAACCAGCTTTTTGGGATTGACGGGCGCTTTCAAGTCGATCCCAAGACGGTCGCGTCGTTTCAGGTTATCGGCACTAGTTCGCGCCGTTGTTTCTTCGAACCGGAGAAAAACGAACACACGCCCGGACCGACAGAACCGTGCTTCGTTAATGGCCCGACGCGAAATTACTACCGGCAGGGCAACGGGTTTGCCTATTCCGGGGTCTGGGACTACACCGGCCGCAATTTCGGCTGGCTCTATCAAGGACAAGGGCAAACACAAGATTATCGGGCCGATGTGGG
>DASYPX010000345.1:0-5136 GCA_036006125.1 Pyrinomonadaceae bacterium | reverse complement strand
ATGATCAATAGACCGATGATTACGACGGCGATAACTCCAATCCAGATCCAATCACTCGCGGTCATCTGACTGCCCCGCTGCTTTGTCCGCCCGCTAACGCAGGCGGTTCTGACACGATACTCCGCACTTTTTCCAAATCTTCCAGCGTGTCCACGCCAATTGATGGCGACGCGGCTTCCACGACTCTGATCTTCACGCCATGATCGAGGGCCCGCAACTGCTCGAGTGACTCCTTGCGCTCGTTCTCTGATTGCGGCCACCGCGCGAATGCCAGCAGGAAATCTCGCCGATACGCGTAGAGCCCTGTATGCTTCTTAAAATCAAAAAGCAGCCCCGACTTCTCGGGACTGCTTTCGGTCAAGCCGCTTTTTTTATCGGTCTGATTAGAAATCGGATTGCGCGAATTAGAAATCGGATTGCGCGAAAAATTCGTCGCGTAGCCGTTTTCATCAAAGGTCACCTTCACCACTGAAGGATTCGTGGCGTCGGTCTCTTCGGTGATCGCCTCCCACGTGGTGGACATTTGCGAGTCGGGATCGTCTATCAATGCATTGACCGCACGATCGATCGTTTCGGGACTGATCAAAGGCTCGTCGCCCTGAACATTCACGATGATGTCGGCGCGCAGGTTGTGCGCGACCTCGGCGACGCGATCGGTTCCCGTCGCATGATCTGCGCGAGTAATCACCGCATCAAACCCTGCGGCATTGACCGCATCGACGATCCGCGGGTCGTCTGTGGCGACAATCGTCCGGGAAATCGTCTTTGCCGACCGCGCGCGTTCGGCTACCCATACAATCAGCGGTTTGCCCGCAATTTCGAGCAAAGGCTTGCCGGGAAGACGCGTCGCGCCGTAGCGAGCAGGGATTACTGCAACAGATTTTATTTGGGAATTTGAACCCGTGTGAGTCACGGGATTACACAGTAACGCGTCCGGTTGATAGTGTCAACGCGGAAAGAATAATCCACAGATTACGCAGATTTCGAAGATTAAAAACTCACGAAGCAAACACTTGAAACGCTGGCTGCGCTGATGCAAGAGGGGCGCCCTTAGTCGTCCTGGTTAATCTGTTTAATCTGCGCAATCTGGATACTACTTCTTACTGATTACAAACGTGGGAACCATCCCACCGCCCGCCGTGACGTTGGCAAGCTCGTTTGAAGATAGTCTAGTAAATGCCGATCCTACTTTCCCATTGAACAGGAGCGGATCGAGATCGACGAGTTGTTCAACGAACTGAATCTTGTCATCAGGCGTGAGCGCCGGAAATGTTTCGCGCCCGGTTTGGACCCGTTCTTGAACCAGATAATCGCCATTCGCGAGCGCGTTGTGAATCGCTTCGTCCCAGCCAATCTCGTCAATGTTCCAGCCGATGTAGATTCCGTGCCCGCCGTAGTCATCATTCGGTTTCAACACGAGCCGATCGCGGCGGTCGCTGATGAATTCAAGCAGATCGATCTGATCGCCGTAGTAGTCTGATTTTCCGGCGCGCACTTTCCGTGTCCAGGGCACGTGTCCGGCAATCATTTGTTGTTCGTCCGAAGTAAAGAGCGACTTAAAGCGCGCGTCGGTTAAAACAGCGAACAAAGCTTTCTTATGAATGATCTTTGAGCGAAAGCCGTTGACCATGCAGACGGCCCCGGCGCGGTATGCGTCGAGCAACGCCGGCTGTTCCTTCATGATCGGGAGATATTCATTAACCAGGAGCCGCTTGTAAACGATATCGATTTCGAAATCGCGCACGCGCAGGCGACCGTCCGTGAATTCCAGTTCATCAGGCGAGGCGATGATTGAAGGACAACTTTGCGATTCGAAATATTCGCGGAAGAGTTCAAACTCCTTCTGCGTCGGCATCCCTTTCAAGTCGATGATTGCGATGTGCGGCGCGCGATCAGGTTTTCGACCGAGAAACTCCTGGTGACAATCGAGGAGCACCTTCAACATCAACGGACTGCCTTCAAAACGCCGCACGTCGTACTTTTCGGCGAAACGTTTCATCACCGGCAACGCTTCGAAGATTGCGAATGCCGCGTCACCGTATGCGATTCCAGCGGGACTTTCCCCATTCAGCTCGACAAAACTGTACGTTTCATCTGTCAGAAAGGAATCGAGACGCGCCGTCGGCGAAACCGCGCGATAACCCGGATCAATCTTCACCAACTCGCGTTCGATTGTCGTTAAGCCCAGTTCATCGAGCAACGATTCATCTGCAACGGCGGCATCCTTAACTTTTTCGATGGCGCTCCAGATCGTTTCACAGACGCGAACGACCTGGGTAAAATCCTCTTTAGTTATGAAGTGCGGACGTAGATAAGGCGAGAGACGACGGCCGCCGAAGATCAACTTCGCGCGTTCCAGACCTCTATCAAGAAACTCAAGCGAGCTTTGCGCGAGGACGGGGTCTTTTAGTAATTCGTGATAGTGACTAACAGCGTCGTTCAGCATGCGATGGCTCGATCACTTCTTTCGTGGAGCGCTGACGTTCAGTTTTATCACGACGCCATCGCGAATTAAATCGTCCGCCTTGCCGGGATAGGTGAGGTTCCAATCCTTTCGGTTAATGGAGAACTCGGCACTAACAGTTACCTTATCATTCGCGATCTGAATCGTCGCAGGGAAGGTGATCGCTTTCTTGATGCCGTGAAGTTCGAAATTGCCGGTTACCATGTAGGACTGCCTGCCGAGATCGTTGCTGCCTGGTTCGATCTTCGTTGAATCGAAAGTAGCCTTTGGATATTTCGCTACATCAAAGAAGTCCGGCGTCTGTAAATGTTTCGTTAGGTCGGGCTCGTCCGTTTCGACTGAGTTCGCTTCGATGTCGATGCTGACGCGGCTGTCTTCAGGCTTGTTATTTACCAAATCGATTGTTCCCGAAAACTTCTTGAACGAGCCGTTGTGGCTGCGCGTGACTTTCGCGGCCACGAATTCGACTTTCGAATTCTCTGTACTAATTGGCAGCGTCTCCGCGTTCGCCGGTTTTGCAGCCGCGCTTTCGGGCGCAGCGTTGCCCACTGTTGCCTTTGTCTTGTTCGCGGCAGGATCAGCGCACGCGAAAGTTAAGAGCGCCACGGCCAGAATCGATAAAAGCAAGAGTCTCATTTCTTTTCCTCGTGTGACTATAGGTAAGACAGCCACCAATCACGCCGGCGGGCCTTCACTCCCGCGAACCATTTGCAGAGCGGATAAAGCAGCAGCACGCCACCGAGCCAGCAAAGATAGACGACCCACAGACGAAAGCCGACTCCTGCGGGCGCTGGTTGGGTGAACTTATCAATTGGACTTGCCCACTGAAAGGCGACTGGTTGTCCCGCGAGCCACCCAAGAGCAATCGCCAACAAGTGAGCGGTGTACCACTGAAGCACATAAAAGAACAATGGCACGCGCCCGAAGACCACCAGAGGATTGCGCAGCGGCCCCAGAATATTAGTTGCTGATTCGAACAGCGCCAACGCAATCATCGCCGGACCGAGGGTCATCAGCAAGAAGAGGAGCGACGGAGGATACTTGGTCGTGTTGAGAAAAGAAAGAACCGTGAAGACTGCATTCTTCTGTGCCGACCAACGTGCCGGATCCCCATAGATATTTATCGCCCGAACAAGGACGAAAAGCACGGTGGCGCCCCAACCCATGGCGAGCAGCCAGCGCCTTCGCCGCGCGACGTCTATTTCGTAGATTTTTCCAAATGCGTATCCGGCCGCCATTACTCCCACCCAGGGAATGATGTTGTAAATCGCCACTACCACCGGGCTGAGCACGGGCAGGACCGGAAATGGCGAAAACGGCTGATGAAGGAGAATCCAAAGTTTGCCCCAGATACTCGGAATTGGCGTACCGGGACCCCGCCAACCCGACACTTGAAATCGATCCAGCAGATTATGGAGAAAAATCATCGCCACCCCGAACGTGGCAGTGACTTTAAGGGGAAGATGAATTAAGGCGGCCAACACGATCATCGAGATGCCAATGACCCAGATGACCTGCAGGAAGCCGAGGAATCGATAGTCGGCGTTAAGGAACACGCCCATTCGAACCACAGTTAGCTCAAGCAGAATTAACCAGAGACCTCTGGTAATCAAAAACTTCGAGAGTGCAGATTTGCTTTTGCCGCGCACGAACTGAAGGTAAGCGCCTGTGCCAGCGAGAAAGACAAAGACGGGCGCGCAATAGTGGGTGATCCACCGCGTGAAAAACAACGGAACCGTGGTTCGCGTCAGATCGGTTGGATCGAAAGTGAACGCGCCCACGTGCACAAAGTCGCGCGTGTGGTCGAGCATCATGATGACCATCACGATGCCACGCAGAAGATCGACGGAGTCGATGCGCTTGCGCGAAAGCCTTGCCGGCTCCGGATCGACTGGACCTGCGCCCCGAGGCGTTCCGTCGTCACCATTCAGATGTTCTTTTGAATCCGCCATGACGCGAGAAGCGCCGGGAGTTTATCTCAGACACCAACCTTTTTCGAGACGCGATTTGTTAATTCTTGTGATTTCGCGGGCATGCTGCTTGCGCTTCCCTTTTTTGAAAGGAGTGGCCATGCCCGAAAAGGAGACATTGGAGCGCGCTCAGCAGGACAAGCGCGAAGGAAAATCGCCCAGTACCCAAGCCGGGGAATTTGTGCGTGAAGAGATCGAACATGTTCGCGAAGGCAAACACGGCGCGCGATCGACGAAACAAGCGATTGCGATCGGATTGTCAAAAGCTCGACGTGCCGGTGTGGAGTTGCAGCCGCCAAAACGAGGACCGAAGAAGGTGAAGGAGCAGGCGCAGCGTGATCTTCGCAAAGGTAAGAAACGCGCGAAGAAGAAATCCGCAAAGCGTGCCCGGGCGACAAGAGCGGCCTTGAAGCGCGAGCCACATCGCGCGGCATCGAAACTAGCGTTATCGCGGCAGGCTAAGCAAGCGGCGAAGAAACGTTCGGCAGCCTCGCGTTCACGTGCAGCGAAGAAAGCAGCGAAGACGCGGAAGAGGACTAGCAAGAAACGTTAGAGTTTGATCTGACGCAAAGAAATAACAGGCTCCAACGCGAGGAGCTGATCGACTGTTGACTTATCGATTGGCGCGTCGACTTCAATTATCGCCATCGCTTCCCCGCCCCGCTCGCGACGACCCAAGTGAAACGCGCTAATGTTGATTTC